>JAJTEK010000056.1 GCA_021299695.1 Pirellula sp. | reverse complement strand
TTGAGACAGTGCACCAGTCGTTACGCCTTTCATGCAGGTCGGAACTTACCCGACAAGGAACTTCGCTACCTTAGGACCCTCATAGTTAGGGCCGCCGTTTACTGGGGCTTCGGTTGCGAGCTTCGCATTGCTGCTAACCCTCTTCCTTAACCTACCAGCACCGGGCAGGCGTCAGACTCTATACCTCCTCTTACGAGTTCGCAGAGTCCTGTGTTTTTGATAAACAGTCGCTGGTGCCGATTTTCTGTGGCCTGATTGCTCAGGCGCCCTTTATCGCGAACTTACAGGGCCATTTTGCAGAGTTCCTTAACCACCGTTCTCCCGAGCGCCTTAGAATTCTCTTCTTACCTACCTGTGTCAGTTTTAGTACGGTCAACTTTGCTTTAACGCTTAGAAGTTTTTCTTGGACGTCCTTCCATTCACTTCGGGATCTTAAGTGCCCTCGTGACTCTGTCTTGGCTTATGCCTGGCGGATTTGCCTACCAAGCACCTCGTCAGAGCCAACAGACATTTCTAGTCGTACTGCTGAATCTCCGGACGCCGTCCCTCCATCGCTTCACAAAATTGGCTACGGAATATTAACCGTACATCCATCGTCTACGCCTTTCGGCCTCGACTAAGGTACCGGCTAACCCTGGGCGGATTTACCTTGCCCAGGAAACCTTAGGTATTCGGCGAGCAGGATTCTCACCTGCTTAATCGTTACTCATTCCGGCATAATCACCTGATGGGGCCGACAACGCTCCTTACGGTACGTCTTGTATCTCCCCATCAGCGCTCTCCTACCGATGCATTGCTGCATCCCGCGGCTTCGGTGTTCTATTTACTCCCGTTCATTATCGGCGCAGAATCTCTCGACCAGTAAGCTGTTACGCACTTTTTAAATGGTGGCTGCTTCTAAGCCAACATCCTGGCTGTCACAGAGATTCAACTTCCTTAGTGACTGAATAGAACTTTGGGACCTTAGCCGACGATCTGGGTTGTTTCCCTCTTGACCACGGAGCTTATCCCCCGCAGACTGACTCCCGAGATAGTTACAACGGTATTCGGAGTTTGGTTCGGTGAGGTACCCAAGGAAGGGCCCCCGTCCGATTCAGTCTCTCTACCCCCGCTGCATAGTGGCTCGAGGCTATCCCTCAAAATATTTCGGAGAGAACGAGCTATCTCTGCGTTTGATTAGACTTTCACTCCTCCCCACAGATCATCCCATCGGTTTTCAACCCAAATGAGTTCGGTCCTCCACGCAGTTTAACCCGCGCTTCAACCTGTCCATGGGTAGATCACGCAGTTTCGCGCCTAGTGCCCGCAACATAAACGCCCTATTCAGACTCGGTTTCCCTATGGCTACAGCCCGTAAGGCCTTAACCCGCTGCAAACACTAACTCGCCGGATCATTTTGCAAAAGGCACGCCGTCACACTTCAAATAGTGCTCCGACCGCTTGTAAGCGCACGGTTTCAGGTTCACATACCTCCCCTAACAGGGGTTCTTCTCACCTTTCCATCGCTGTACTTAGTTTACTATCGGTCATCGAGGAGTATTTAGCCTTGCGGGATGGTCCCCGCAGATTCAGACCACGTTTCACGTGCATGGTCCTACTCAGGTACCACTCAGGAGGCGCTCAACTTTCGCTTACCGGACTGTCACCGTCTATGGTCAGCCTTTCCAAGCTGTTCAGCTAGCTGTCGCTTTGTAACTCCCATACGAGTGGCCCTACAACCCCGGAGAGGAAACCCCTCCGGTTTGGGCTCTTCCGCTTTCGCTCGCCGCTACTTACGGAATCGATTTTTCTTTCTTTTCCACCAGGTACTAAGATGTTTCAATTCCCTGGGTTGGCCACGTATACCTATGAATTCAGTATACGTTAATTCGAGCATCTCGGGATCATCACCTGTTTGTCGGTTACCCCAAGCTTTTCGCAGACTTCCACGCTCTTCATCGCCTCTCAATGCCGAGGCATCCCCCGTGCGCCCTTAGTAACTTGACCATCGGAATCTCAATCTCAAACCAAACCAACTTCAACAAAACCAACCCCTCGCAGGGCCCGTTTCATCGTAGCTGCACTCGGCTTGCTATCGACCTCCAATTCGCTCTCTAATTCACGCTCGTTTAAATCGGTCAGAAACCCCTAGCGAATTATCTTCGTCAGATCCACAAGTCACCTTGCAAACCCACCTAGAAAAATTCTCTAGAAGATCACAGAACCGGCTTCAAACATTGTAGTCGCCCAAGCCATTTCTTTCGAAACGCTTGGCGTCTAGATGCCATCTACCAATCCAACCAAATTGTCAAAGATCAATTGTTTCCTTGCGAAACTCGCTCACTTGCCTTGCGGTGTCGTTCGCGTCGTTTCATTCAAGGGGCGGAATTCTAAGTTACCGGCCCCGTCGTGTCAACCGCATTTTTCATTTCGGTCAACTTGTTTTTTCGAAGGCCAGTTTTCGTCGCGTTTGACCGCTTTGCCCACCCCCTTCACGCCGCTGCTTTTCCGCCAACGGGATCGCTACTGAAGGTCGACTACTTTTCGAAAACCGTTCCCATCTAAAAACCAAAGTGGAGGTGAAGGGACTTGAACCCATGACCCTCTGCTTGCAAAGCAGATGCTCTCCCAACTGAGCTACACCCCCGGTGTTTTCCCACAAGGTTTCCCTTGAAGTGTTCCCACCGATGCGCACGCGCGGATTCGAACCACGGACCTCGTCGTTATCAGCGACGCGCTCTAACCAACTGAGCTACGTGCGCGAAGCCCAAGTTTGCCACCCCGCAGTGCCAAAGTGGATGCGAAAGTGTATCGATTCATTCCCCGCTGTCAACGGATAAAATTCGAAGGAGGTTTCGAAGTTGCAAAACGCCAATTCCCCATCACTTGCCACCCTCGTTGGGTCCCGCAGTTATCGTCTCGTGGGTTCCTGCTTGTCCACCAATTCCAACCGTTTTTGCCCCGTTGCTTCACCTCTCGAGGCCCATCGGTTCCTAAAGGTTTCGAGACACCGGAGTCCTATAAGCTGCCATCGCAGGAATCGCTCCGGCAAGTGTGCCCACAAGCACCAAACCGGGCACTATCCACCACTCCCAACTCGATTGAAATGACATCCAATCGATCTTCACCCCCGTCGCCGGCATCGTCCATGGATTGCTCAAGGGACCCAACGCATGCCCCACAAACCAGCCAACGAATCCACCGACCAACGCAATCAATAGCGACTCGAGCAAAATGATCGCTGTGATGTGGTCACGAGATGCTCCCAGGGCTCGCATGACGGCAATGTCCTTCTTGCGCTCGTTCATGCTGTTGTAAATGCTAACCAAAATGCTGATCGCGCTGACAATGACCACCAAACTGGTCAATGCCAACAACGCCCACCGAAGCGGACGGACAAACACCCCCAACAACCCCTCAATCTGACCGATCGGAGATACGGCCTGCGCAAACTTGGTCTTATTGACCTGCTTTTCCATTCCAATTGCCGCAAATCCATTGGGCTTGAGCAAGATCGCTGTGACCTCTCGCTTCTCGATCGGCAATCGTACCTTCGATAGCATCCCGGCCCGCTCCGGGCCCTGGGCCGTGCCACGCTTCTCCAATCCCGACTCCTCGTCCCGTTCGGGGGCCACATGCCCTTCGAGTAAGTAAAAACCCTCGATGTTGACAAACGCTCCTCGGTCGTTGGGATTGCCCGTCGGCTCGAGTATCCCTACGACGCGAAACCCCTGCCCGTGGGTCTCGCCACTCTCGGCTCCATGCGATGCAAAAATCTCATCCCCAAGACTCAAACCCATCGCCGCTGCGACCTGTGAGCCAACCACGGCCTCGAAGTACCCGTGCTCCTCGGAGTAATCCTGGAAATTCCGACCCTGCTCAAAGCGATACCCCTGATCGTTGCGGTCTCCGTGCTTGAGCAAACCAAAATAATCCGGGGTCGTGGCGATGCAGCGAAACTCCCCCACGTAATCCCCCATGCACAAAGGGATCGCAAAGCCCCCCTGCATCAAAAACGAATACAGGCCGGAGCGCTGCGGCTCCTTGAGCTCACCTCCTAACCTGGCGTATTCCTTTTGCCTGCCATCGCCAGGCAAATACTCCATGTAGTAGGAATAAGGGACGTTCTCTACCGGCTGACTCAAGAAAAACACGGTGTTAAACACCAGTTGCAACGGACTCCCCTTGGCTCCCACAATCAAGTTGTAGCCGACGTTGCTGGTCCTCTCGAGGGACTTTTCGATCACCCCCGAGACCGTCAAGACCAACACCACCAACGCCACGCCCAAGGCCATGCTCAAGGCGGTCAAAAACGAAGCCAACTTGCGATATCGCAGATTCCGCAAGGCGATCGATAAAAGACTCATCGGACATCTCTTTCCGGATAGGAAAATCAAAAAAGCCAACGAAATCAGAGCTCTAAGCTGGATTTGGCCGCAAAGCTCGGTTGATCATCGACAACTGTTCGACCCGCGAAAAGCGACGCGCCACGGCGTCCGAATGGGTCACCAACAACAACGCCACGGATTCCTGCTCGCACTGCTGAGCAATCAACTCAACAATCCGATCCTGATTGGCCGGGTCGACATTGGCCGTCGGTTCATCGGCCAAAAGCAAAATCGGACGATTCACCAGCGATCTGGCCACCGCGACGCGCTGCTGTTGCCCGACCGATAACTGGCTTGGCAAATAGTGCATACGGTCGGATAGCCCAACGCGATCCATCAGCTCCTTAGCCCGGTCTTGCTCACTTCTACCCCCTGATCCCCCTCGGCCCATCATCCCACCTTGCGCAAAACTCATCCCCAATCGGACGTTTTCCAAAGCCGTAAAGGCGGGCAAAAGATTGAACGTCTGGAACACGTACCCCATTTTCGTAGCCCGAATCCGGTCTCTCTTGGCCTCCGAAAATCCCATCAAGTCGACCCCCTCGAGCTCGATCGACCCGCTGTCGGCATGCACAATTCCCGAAATCACATGCAAAAGGGTCGTCTTGCCCCCCCCGCTCTGGCCCCTCAAGACGACCTGCTCGCCACGCGAACCGTCAAACTCGGGCACATCCAATATTGTCAAACGCCCACCCCCCGGCTCTTCGTAATGCTTTTGCAAATCCCGGATGGCTAACAACGCTCGGTCCTGCTGCTGACTCATCGTCGATCCCTCCAATTTTTCATTCGCTTGGCCCTATGCAACCAATAAAACCGCAAAAATGCGGCACCAATCGCCAGCCCTAGAGCGTTTCTAGCGGCCACCTAACGGCAAATCTGAACCTACCGGCCACTTTACTGGCCACTTTACTGGCCAACTAAACCCGCCTCGACCGCTGCTTGATCGCTCGGTCGATCTCCCGCCTCGCATCGTTCTTCTTGAGAACCTCCCGCTTGTCATGCAATTTGCGTCCTTTGCACAATGCGATCACACACTTGGCCACCGCCCTTTCGGTGAAATAAACCCGCAGAGGGATCAAAGTCAGTCCACGCTCCTTGGCCCGACCAGCAAATCTTGCCAACTCACGACGATGCAACAACAACTTGCGCATCCGCTTGGTCGGATGGTTCCAAAAGGTCGCTTGGCGGTACTCGTCAATCTCACAGTCGACTAGCCATAACTCCCCATCCTTGAACCTCGCATAAGCTTCCTCGATGCTGCATCGTCCATTCCGCAAACTCTTGACCTCACTGCCATGGAGGACCATCCCACACTCGATCGAGTCGAGGATTTCATACTGATGCTTGGCCCTGCGATTTTCCGAGACGCTCTTGAACGTCGGGCCGGGGCTGGATTTCGATACCTCGGATCCCTTCGATCCTGAAGCACTCGCCTTGCCCACCTTGGACTTTCCCGAGGATTTGCCCGGTTTTGCCGCCGTCGGCTGTGGTTTTTTCTTGTTCAAACGTGAACCTCGAAACTCATCGTTGCGGAATTTCAAAAACGGCGAACGTCGAGTTCTCCTCCAAAACGCCCGGGTACAACATCGGTAAAAGCGGCGGGCTCTGTCCTCCGACCCGCCTGTCTATCAATACGTATCGAAAACCATAGCGTTTGTGGAGTTCCAAGATTTTCTCGGTCGTCCAAGGCTCAAGCGATCGCTCCGAATCGACCGGATAGCACTCTGAGAGCCGCTCAAACCACTCGACCACACTGGCCGCATCCTGCGGCATGTCCTTCCAAGCAGCCACCTCCCCACGCTGAGTATGCCACTTGAAGGTCTGCTGATTCCTGGGCGTTAGCCATAAACTGCCCGGCTCGGTCTTGCTCCGAACATACTCGCAAACCCTTATCCAATCCTCGTAATGGACTAGCTGCTCGTCCAAACCATCGGACTTGGACAACAGCCGGGCCCTCTCTCCCTCGCCCACCCAATCGTTACCCCGCGTTCGAATCCGATCCCAAAGCCCCCAAACACCCAAGAAAACCACAAGCATAAGCACAATCTGCCTGGCCCAAACTCGATCGCTTACCCCCCGGCTGGGCGGGGAAACCCAAGCCAACCACACAAGCCCCACGGCCAACTCCAAGGGCCAAACCACGTCGTTCCAACGAAACCAATAGTACTTGAGCACCCTTGCCGACGACTCGCGACTCCAAAAACCCAAAACCGAACCCCAATCGATCAAACAACCAACCAAGGCTACAGACAATCCAAAAAATGCCTGCAACAAAATAAATCGCATCCCATACGTCCAACCAGACCAATCCCGGCCAGTCAAATACCGTATACGCCTCTTGGTTCCAACAACCCCAGAGACCCGCTTCGAGTTCCCTAAACACAAAAAAATGACCCCCAAAGCCGCCAGAAGCAACACTCCAAACGACTGCCATCGGACCGATGCGATCGCACTCGGGGCCAAATGATGGCCAAGCCGCTTGTAAACCTGAATCATCGACGCTTGCGTCGATACCCAACTGCTCGCTCCCCAATCGGCCATCAAAGGAGGGAGCATCCCAGATCCCAACCCAATCAACGCCAAAGGAATCCCCCAACCGTTCCTTAGCCACCACCCGTTCGATTCCCCAACTCGATGACCTGGCATAGCGGGGCTAGTGTCCATGCCAATACTCTGCTCCGACAAACCCCGAGATCCAAATCGATCGATGCAATAGCTTGCAAAAATAGATCCCAAAAAAACCCACAATCCCACCACCACATGCATCGCGCCGGCCAATCCTAAACACAACCATCCCAATGTCCAACGCTGCGAAAAGAAAAGTCCAAACCCCAGAAAAACAAACGCATAAGCCGCAACCTTGGCCTCAGCTCCCCCCACAACCCATTCGCCGGCCAGATGCCCCCATCGCATCCCAAAGCACCAAACCCCCGCGCTCAAGGTCCCTACCCAAGCCCCAGAGAATCGATCGGCTGAGATCCGGAACACCCCCCGCATCATGCACGTCCACCCCCAAGCCAACATCCCCCAGACGACAATTCGTCCGATCCACACCGCCGTCGGCATCGAACCCAAGCGAGTCAGCAACCCAAAGGTGGCGTAAAACAGCGCGTGCGCATTGGCCGACTCCAAGAATAGATCCCCACGCCCATACTCGGAATCCCAGAAATGAGCCGACTTGGTCCAGTAATGCGGCTCGTTGACCGCCGGCAATCGCTCCAAACCTGTTAAAAAAAACACCAAGAAAACACCTGCGAAATCGACCGAAAACCGCTGCGTCCAAGATGTCCGAGCTCGGCGGTTAAAATCCTCCATCCCTCGGGCATCGTTCTGTTGATGCTTCGATCCGATCGATCTTTCCGACGACATAGGCTTCTCTGGTGAGGAAAAAAAAGGATCCGACGGTTAGCGAAACCATAACGCGCTCTGCAGTTTTTTCGAGGAAATTCGCTTCGGTAAGCTCAAGTTTTTCTTGACTACCTCACGGTCCGACTTAAAGTTGAGTTGACTCAACTCGTCTGCACGCATGGGTTTTCCAAGACTTACCGCATTGATTTCTAAGTTCCATTTCAGGAACAGCAACCCACAGTGGCACGAGCGAGTCATCAAAAAAGGAATTGGGGTTCCCCCAAAAAAGGAGGATAGGAAGTCATGTTAGTTCTGTCTAGAAAAACAAACGAAAGCATTGTAATCAATAACGAGATCACCATAGTCGTTGTTGAGATCCGGGGCGATAAAGTTCGGCTAGGAGTCGAGGCCCCCAAGGAAGTCCCCGTCCACCGTCGAGAAGTCTACGACGCGATCAAACGCGCCGTCGACGAAAACAACTCCAACCTCGACGCTCATCTCGACCAAGCCTCCCCGTGACGCGATCGGCGAATAGGCCAATGTACGCGTTTCGATACCATTCGATTTAGCCAACAAAAAACCAACGAAAAAAGCCACTGAGCATTGGCCTCAGTGGCTTTTTTCGTTGGTTTGGCTCGTAGGCACAGAGGGTGTTAATAAGGACTCGATGCGCCGGCATCAGGATCGCCGCACATGTGGAAGTGGTTGTGGTCGATGTAAATCACCTCGACGCACTCGTTGTCCTCAAGCGTATACGGAACCGGCCATCCGTTGATCGTTCGCTCTTCGAAATACACCGTGCATTTGTAGTGGGCATGGTGCAACTGAGCAAAGCCAATCAAAGGGACAAACCGGGGGTCGTCGACATAGTCGGCGATCTTGACCTTGGTGATCCGAACCTTGTTCCGCTGCTTCTCATGCAAGAAAGGAACCCCACCACGGATCGGACGGGCTCGCTCCAAAGCATGGATCACCTCGTCATCACTCGGCGGATCGATCGCCACGTGATCCCCCGAAGCGACCGGAGGTAGAATCGGTACGCGAGCATAACGCTCATGGACGTGGAACTGGACCTCTTCGCTGTCCTGAAGGTATGGAGATATTGGAATCGGAACTCCAAATGGTCCAAGACCCATGTTCGAAAGGCTGATACACCCGACCTGCGACAGCGCCGCCGTCGATAGGATCAACCAAATTACTGAATAGTGTCGCTTGCGGGACATCGATTAAACCCTTCTTGTACGAAGACGATTGGACTCGTCGGACAACATGAGTTTCGGCCGTCGGCTTGGTAAAACTTGCGGGTTTTTCCGTCTGCAACCGAAATTCCTAACGCAGCAGTTGCAACGCATTTAACCTAGCTTGCCTCCCCGCCTGCAACTTCCCTAACTTCCTGTCCCCGTACCACGCCAAGCCGCTAGCCAAGATCGCCCTTTCCCACTAGACGCAACCAGCTTGATTCGAGCATGATCCCAAAGTCCCTTTTTCAGCAGGACCAAACGCAACGCCGAAACTTCCCATGGACGACAACGATTGAATGCGATCAAGCCCGATTGAATCGATAGCCAAACAACTTTTGTGCTTCCTGTTATTGTGCTCCCTTGCCGGTTGCACCCTAGGACCCTACCGATACGGCACCGTAGAGACCTCTTTGCTCCCTATGGACTCGCCTCTGAGCCCCCCCGTCATAGTCGGCGGTCCGGTCCCGGCGATGGATCGATTCGAACAGGTCGTCAATGCCCCACGCGAGACGATGTCCAACTGGCGAAAAAAACTCGCTCATCGCAAAATCGGCCCACAAGAACCACAGGCCGAATCGACCCAACAAGACGCCCTGCTGGCCGCTGTGGCCTTCCTGGAAGACAACGACCTGCACGAGGTGATCGTTGAGGCCCATCACCACGACCCTCTCGAACAATGGAAACGCCTCGAAGCCAACCCCAGCGTCCATCCACTATGGAAATACACCGACGGCGCGGCGCGAATCGGGGTCTACGCCATGTTTCCACCACGCGTCTACCGCTTCGATTCCTACAACCCCTACACCAAAACCCTCTCGATCAACTCGAAAAATCCAGCCGCCGCGATCTACGAAGCCGCCAAAGCAAAACACCATTCGCTCGTCGATTGGCCAGGCGCCTATGCCGCCCTGCGCTACGTCCCTCTTGCCCCCGTAGGACAGCAAATCGCCGTGACCCAAGATGCGATGGCCTATGTCCAGCAAAACGCCGATCCGACGATCGAACGCGCTATGGTATCTCACACTCTTTCGAATCTCACCGGCTCGGCTCTGTTGAGCTCCTCGGCGCTGACTCCCCAACTCAACGAAATTCCATTGATTTCTGCTCCCGCTTCCCAAGCTATCGGGGCCGCGACCGGGAGCATCGCAAGCCGACTGTTGACCCCTCGAGAAAATCCCACCTACCGTTAGTGTTTGTCTTCGTGTTTATCCCGCAAAACCCTAGGTAATCGGGACTCTCGCACCGCGTCGTAACAGGTCAGCTTGGCAAATCGCAACAAACTTGCCGGGATCCCAACCGCAGTAAAACCAGGGTGGCTCGTGGCCGGATAAGGCCCCCCGTGGTTCATTGCAGGACTGACAGCAACCCCCGTGGGCATCTTGTCGTTGAGCAAACGACCGACGCGATGCTCCATCGCCTGGGCCACCGCGGCATAAACCCCATCGTCTTTCCCTTGGGTGTCGCTGTAAATCGAACCCGTTAGGTTCCCTTCGAGCGAATCGATCAATTGCAAGATCTGATCGACCGATTCGCACACCGTAATGAGCACCGCATTTCCAAAGGCCTCGGTCTGGAATACATGCGGATCCTTAAGGAACTCCTTGCCAGTGACTCTTAAAACGGTGTTCGAGACCGCACAGCGATTTCCAGGGAGCTTGCTCCCGCCAGTCAAGCACTCGGCTCCTGCTTGGATCAAAATTCCTAAACTCTTGACCAATGACGTCTGGACCCCCTCGGACAACAAAGTTCCGGCCGGTGCGGCTTGGTACTTGGAAACAACCCCATGGATAAAGGACTCGGCCTCGGGGCTTGCGACCATCAAGAGCAATCCAGGATTAGTACAAAACTGCCCGGTGCCCATCAATCCACTGGCGACATACTCCTCGATGAGTTTATCGCCCCGTTCTTGCAAGGCTCCCGGAAGATAAACCACAGGATTGACACTCGAGAGCTCAGCATAGAAAGGCTTGCCGACCCGATCCGCAACGGCCTTGAGCCGCAAACCCGCTTGCCTCGCGCCGGTATAGCCAACGGCTCCTAAACGCAAGTCAGCAACCAAACGCTCCCCATCTTCATGGGAGGTTCGATAGATCAACTGCACCAAACCCTTTGGCATATGAGTCGCTTGCATCGACTCGGCCACAAGCCGTCCTAAACGCTCGGTAGTCGCCGGATGCGACGAGTTGGCCTTGGCAATCACAGGATTTCCCGCCGCGATGGCCGCCGCGAAATCCCCTCCGGAAATGCTGTTGAAGGCAAACGGGAAATTGTTTGGACCAAAGACCGCGACAGGCCCAAGTGCGATGTAACAGGACCGGATGTTCGCGGTGCGATCGATCACTGGCATTCGCCAACTCTCATCGACCGCGGCCTTGGCGGCTAATCGCAATTGATTGACCGTCCGAGGCAATTCGACATCCATGAGCCTGGGACTTTTGGCTAGCCCCGTTTCGCGATGGGCGATTTCGACAAGACCTGCAGCATCGGCTTGGATTCTCGAAGCATAATCTTCCAAAAAAGCAGCGATCTTCGCCGGTTCAAGCCCACGGCTGATACGGAATGCTGCATGCGCCGAAGCCAACGCCCGATCGCAAGTCGCCCACGAACTGACCGGAAAACTCCCTTCGATCGCCTGGGCCGTATTGGGGTCCTTCGAGGAAAATAGCGGTGCTGACTCCTCTCGAATCCACTGTCCGTCGATCAGGACTTCGTGCTGCTTGTTCGGTTGGCTCATCGTGCGTTTATCCTTGGACTATGGTGTTGATCAATGTGCCGATTCCCGAAATGGTGATCTCGACAATGTCGCCGCGACGAAGTGTAAAGTCGCTCTCGGGCACGACCCCCGTGCCCGTGAGCAAAAATGCCCCTTGGTGCATGTCGTTGTCTCGTAAAAGCCAGCCGACAAGGTCCTCGAATTGACGGGCCATTTGGGAAATCGACGTCTTTCCCTCAAAGACAACCTCGTCGTCGCGATGGATTGCCAAGGCGATCTCGATGCTCTGTCGCTCAGGCATGTCCTGGGCCAACGTGATCCACGGACCAAGCCCACAGCATTGGCTGTACAACTTGGCCTGAGGCAAATACAAAGGGTTATCCCCCTCGATGTCTCGACTGCTCATGTCGTTGCCGATGGTGTAGCCGACGATCTTGCCGGCACTGGAGATTACCAAGGCCAGTTCGGGCTCGGGAACATTCCAATGCGCATCCTCGCGGATACGAAGCATACCGAGTTGACCGCTACAGCGACCGGGTGTGGCCTTGAAAAAAATCTCTGGCCGATCGGCCGTGTATACACGATCGTAGCAACTTGCCGCCGCTTCGCTCTCCTCCATACGGGCCGTCTGGGATCGTTTGTAAGTCACCCCGGCCGCCCAAACCTCCTGGTCGTCAATCGGAGCGAGCCAATTGACCTCGTCGAGCCGAATCGATGGACCATCGGCAGGAATCTGCTCGGCCAAAGCGACCAAGTCCGGATGAGAGAGCAACTCGGAGAGACTCCCAAGCCCCGCGGATTTCAAATCCAACGGTGTTGCAACAGCCGCGTTGCCCTTGTGAAGATCGACTCTTGCTGCCTGTACCCCTTTTGCCGTCAGTATTCTTGCTAATGCCATCTGAGTTTTTCCTGTGCGTTGCCTCGGGTGTCCGGTGCGCATTATCATCGCAATCTCCCCGAGTGCCTAGAAGGCCCTGGACGAAAAACCGAGCCTAAGGCCGATTGATGCCGGCAACCTGAGACTTGCTCGCCGGACTCCAGATGAAAAACTCTCCATCCGCGCAACCGATCGCAAGAAACAACTCCTGTCCGTCCTCAGTCCGCGAGGTCGATGCTTGCATGCTCAAAGGGACTAGTCGACGCTGAGGATCGCTCGCATCGATCAACCGGACGCCGTCCTTGGGGTCGATGTAGAAATCAGTTTTCTTTTTTTTCTTCTTCGGTTCCTTCTTCTCGTCTTTCTCGGTTTTGGCCGCGTCTTCCTTGCTGGACTCCTCGGGTACCTCGGTCTCCTGGCGCCGAACACGGAAATGCTTGATCCAATCCGAATCGATCACAAAAAAATCCTCGTCGCTTGCAACCATCTTGTGAGTCTGCTGCGCAAAACCACCCCAGAGCACCTTCGCGTTGGGGGTCGTGTAGTTGGGGTAGTATCGTGCCACCCCCGCTTCGTCAAAGGCAACCGCTCCGCGATTGAGCGCAACGATCGATGCGACCGTTCGCTCCGAATCGACAAAACTCGAAAGCATCTTGCCGTCGACGGACTCGAACGATTTGGCCATCCGATCCCGAGAGGAGGACAACAAGGTCTTTCCGTCGCGAGACCAATCGATGCTCGTGACAGCCGATGCATGCGCCGACATCCGCCATCGCAAACTGTTGGTCGACGCATCGATAACCACAATGGTCCCGTCGGCATTCCCAATCCCCAAAAGCTCTCCGCTCGGACTTGTCCCAATGTCCAAAGGTGTGTCGCGACTGACCCAGGCAGTCCTCCTGGCCTTTGAATCCAACGCCCCGGTCGATTCGATCCAAGGAATCGACTCGACATAGCCGATACGCCCTGGTTCTCCCGAAGCGACCCACAACATTTTTCGAGTCTTATCCCATTGCATATCGCTGATGGAACGACCTCGCACCGGGATCCTAGCGGTCAATTCAAAGCGATCCCCCCAGTGCCACTCAAGCACCTCTTGGTAACCACTGGTAAATACACTGCGACGCTCGGAGTCCAGGGCGATGGCCTGCACTGCATGGGCTCGCCGATACGTCACAAGCTTGGGTTCACTCGGAATATTCACCGGTAGAAACGACTCCAAGGGCGCGTCGAGACTTCCATCGATTTTCGCTCCAGTGACGATCCAAGCACGAATATCCTCGATCTGCTCTGCATCGAGTCCATCGGAGTCCTTGGGCATCCGAAGTTTTGGATCGCTAGTGATCAATCGGTCCCACAACTCCCCGAGCCCCTGGGGAAACACCACTCCGGATCCTTGCCCAAGACCGACGCTCGACCCGATGACCGGCCGCTTGGATTCCCCAGCTACAAGGATCGAGCCGGCCGTTGACATCGAATAACCACCTTGCGCATCCTGGGCATCGTGGCAGCCCACACATCGGTCGATCAAGATGCTGGCGATCCGACCGAGCCTCGGTTGCAATTCCTCCGGCGGATCGGTCAACAACGCTTGATCCAGATCCGATTGCCCAAAGGCCATGAGGGTACAACCGAGAAGGACTGCTATGGCAATCGGTAAATGTCGCGCATGATGCATGGCTCTCGGTCCCTTTTTTCGTCGATTCCCTGCCGTTTTACTCCAGGGTGTTGATGACCATGCCCGATGCGAGCTTCGGATAGAAATAGGTGCTCTTGGCCGGCATCCGTTCCTGTGCCAGCGATATGGACTGGATCTGCTCGAGCGTCGCAGGCATGACCATCGCAGCAAGCGAATAATCGCTTGAGGCAAGTAAGCGGCCCTCAAGCCCATCGATGACCTCCTGGACCTCATGCACATACGTCGGCTTAGGCAAATCCACCAAACCCAACGCATCTTCGAAAACCAATCGATGCAGCACGGCAACCCCAAGCTCCCTCCAATTCGAAGAATGCTCAGGAGCCAGTTCCTTCATCCGATCGACTGCCGACTCCTTGGCGGTGATTCGCGTCCACTCCTTGGACTCTGCTGAATAGATAGCCATGATCAATTGCTCGTCGAGCCGTGCAAGCTCAGCCCAGACTGCACCGGCACTCTGAGGTCCTTTAGCCACCAACTCGCAATCAAAATACTGACCTAGCTTGTTGTGCAACTGCTCGGTCGTCAATCGAGGGCCCCCCCGGATCAATCGATGCGTCGGGAGGACCACCAACCCCGGGTCGCTCATGCTGAACAAAGCGGTAAGCACAAAATTCGCAGGATGCTCCTCCCAAAAATCACCCGCAGTAGCCAACTCGTCTCGATAGTTGCAAGCCGTCTCGTAGCGATGATGTCCGTCAGCGACAATCATCGGTAAATTCGCTATTAGCGAGGAAACATCGCGGATCACACTCAACTCTCCAATCGGCCAAACCGTATGGCGAACCCCTAAATGATCGACGGCCTGTGTCCCGAGGACACCGATGATTTTCGACTCGAGGAGCTCTTGTGCCTGGTTCTCGGCGTCGGGATAGAGTCCAAATATCGGGGACAAATTCGCCCGGGTCGATCGCAACATCTCGAGCCTATCTGCCTTGGCCTGAGCATGCGTATGCTCATGCGGATAGATTCGCCCCTGGCCAAAACGCTCGAGTCGTACGTTGGCCATGAATCCCCGACGAAGATAGCTCTGACCCAACCACTCGAACTCCTGATGGTAAATGTAAATGGCTGGATCCGGTTCCGGCTGCAATATCTTCTCACTTTGCCAATTGCGAATCGTTCTACCCGCCCGGTCGTAGTACGATTTCGGACTGTCCGAGGCCTGGGTCCGAGGAAACTCCAATTGCACAAAGTTGTAAGGTGACAGGCCATAAAGCTGGTTTTGCAGCGTCGTGTCGATCACATCGTAAGGAGGAGCAATGCACTCGGAGAGAGAACCGACGCGCGCTAGATTGTACCGCAGTCCGCGGAAAGCTTGGATTTCAGGCATACGACAGTTCGGCTGACGGTAAAAGCGATCAAGACACAAACACAAGTCAAGCCCCCATTATCGCGCAGGGCGTTCTCGGGGCAATCGCAAAACAAGCTTCGCTGGCTCCTCATGCCCGCAACTGAATGCTAATCGGATCTGAATTCAACGCTTCTTTCTGCCCGAACGTTCCTCGAGCCAATCGATCCAAGCCTCCAACCCCCCTAGAGTTTTGCCCGAACTCTTCAATACCTCGACACCCGGGCGGACCGTTTGAAGGTTCTCGATCGCTGCGTCTTGCTGGAACTCACAAGCCACCGCTAAGTCCATCTTCGTCAAAAGGACCACATCGCATGTGTTGAACAACCCTGGATACTTCAGCGGTTTATCCTCGCCCTCGGTCACACTCAACAAACCGACCCGAAGCGATTCGCCCAAGTCCCAACTGGTCGGACATACCAAATTCCCAACGTTTTCAATAAACAGATAGTCGATCGAACCGAGTTCCCAGTCCTTCCACTCGCGATGAATCATCTCGGCCTCCAAATGGCACAGGCCATGCGTCATGATCTGTCGGACCCTCGCCCCGCTGCGCTCCAAACGTCGCGCGTCGCGGTCGGTTTCCAGGTCCCCGACAATCGCTGCGACCCGATGCCCTCGCTCGATCATCCTTCGCAAGGTCAACTCCAACCACAAGGTCTTGCCAGAGCCCGGACTGCTGACCCAATTGCTCACGAAAATGCCCTGGCTCATGAAATCCTCTCGCATCTGTCGCGCCAGGGTGTCGTTGGCCTTGAGGATCTTGGTGCGAACTTGCAATATACGCGGTTCCATGTCTCAATCTCCCCGGGTTTCCCAATCTTCTTGCACTTCGATCCACTCGACTCGCATCTCCTGCAATCCATCGAGCAGTCCAAGCCGCTGGCCACACCAGGGGCAATTCGGTACCCCATCGCTAATGCCTTTGCTCTGGTCAAACGACTGCTGGCAGGTCTCGCAAATCCAAATCTCCTCGATCCGCTCGACCTCTAAACGCGTTTGCGCATAATCTGTCTGATCCGTCACCCAACGAAAACTGTTCCGCAACGATTCCTCTTGAACACAGCTCCAAGCTCCAAGCCGAATTCCAACGGCTAGCACCCGCCCATGCGGGGCGTGGGATTGCACGATTTTGAAGATCTCGCTGGCGATCGAAAGTTCATGCATGCTTGGCCCCCTGCTCCGGCTTTTGTGGACTATCATAGCGATAAATAAGGATCCACCGTATGTGCTTGGCTATCCCCGGACAAATTCTCAGCATCGACTCCTCGGGCACCCTGCGTATGGGCCGAGCCGATTTCGGTGGCGTGATCCAAGAAATCTGCTTGGAATACACTCCCGAAATCGATGTCGGCGATTACGCGATCGTCCATGTCGGCTTTGCAATCGCGCGTCTCGATGTGAATCGAGCTGAAGAAATCCTCGAGACGATCGCTCAGATCCCGACGGAATAACTCTATGCAATCGACCGATTTCGGAAATCCAATCCACGTCGAATCCTTGGTCCGCCAAATCCATGCTAAGTCGACTCGGCCACTGACCCTCATGGAGGTCTGCGGTGGACAAACCCACGCGATCCTTCGCTACGGAATCGATCAACTTCTCCCCCCCAACCTGCGCATCGTCCACGGTCCGGGATGCCCGGTCTGTGTGACCCCCGCCGAAACGATCGACCGGGCCATCGAAATCGCTTCGTCTCCCGGTGTGATCTTCTGCACCTTCGGCGATATGCTCCGCGTCCCGGGCTCCCAATCCAATAGCAGCGCAAACGATCTGATGCACGCCAAAAGCCAGGGTGCCGATGTACGGGTTATTCAATCACCCCTCGACGCACTGCGAATAGCACGTGCCGAATCTCAAAATACAAGCCCCGGGGCTCCGATTCGGCAAGTCGTTCTGTTTGCTATTGGTTTTGAAACGACCGCCCCAGCGACGGCTATGGCAATCCGCCAAGCCAAAGAGCTGCAACTCGACTCCTTCAGCGCTCTGGTCTGCCATGTACTCGTCCCCCCCGCACTCGACGCGATCTTCGCCGATGTCGACCACGGTATCGATGGCCTCCTGGCCGCAGGACACGTCTGCACCATTGCCGGGGATCATCCCTACCACCGCCTTGCCAACCAATTCAATCTACCGATCGCAATCACCGGATTCGAACCGGTCGATCTGCTCCGTGGGATCCTCAACCTCGTCGAACAACTCGAAGCAAAACCGACCTCCTGCCGGGTCGATAACCTCTACGAACATATCGCCTCGGCCGAGGGAAACCTCCCAGCCCAACGCACCGTCGAAACCGTCTTTGCCGTCTGTGACCAACACTGGCGAGGCATGGGCTCGATCCCCCAAAGCGGACTGAAACTCCAGCCCCAATTTGCCTCGTTCGACGCCTCGAGCCGATTCCCCCAACGGATACAACCAGGCGAACAGACCTCCTGCTGCCGAGCCGCTGATGTGCTTCGTGGGAAAATTCGCCCAATCGAATGCCCCGCCTTCGGGACCCTGTGCGACCCTAACCATCCCCTCGGTGCTCCTATGGTCTCGGCCGAAGGTGCCTGTGCGGCCTACTTCCTCTATCAATCCCTCGTCCCGCTAAATCCCAGTAAGCTGACTTCCAGTGTGCTAACCCAGAGCGAATTCCCCAATCCCAAGGACAACCTTGCCCCATGAGCACAGGCGATTGGTCCTGCCCCGTTGCAAATCACTTATCTGATACGATCACCATGTCCCATGGTGCAGGAGGTCGACTCTCGGCTCAGCTATTCGACGATGTGTTCGCAAGAAGTTATCCAAGCCCCGAGCTCATGGCCAAGGGCGATAGCGCTGTGCTCGATTGGATGGCCAAGGATCGCTTAGCCGTCTGCACCGACGCGTTTGTTGTGCAACCCTTAATGTTCCCCGGTGGGGATATCGGCAAATTGTCCGTCTACGGTACGGTCAATGATCTGGCTGTCCAAGGTGCCGAGCCGGTGGCCCTGACAACGGCATGGATTCTCGAGGAAGGGTACCCGATCGCCGAGTTGGCCAAGATCGCCCGTTCGGTCGGCCAAGCGGCCGCTGAATGCTCGATCCGTGTCGTGGCCGGGGATACCAAAGTTGTCGAAAGGGGGCATGCTCAGGGTTGCTACATCACTACGACCGGAATCGGTCGAGTCAAGCCTTCGGTCAACCTGAGCCCCCAAGCGATTCGATCCGGAGATTGCGTCTTGATCAGCGGACCGATCGGCGATCACGGAATGGCCATCATGAGCCAGCGAGCAGGACTTGTCTTTGACCCACCTCTCTACAGCGACGCTGCTCCCCTTCACCGAATGACTCTCGAGCTGATCGCAAAGGTCCCGGGGCTGCGCTGCATGAGGGATCCGACCCGAGGCGGGATTGCCGCGTCGCTGAACGAACTAGCCACCGCCTGCGGACTGTGCTTCGAAATCCAGGAAGCTTCTGTGCCGGTGCGACCCCAAGTCCACTCGGCTTGTGAACTGCTCGGCCTCGATCCTTGGATCGTCGCTAACGAAGGGAAACTTCTTGCGATCGTCGCACCCGATGAGGTCGAACTCTCCCTAGAAATTCTACGAAACCACTCCATCGGATCGCTTGGAGCCAAAATTGGGACCGTCCATGATCTTTACAAAGGATTGGTCATCGCACGGACTATTTACGGTACCCATCGCATCGTGCCGATGCCCGCCGGAGAGTTGCTACCACGCATTTGCTGACCCTGGTCGGATCGATCGTGCGCTTCTTCTCGTACTCGTACCAAGTAGCGAGGGAAATCCCATGCTATGCACGATCAAGCCGCAGCGAGTGGTTGGCTTGCAGGCTCTTGTTTCTCAGGTGTTTTTGGACGCCTCTGCCATGGAACAACCACTTCTAATGCCACACAGTAGTCCAAGTTGGGGCGGAAGATGGTAAGAATCGCAAAGGGCAAAAACCAAGCCAAAAAAAGTCCGCCACCAAACCCATGCCAAAATTGCGCTGATGCCATCAAAGCGGCCGAGCAACTCATCAGCGTCGCAAGGTTCTTCTGAGCAGGCCAGACGACAAAAGAGAGGCTTAGAATGGCAAATACCACGATGATTGGGATACGTACCAATGGATGCCAACCCAATCCCCATATACCCCCGAGTTCCCGCATCTCAACATGCTTGATCCCGAACATATATCCGAGATTGACAAAAAAGTCCCCCTGCCGAGACAGCGCGATTGCAAGGATCAGCATGGCGATCGAAAAGGCAAAGCCCAAGGCGAATCTCCGGACTCCACGCTGCCAGTAAAAACTGCACCAGAGCGGTAGCAGGAAGAACGGATAGTACACGACCCCGGCGGCGAGCCCTAAAAACATCCCGGCTAGGAACGGTTGGCGGTACATCAGCATGGCCAGCAACAGTAGCGATCCAGGTACCACATGATCGACACTTCCAGCCGTATGTGCGGTGTAAGGCAGCAACAAGTAGAGTGTGGCTGTGCCGACCCCTGTATTGAAACTTCCGAAGTGCCAATACCCAATCCCGACGATCGACACAATCAGAATCACATTCGCACCGATGGCCAGGATCCTCGGGATCAAAGCATTGAATGCGGGGGGGTGAACTTGTGCCACCGGGACCGACGCAGCCCCGGATCGGCTCTCGGAGTCGCGGGACGATTGCATTGTTTCTATGCTTGGAATCGAACGGATCAGTACGTTGCCCGGCCCTGCCCCACTGACCATTCCGGTGGAAGGTGAGCCCAAGGACTCAGACCTAGGAGTGCTAAGGGCGATGTTGACGATCAGGAAAACCAAAAGCGAGATCCCGATAAAGAGCATCCCCCCACTGTTGAGGTTCGGCTCGAGTTTAGGACGCCGGACGATCCCGGTATCCCAAAGCATCCGAAGGGTCAAAAGCCCCGAACAGACCAGCAAGGCCAAAAAACCCCATGCCATCTTCGATCGCGCTGAGAGGCCCTCCGGACTCTCGGTGAGTGTCGCCTCAGGCGCAGAGCGCGAGTTGATCACCTGGCCCGTCGGGTCCAAATCGGTTGTATCCTTCGTCGAGTCGTTGAGAACCGAAGCGGCCAAGAGCGACTCAGCTTCTTGCTGGCCTTCGTATACCAGGATAAATCCCGGGATGAAGGACAGAATCAAAAGAATGTCGAGATTGCGTAGCGACCAGAACCGGTAGAAAACGAAAAACAATCCAATCAACGAAAAGACCGACAGGACCACCCACGACGGCGGTTCGGTAATGGTGTAAGACATCGCGAGGACGTAAGTCGTCGAGTTGTTGATGATGGATTCGGCTAAGGGATAGACAGTCTGTCCGTTCATCGCATACGATTTTGACTGCGGTAAGCGTCGGATGCACTGCCGCACCCGGATGAGACATCATATCGGGTTTTTACTCCACTTGTACCACACAGCCGGGTTTAAATCGCCGTTTCTGGCGCATTCTCCCTGTCGAGCGGTCTTTACCAAGTACCGAATTTTGCCATGAAAGCTCTCGTTAAACACCACCGCGGCCTAGGACTCGAACTCCAAGAGGTCCCCTTTCCGCAGCTTGGAATCAGCGATTGCTTGATCAAAGTCGAAAAAACCGGGATCTGCGGCACCGATCTGCATATCTACAACTGGGACGCCTGGGCCCAGAAAACGATCCCCGTACCGATGGTCGTAGGTCACGAATTTGTCGGAACCATCGTCGAAGTCGGGTCGAATGTCACCGATTTCTCCCCCGGGGATGTCGTCTCAGGAGAAGGCCACGTCGTGTGCGGTCGCTGCCGAAACTGCTGGGCCGGCCGACGTCACTTGTGCAAGGATACCCAAGGCATTGGAGTTAACCGCACCGGCGCTTTTGCCGAGTACATCGCCCTGCCTATGACCAACGTATGGCACCATGATCACCGAATCGATCGCGATGTGGCAGCCATTTTCGACCCGTTCGGAAACGCCGTCCACACCGCCTTGCACTTCGAATGCCTCGGCGAGGACGTCCTAATTACCGGTGCAGGACCTATCGGACTAATGGCCGCAGCAGTGGCCAAGCACGCTGGTGCCCGCCACGTTGTGATCACCGACCTGAACCCCTACCGCCTCGAGCTTGCCAAAACCATGGGAGCGACCCTTGCGATCAACCCGAAAGAGCAATCGCTGCAAGAGGCGATGGATCAACTCGGGATGAGAGAAGGTTTCGACGTTGGCTTGGAAATGTCCGGCTCACCGGCCGCGTTCCGTTCGATGCTCGATGCAATGTGCCACGGCGGTAAGATCGCCATGCTCGGGATCCCATCGGAACCCATCGCTATCGACTGGAACATCGTGGTCTTCAACATGCTAAATATCCAAGGCATCTATGGACGCGAGATGTATGAGACTTGGTACAAGATGACGGTCATGCTCGAGAGCGGTTTAGACATATCGCCGGTCATCACCCATCGCTTTCACTACAGCGAATTCGAAAAAGGCTTCGAGGTCATGCAGCAAGGACACTCGGGCAAAGTCATTCTGTCTTGGGAGTAAGAGACAAGTTCGGGGATTAGGCCAGGCTATCCAAGGCGATTGTTTAAGGCAATCGATGATAAAGGCATTGAGTCGCTACGGAGGAGTTTTTCGTTCAGCAGTCAGCCCAAGGCGGACTCGCCACTGGGCAAGTCAAGGAAACTGATGAACATCCCCGAGCTCAAGGTCGAGCACCACGCACGCCGTGGCATTCGAAGTAGCCGGATCTTTTTAGAGTTGCGTCCGATCCTCGACGAGGCATTCGAGATCTTCGGAGATAAGAGTCAGTATGTGGTCGCCGCGCCGCAGTACCGAGCGGCAGCCAATACGGCGATGGGCTGGAAGAACCTTAACCTACGGACCGAAATTAAAAAACTCGGGGACAGTCCCCGAGTGTGTATGCGTACTTTACTAGTGAGTTTTCCGGGGACAGTCCCTGCAGAAAGCCAGGGGACAGTCCCTGGGTATGTACGCGTGTTTTGCGAGTGATTTCCTTGCTGGTTGCGGCGAGCAGAAGGTCGTAAGCCAAGCTCGCTCGACTGCTTAACGAGTGAGATTCATCGATGTCAGTCGTGAAATCACGAAAAGTTTTTTGTACCAAATTCACCACCTCCCCCCATTGTTTCTGCACAATAAGCCCTCGGTCGCTAGGCCGAACGATTCGCCTAGATAAGTACGTTCCAAACCATGCTTTTTCCACAACAAAGGGCAGGTTGCGAGCGTTGGGACTGCGTGCAAGGACTTGCGCTTTGCCCCGCAGTTGCGGATGGACACCGCGGTTGTTTGTTACCCGTGTTTTTTTGTTTGTGGAACTGTTTATCAGTCAGGAGGGCTTCCGCTATGTCTCGTAAAACCCGTGGCAGTTTGATTCATCCCGACGAGGTCACCATTGTTCATACCGTGGCAAAGACGGCCCGGAATCTGTTTCTTCT
>JAJTEK010000055.1 GCA_021299695.1 Pirellula sp. | reverse complement strand
GACTGATCCGACTGATCCGACTGATCCGACTGATCCGACTGATCCGACTGATCCGACTGATCCGACTGATCCGACTGATCTGACCGCTTGGCAGCGGATGGCTAGGACTCGGCAGGAGCTGTGAGTTAAAGAAGATACTCACGTGCCCCCGGGCTCTGACGGCATAAGCCGACGGAGCCCTTGAATCGATCGATAAGCAAATTCGATCAGCTACAGCCAAGGCTGTTGCCGCAGTTGTGGCACAGATAACAGTTGCCGTTGCGGACCGTAACGGATCCGCAGTTATCGCATCCCGGAGCGTCGCTTTGGAATCGCGAAAACTGTTCGGCTCGGCTGTCCTCACGGATCGCTGTCGAGGAGACCGCCCAGGTCGAACTCTTGTCATCATGGTTGACGAATCGTGCTTCGGTTCGGATCGATTCGCTCGAGGATTCGGCCGACGATGCTGCCGACGATGCTGCTGACGATGCACTCGAGGACTTGATCGAAACGATCGGAGTCGCAGCAGCTTGCTTGCCAGCTTGTTGGCTCTCATTGCCTGAGATCAGATCGGCTTTGGCCTTTTGCTCCTCGCGATAGCCAGCCAGGAACGTCAGACCCATCCAGCGGAAGATGTAGTCGACAACGCTCTTGGCGATTCGGATGTCCGGATTGGTCGTATGGCCATTGGGTTCGAACCGGGTATGGCTGAACTTATTGACCAGGACTTCCAAGGGGACGCCGTATTGCAGGGACAAGGAGATTGCCGTACCGAAACTATCCATCAGACCGCCGATGGTGCTACCTTCTTTGGCCATGGTGATAAAGACTTCGCCTGGCCGACCGTCTGGGTAGAGTCCTACGTTGATGTAGCCTTCATGCCCGGCGATACTGAACTTATGGGTCACCGAGTTGCGGGTATCGGGCAATCGTTCCCGACGCACTTTGTAAACCACCTTCTCGACAACCTTGGCCGCTTCGGCATCTTCGGCCTTTTTCGACTCGGATTTCGTCGAGAGGGGCTGGCTTTGCTTGGACCCATCGCGGTAGATCGCAACGGCTTTGAGGCCAAGTTCCCAGCCCCAATAGTACGCGTCGGCAATGTCCTTGACGGTCGTATCCGAAGGCATGTTCACTGTTTTGCTGATCGCACCGGACAGGAACGGTTGAGCGGCGGCCATCATCTCGACGTGGGCTTGCCATCGGATGCTGCGTGTACCGTTGGCCGGGGTGAATGCACAGTCGAAGACCGGCAAATGCTCTTGCTTGAGATGCGGTGCTCCCTCGATCGTATCGCGATCGTTGATGTACTTCTCGATGTCTTTGATCTGCTCAGGTGTGTACCCGAGGTTCTGCAGACCCAAATGAACCGAGCCGTTGACGATCTTGAGCATGCCACCGCCTGCGAGCTGCTTGTACTTGACCAACGCGATGTCCGGCTCGATACCGGTCGTATCGCAGTCCATCATGAAGCTGATCGTTCCGGTCGGTGCAAGCACCGTGGCTTGTGCATTGCGGAACCCGTGGATGCGCCCGGCCTCCAAGACCTTGTCCCAAACCTCGCGAGCCGCGTCCTTGAGATACCTTGGACCTGCATCGGGAATCTGTTCGACGGCGTTGCGATGCATTTGCATGACGCGCATCATCGGTTCGGCATTCTCAGGATACTCGGCAAAGGCTCCGACGACACCTGCCATCTCGGCGCTGGCCAAATTGGCCGCTCCATGGAGCAATGCGGTGATCGAACCGCACAAGCCATGGGCCATCGGGGAATCGTAAGAAGCCCCATTGGTCATGATCAACGACCCAAGGTTGGAGTAGCCGAGCCCTAGCGGACGGAACAGGTGGCTGTTGTAAGCGATCCTGTCGGTCGGATAGGCTGCATGATCGACCAAGATCTCCTGAGCGATGAAGAACAATCGGCACGCGGCCATGAAGCCTTGGTTGTCAAAGGACCCGTCGGCGCGACGGAATTTCATCAGGTTGATCGAGGATAGATTGCAAGCCGTATTGTCCAGGAACATGTATTCCGAACAAGGGTTGCTCGCGTTGATCCGTCCACTGTTGGGGCAAGTATGCCATTGGTTGATCGTCGTGTCGTACTGAACACCCGGATCTCCGCAATTCCAAGCGCACTCGGCCATTCGGTTGAGCACCTCTCGAGCGCGGTACTTAGGCGGCGCCTCTTTCGGCTTGTCCGAAATCCATCGCGTGCTCCAAACTTGATCGTCACGAACCGCTTGCATGAACTCGTCGGTCAGGCGAACCGACAAGTTGGCATTTTGGAACATCACCGACGAGTAGGCCTCGCCGTTGAAGTTCGATTCGTAACCTTCGCGGATCAGAGCGTGCGCTTTTTGCTCCTCTTTCCACTTGCACTCGATAAAGTCCATCACGTCCGGATGCCATACTTTGATCGACTGCATCTTGGCCGCTCGCCGGGTCTTACCACCGGATTTGACCACCGCTGCGATCTGGTCGTAGACGCGCATGAACGACAAAGGACCACTGGGCTTGCCACCACCCGAGAGCTGCTCGCGACTCGAACGGATCGTCGAGAGGTCCGTGCCGGTCCCCGAACCAAACTTAAAGAGCATCGCTTCGCTCGACGCCAAACGCATGATGTCTTCCATGTTGTCATCCACGCTCTGGATGAAACATGCCGACGCTTGCGGGTACTCGTAAGGGTTCTCGGGTTGCTCAAGCTTGCCCTCCTCGACGTTGTAGTGCCAATTGCACTTGGTACCAACGACTTGGTATTGCTGGAAGAGTCCAACGTTGAACCATACCGGAGAATTGAAAGAACCGTACTGATGGAGACACAGCCAAGTCAGATCCTTGTAGAATCGCTCCGCATCTGCAGGCTGGTCGAAGTACCCGTCCTGAAGACCCCAATCGGCAATCGTTCTTGTGACCCGATGGATCAATTGCTTGACCGAATACTCACGCTCCTTGGTGTTCTTCGGATCCCCATAGAAGTACTTGCTGACCACGACATTGGTCGCCAATTGGCTCCATGTCGATGGGATCTGGCAATTCGTCTGCTCGAATAGCACCTTGCCATTCTCATCCTTGATCGCCGCACTGCGGGTCTCCCACTCGACGGTATCGAAAGGGTCACTCACGCCAGAAGGACAAAACCGAGTCTCGATCTTGAGTCCATTGCGATTGCCACGAAATTCCTGAGGGGTTCGAGTTCGAGTCTTCAGTTCGTTGCCGATTTCTGCGGTTGCCATTGTTGTGGATTGACTCCATGAGGGGTGACTAGGGATGGAAAGCAAATAAGCTCTTCTAATAGCCAAGGTTCAGTGGATAGGGTACCGCTGAGGTGTTGGACTGGAAAAAAGTGGCCCTTACTTGCGCAACTTGGAAAAGACGGTTCCTTGCGACCTCTTGGGAGCTTCTTGCTCCTTACTCCTACAAGCCTCCGACGCTTCGAATGGGGTTGCCTGGTCGCTTGCGGCAATTCCCAACCGAGGTGTCATGCAGTTCCATTATCGACCGAAAACACTACCCTTGGTAGTATTTCTGCCGCGATGGCACTACATGTTGCGTCATGGACCCGCAGTTTATCGTTTCCAAACGCAAAGTCAACTTTTTTCTTCTCCGCGTCGCAAAGTCCGCAGGAGACTGGGTTTGAGGGCTAGGTAAGAAAACCTACTAGAGCCAAAAATCGACCCCAAGAGCGTTCCTAACCTACGAGCTAACCGTCAGTTAAGATAATGTGAACCGGAGCAGTGACTAGTTTGGTCACTAGGTCAAAAAACGACAAAAGATTTCTCTTACCCCCCCGATGGCGGCCCAGCAGGCGGTTTCATCGCTCGAACCTGTCTTTTTCCCCGACCCTTACCCATAATGACCCCGGTGATCGATGCCCGAGGGTCGATCCCAAGCCCGTACTTTAGCTCAAACCGCATCCCAAACCACACAATCCCGAACCGCGATAGAGAGCTACCCTACCATCGAAACCCTCTCGATCGATCCTCTCGCCAATTGCTTAACCCCCCGAGGCTCTTCGCCCCGAGAACGGAAAGCTCTGCAACTGCGAGGCATTGTGCATCTCCCACGCATGCTGACTGCATGCTTAGCCGCCCTCTGCCTCGGTCTGGTGGCTCACGCCGATTTTGTCGTTTATCGATTGCCAGGGACTCAGGTCACCGTGCTCCTAGAAGGAAAGACCAAAGGGGTAGGCCAAGGTACCTTCGAGTACACGCACCCGTCGCTCGGGACATTGACCTTCAGCCACGAAACGGCTTTGGTGATCAAAGCGCCGACGAAACTCGAGGAGTACCGACGCTTGGCAAACGTCGCGCGTCAAGAGCAGCGGTTCGACGACTACATCCAAGCGGCCCGCTTTGCCCTGCGCAGCGGTTTTCTCGAAGAGTTCCGCGAATGCTGCAACGCGGCTTACAAAATCCAACCCGATCACCCAACCATGCTCAGGCTGCTCGAAGCTCGCAAAAGGATCAAGCAGCCAGTCATCGGTTGGGAATCCTCCGAACTGCAGTTGCGAGACTCGGTACCGATCCCATCGATGGAACTTGCCCGCAGCGATCATTATCTCCTGCTCCACGACACCGGATCGAATAAGGTCGGTCGTCGACGCCAGAGCCGCTGGCAGAGCCGCCTAGACTTGCTCGAAAAAGTCTACGAATCGTACTTCATGAAGTTCGCCCTCGAAGGGGTCGTTCTCGAACCCCCCAAAGAGCCAATGAAAGTGGTCCTGTTTGGAAAAGAACAAGACTACGTCAGCTATTCCCAGCAACGCGATCCGTCGCTCATCGGCGCTCTTGGGTACTGGTCCTCAGAGGACAATGTCGCTGTGTTTTTCGACCAAGGGACCACGCAACGCATGCGCGACTTGGAACAGCATTCCAAGGAGCTCCAACGCAATAAAATGAGAGCTCGGGGAACCGTTCAGGCCAAAGATGCAGCCTACTTGGCCAACACCGTCGAACTGCTGGTCAAACTCACCCGAGAGGACGACGACATCGAAGTCGTGTCGCACGAAGCGACCCATCAACTGGCCGGCAATACCGGGATTATGCCCCGCGATCAAATCGCCTTGCGATGGGCCCACGAAGGACTCGCCAGCTACTTCGAAACCTCCAGCGATGCCGGTTGGGGAGGTATCGGTGCGGTCAACGAAAATCGACTCAAAAGCTACTACCGCGTCTCCTCGGACCCCCGCCGTGCAGACATCGGACTGCTGGTCTGCGATGGTCTGTTCGATATCGCCAGAAACCAACAAGAAGAAGCCGAGGTCTACGGGCAAGCCTGGGGACTGACCCACTTCTTGATGGAACGACACTTCGAAAAACTCATCGGCTACTACCGAAAAATCTCCGAAATCCAAACCAACCAGGGAAACATCACCCGAGGCCAACTCGTCGCGCTGTTCACCGACTCGTTCGGCGATCTAAGAACTCTGCAGTCTCAATGGCACGCTTATATGCGCGAACTCAAGACCGATCTGGACCGCGCCCGAAGCCAAGCCGCCAGCCAACCCAACAGCCAAATCCCACCCGCACCCTAGCGCTCCGAAGTGGGCTTCGTCAAACAGACGGCCATCTGATCTCCACGCGGCGTCTGCGACCAGTCCAAAGCTCCCAATGCCCCACGGACCTGCTCGAACTGCTCGGGAACCGTCAGAGCCTGGTCGACAAACAACACCGCCTTGCTCCCAAGACGAACCAATCCACCCCGTACCCCCGAAAGCCACTCGGATCGTACCTCGATCCCCTCGTCTTGGGCGATTGCTAGCATTGTTTCCAGGGCTTCCAAGGTGTTCATGGCGATGGGCTTCTGTGCTCTTGTGCAAAGGTTCCGTGGGCTCGGAGGGCTTGCGCCCAACCGCTTTCAAAAACCCTTCGGCATGCGCCGAAAACCATTCAAAAAATCTTTCCTAGCACAATTGCACAGCCGGGGGCAATCCTGGTGCATCCCGCAGCCGAAAGAATCCGATACACAGGGCATGGATACACAGAGCATGGAGTCGAGCGAAAACCCAAAATCTGTTCTCAGCGACGTGCATAGCTATGCTTCTGGCGATCGGTCTGCCCAAGACCGCTGGATCGCCCAGCTCGAAGAGCGTCTGATCGACTCGGAACGCTTGGCCTGCGTCGGTGAGCTCACAAGCACCATGACGCACGAGTTTAACAACTTGCTCATGACGATCCTCAACTATGCCAAGCTAGGCATGCGGCACAAGGACGAGGCGACTCGCGAGAAAGCCTTATCGCGGATCCTCGATGCGGCAAACCGCGGCGCGAAAATCACCAGTTTGGTCCTAGGGTTGGCTCGTCCAGGTGCCGGCAACCTCGATCCGATCGATTTGGTAGCAACCGTCAACGACGCTCTGGTCCTGCTGGAAAAGGAACTCCAAAAGTACCGCATCGATGTCCAAAAGGAACTGTCGAGCGTTCCGGTGATCCTCGGCTCGGCCAGCCAACTGCAGCGATTGCTCCTGAACCTGATCACCAACGCTCGCCAAGCGATCAAAGAAAACGGCACGATTCGAATCATCGTCAAGCATGAGCCGAAGACCGACTCGGTGGTCCTGACGGTCCGGGACAACGGCGCGGGAATCCCCAAGGAGGTTCTGCCGAAAATCTTCGACCGCTTCTTTACGACCAAATCCGGACCGGATGCCTCGGGCAAAGGGGGCACGGGATTGGGACTGACCGCATGCAAGCAAATCATCGACGAGCATCGAGGTCGTATCCGCGTCGAGAGCACCGTTGGGAAAGGGACTGCCTTTAGCATCCGATTCCCAGTTGCCAACACCGCACGGGCTACTCCGGCCGCTTAGGCCCTCGTGCTATCGGTTCTCCCTGCATAGAACAACCAGTAGGTCACCGGGATGACAAACAGGGTGAAGATCGTGCTGGCGATGAGCCCGAAGATCAGCGACCAACCCAACCCTGAGAAGATCGGATCGAGCGTCACCGGGATGGCCGATAGCATCGCCGCCCCAGCCGTCAAAAGGATCGGACGCAATCGCACGACGCGGCTCTCGAGGATCGCATCGAAGAGCGGTCGCCCGGCAGCGACGGCTTGCTCCATGAAATCGACCAAGATGATCGAGTCTCGTGTGACAATCCCCGAGAGGGCGATCATGCCGATCATCGCCGTGGCGGTAAAGTACACCGGATCGGCATAGCCTCCTGAACTGCTCGCTGCAAGTTCGTTGAGCAAATAGAATCCAGGCATGACACCCAAGACCGTCAACGGGATCGCGAGCATCACAATCACAGGGACCAAAAACGAGCCGGTCTGTGCGACCAAGATGATGTAGATCAAGACCATGGCAGCTCCGAAGGCCAACCCGAGATCCCGGAACACATCGAGCGTGATTTGCCACTCGCCTTCCCCGGAGAATCGGGCGGTGTGTCCGTCTTGCAATCCCCAAGCGATCCCCGATCCATTCCGCAGGAACGTCCGACTCTGGACCTCCCGAGCCTGCCCCTGGTCCACAAACGATCCCCTGAGCGGTTCTCGGACCTCGTCGGCCAGAATATCGATGATGCAATCGGCCGGTGGACGGCCAGCCGTTTCGGCCGTGACATAAGCGACGCGTTGAAGGTTCTTATGGTAGATGGTCTGGCCGACCCGGTCCTGTTGCCATCGCCCGATCTCGGTGAGTCGAACGAGCGATTGGTTCTGACCTCGTACGGCGATCTGGCTGAGCTCCAAGGGGTCTTGCCGCAGCTCTTGTGGCAAGCGAACGACGATCTCCAAAGGCCTGCGTTCGGTCTCGGCGCGCAGGATTCCGCTGGTCTCGCCGACCGAAGCGGTCCTGACGGCTGAGGCAATGTCGCTGACGCTGATCCCGGCCAGGGCCGCTTTCTCTTGATCGGGCACAAACGTCAAACGGGTCATAGGAGCCTCGGTCATGTCGTCGACCTCGACGACCCCGGGCTCGCGTTCCAAGCGGCCTTTGACGATCCGCCCCGAGGCCAATAAGTCTCGGTAGGATGTTTCGGACGTTCCATAGACCTCCGCGACGATCGAGGCTAGGACGGGTGGTCCAGGGGGCAACTCGACGATCCGCAAGGTTCCGCCGTTGTTGCGTGCAACTTCGGTCAATGGATCGCGCAAACGCAGCGCGATGGCATGGCTTTGCTCATTGCGATTCTTTTTCCCTACAAGATTGATTCGGATCTCTCCGTGATGGGTTCCGTTTCGCAAGTAGTAATGGCGGACGAGGCCATTGAAATCGATGGGACTCGGACATCCCACATACGTCGTGTAGTCGATCACTTCGGGCTCGGTCGCAATGCGGTCTTCGATCTGCTGTAGGACCGCTGCGGTTCTCTCGAGCGTGGTCCCCTCATCCATATCGAGCAGAACCAAAAACTCGTTCTTATTGTCAAACGGCAGCATCTTCAAAGGGACCATGCGCAAGGCCCCGAGCCCCATGGCTGCAAACGTCAATCCAGCGATCAAAAGCAGAAACACGATGGCTCGAAAACGGGTCTTGAGAAGCGGTGCCATGATCGGTCGAAAAATCCGATAAAGCAGCGTCTTGCTGACGGCCACCGGATCGTAAGCCGCATGATTGCTCAGAACCCCAGGATCGGAAGGCTCGTCGCCGACGTCCTCGCGGTGCTCATACCCGTGCTCATACCCGTGCTTGAGCACGTGGTAGCTGAGCCATGGGGTGATCGTAAAGGCCACGAGCATCGACATGAGCATCGCGACTGGAACGTTCAAGGCCATCGGGGACATATAAGGCCCCATCATGCCGGTAATGAAGAACATCGGCAAAAAGCTGACGATGACCGCAAGTGTCGCGCTGATCAACGGCGGACGAATCTCCGCGACAGCCTCCATGACGATCCTCCGCGAAGCTCGCTTGCGGTCATGAAAGTGCCTCGCGATGTTCTCGACATCGACGATCGGATCGTCGACCAAAAGGCCCAATGCCAGGATCAATGCAAAGAGCGTCACACGGTTGATCGTAAAGCCAAAGAGCAAATTGACAAAGAGGGTCAGACCAAAGACCACCGGAACGGCGATCGCCACGATGAATGCCTCCCTCCATCCCATCCCGATCGTCAGGAGCAATATCACGATCAGAATCGCGATCCCCAGGGCCTCGATCAACTCGTTGACTTTTTCATCGGCCGTCTGGCCGGCATTGCGTGTGACGATCAAATCGACGTCATCGGGTAGGATCGTTCGCCGAAGCTCCTCGGCACGCTCGATGACCGCACGGGATACCGAGACGGCATTGGCCCCCTTTTGCTTGGAAATCGCGATCGTCACGGCCGGGCTCGAATCCCCAACGGCTCGGAACTCCGCTCCGCTGTGGCTCCCGAGAAAACTACCCGGAGTTGCTTCATGCTGTGGGAACTCAGCAGCCGCACCCCAACCATGCCGAACATAAGTCCTCGGTTCACTGGCCCCGTCGATCACCTGGGCGATGTCCTTGAGATAGACCGGCATTCCTTGGAAGACCCCGACGACCAAGTCGTTGAGTTCCTGCGGGTATCGAATCCCTGCCGAGGTCCTCAGTTGGATCTGCATGTCCTTGCGGGCGATTTGGTCTCCAGGCGCTACGTCGTTGGCCGCGCGAATCGCCCGCTGCACATCGACAAGCGTGAGTTGATAAGCTTGCAAACGATCCGGCGAAATTTCCACTTGAGCGACTCGAGGCTCACCGCCGACGAGGTAGGCGCGATTGACGTTGCGGATCGTCGCGAGGCGTTCGACGAGCTCTTCTCCGATGCGGCGCAATTGAAAGCTGTCGTTGCCGGCCCCTTGGAGGGTCAACGTCACAATCGGCACATCGTCGATCTCAACGGGCTTGAGAATCCAATCGCGGACCGCCGACGGAATCACGTCCTGATTCTCGTTGAGCTTCTTAAAGAGTTTGACCAAGCTTCTTTCGCGGTCTTGGCCTACATAAAATCGGACGGTGATGATCGCTTGGTCGTCGCGCGACATGCTGTAGACATATTCGACACCGTCGATCTGCGAGAGCATGCGCTCCAGGGGCGTCGATACGAGTTGCTCGACCTGGTCGGCGTCGTAACCCGGAGCGTTGACGAAGATATCGGCAAGCGGGACGACGATTTGAGGATCCTCCTCGCGGGGTGTCAGCCACAGAGCCGCAAGACCGACCAAGGAGGCGGTGATGATCAGGATGATCGAAAGGTTGCTGTGGACAAACGCGCGGACGATCCCCGAGAGGAAATCGTTCGGGCCGTGGTCATTCTTCGAGGAACTTGTCATTATCGACCCTCCGCGAGTTCTTTGCTCAGCAGGATCGTCTCACCCGATTGCAAGCCAGCTAAGACCTGAATTTGGTCACCGTATCGGCGACCGAGCTGGATATTGCGTCTGCGGATGTGCCCCTCGTGGACGACCATGACCATGGCCAATTGGCCGATGCGAGCGATGGCCGTTTGAGGAACCAGGATCGCTTCCTCGGTTCCCAGCGGCAGTTTCAATCGCCCGAACATCCCGCTGTAAATCCCCTCGGGCAATTGGCATTGAACCTTGACCTCAAACGAGTGCGTCGCCGAGTTGGCCTGGGGGACCACCTCGGTGATGGTCCCTTGGGTTTCCAAGTTCAAGGCATCGAGGCTCGCGGTGATCGCCTGTCCGGGCTTGAGCGAGAGCGCAAGCGATTCGCGGACCTGAGCAACGAGTTGCATCTCGGTCGGATCGTAGATACGGAAGAGGACTTGGCCGGGCACCGCGGTATCGCCCGCTTTGACCTGCTTGTCGACGATCACCCCTTCAAAGGGTGCAGCGATGGTCGCAAACGAGAGCTGGATCCGCCCCTCCTCGATCGATTGCTTGGCCCGTTCGACCTCGGCGTTAGCCGATCGCAGGTCCGCCTCGCGCGATTGGTATTCGCTCTGCGAGATCGCCGACTGGGCCAACAAGGAGTTGGCGCGTTGGAACTCCGACTGGGCTTGGCTTTGGCGAGCTTGGGCGGCCACCAGGTTCGAGTCGACTTGGCCGAGCCGAGCTCGCAGGTCTTGATCCTGAAGTTTGACGAGGACATCCCCGGCGCGGACTTTCTGTCCTGCCGTGACGTTGACCTCTTCGATACGAGCGAGGATTTTCGAAGCCACAGCGGCTTCATGCACCGCTTGGATTGTCCCTACGGCCGTCTCGTAACGCGGGATCGCAACGGGCTTGAGCGTCTCGAGCACAGCACCCGGTGGGATGGCCACAGGTGCATGCTCAGCCGAGGAATGGACCTTGGGGTGGAAAACCCCGGCGGCCCACAGGAGCATCCAGCCGACGGCCGCAAAGCCAACGAGAATGAAAAGCCAGGATCGCAATTCGCGCATCAGAGCCAGCAAACCAGCCAGTCGGTTATTCATCGCTTGCATCATTTCGTAGTGAATAGATTTCGTAGTGAGTAAACTTCGAAGTGATTGAAAGGGATCCGTGCACCCCATCGCATTTCATCGTGCTCGTGCTCCTGCTCGTACTCCTGCTCGTACTCCTGCTCGTACTCGTACTCAGCGAAGCGGTACTCGTACTCGTACTCGATGGCTGTTGAACCTACCGCGATACCGATCGTTGATCGAAGCGGTTCTCGTTAATCGCTTCGAGTACGAGAAACAGCACAAACAAAATCGTGCGCCGAAGTCGCCACCGGTGTTGGTTTTCAAGGTGGTTAGGCTTTGGCTTGATTCCAAGGCATCTTGGCAAGCCACATTCCCATCATGCAGCTATCGAAGAGTCCGGCGTGGAGCAATCCTGCGCCGATCAATCCAGAGAGGATTCCCCAGCGAGCATCGAGCGTGACGGCCAGGATCGAGGCGAGCAAGACCAAGGAGCCGGCGATCATCCGCACTTGGCGATCGATCGAGACCGATTTTTTGCCACGGATCACGGGCAAGCCGGCTTGGGCCCAGGCCATCGTACCACCTTCGACATTGACCACGTTCGACAGACCCGAGCGCAGGAGGCTTTGACAAGCTTGAGAGCCTCGGGCCCCGGAACGGCAGATCACGTAGAGGGGCTCTTTCGATTGGGGATCGAGTCCCAAGGTGGCCGGGTCGAGTCGATCCAGAGGGACATTTTTCGCGACATCGACGTGGATCTCTTGGAACTCGGCCGGGGTACGGACATCGACCAGATGGACCGAGTTGCCCTTGGAGATCAGATCGTAGAGGGATTTTGGGGTGATGGTTTGAGTCGACATGGTGCTTTTAGGGGAGAGAGATCAAGTGACCAACCCGGACGAGTGGGTTGGATTGGGTTTTTCGCCGAAGCGGGCTTCGATGCATTGAAGGATATTTTTCAGGTGGGGCTCGATGATTTGGTAGAAGACATTTCGCCCTTCGCGACGGCTCGAGAGGAACCCGCATCGTTGCATGAGTCGGAGGTGCTCGGAGGCCATGGGGGTTGGGATTTGGCAAGCCTCTGCCAATTGGGTGACCGTAAACGGTTGCGACTCGAGCATTTGGAGCATGCGAAGTCGGTGGGGATGGGCCAGAACCTTAAGGCACTCGGCGGCTTGTCCGAGCGCCTCGAGGCTCGTCAGATGGGCTGGGGTCGTAGTCGGCATGGGTCTGGGGGGGTGAGTAAGGATCGCTTCGTCGGCGTTTAGGGGCTTTGGGAGTGGCCAAGCACGGCGCGGCCGGGCCACTTACACTACAACATATCGGAATATCGCTAACTATTCAACAGTGATTTTTCGTTGGTTAGGGGGAGTTGGTGGGAATGGGGGGTGGTTGAGAGCTTGGTTTTGCTAGGTTTTTTGGCTTGACAGATTCGGTCTGTGGCTTACACTTTCGCGTCCTTTGACGGTCGAAATTCGGTCGTTTGAGGGAAATTGCAGCGCAAGGCCCCGTCGTCTAGAGGCCTAGGACATCGCCCTTTCACGGCGGTAACACGGGTTCGACTCCCGTCGGGGTCACTAGGTATGCCATCGGGGGGACTCTCCCCCCACCACAACCCAGCAAATCGCTGGGTTTTTTTATGCCCCAAGCTTTCGTGATGGGCTCTGAATGCTCTGTGATATGGGAACCGGTACCTGGTAGAGATACTGCTGGAAACCGGAAAACATCTCCCCAATCTCGTCCGGTCGCCCAAGATCCGCAATGGCATCGGAGATCGAGTTGTTGTACCTGAGCCTCAGAAGCGGTGTCAGCTTTTCCTGATCCAACTCCCGCACTCCTTGGGCCACATAATGGGCGAGCACAAAGTCGAGGAACGCCTGCTGCTTGGCATTGAAGGAAGCACTGATGCTCACCATCGCCTGCGTTGCACGTTCCTCGCGGGTTTTGGTCGGTGCCGCATAAGCCACATAAGACAGCACATCGAACAAATCGCTGTTCTGGGCGTCGACGATCCGCTGCATTTCGGCCATTTGCTCCCCCCCGAACCCATTCTCGGCAAGCCGCTCCAAGAGCTTCGACCGCGTTCCTGGGACGCTCCAGATGGCTCGCAACTCGGCTTCGTCTTTGAAGAACTCAGGCAGTTTGCCAAACAGCAACTCCATGAACTGATGCGCCGACATGGGCGTTCCGTCGGGATGCCAGAAGCTGGTGACCATCATGTGCTGGATCGTTCGCTCCTTGCCATCGGCCAGCTTCACTTTGGCTTTTTGGCGAGGGGGAAGGAACTCCTGTCGTAGATCGTGAAGTAATCCTTACCCTCGTAAAGGCGCGTGCCTCGCCCGATGATCTGCTTGAACTCGATCATGGAGTTGACCGGTCGCATCAGCACAATGTTGCGCACATTCCGGGCATCGACTCCGGTCGAAAGCTTCTGGGAGCTGGTGAGAATCGTTGGGATCGTCTTTTCGTTGTCCTGAAACGCTCGCAGGTACTGCTCGCCAAGCTCCCCGTCATCGGCGGTAACCCGAACGCAGTAGATCGGGTCTTGGCTGGTCTTGTTGTGATTGACTAGATCTCGAACAACCAGCGCATGAAGCTGCGTCGCGCAAAAGACGATCGTCTTTTCCCTTTGGTCGATCTGCTCCATGAACAACTTCACACGATGCCCTTCGCGTTCTTTGATCTCTATGATCTTGTTGAAGTCCGCTTCTTCGTACCGCTTACCGGTTTCAATTTCTCCCTCGACAAGCGTGTCGTCGGGTGTGAAGACATACTCGTCGAGCGTGGTCGAGATCTGCTTGATCTTAAATGGCGTCAGAAAGCCGTCGTTGATGCCGTCTTTGAGCGAGTAGGTGAACACGGGCTCGCCAAAGTAGGCATAGGTATCGATATTGTCTTTGCGTTTGGGAGTGGCGGTTAATCCAAGCTGCACGGCGGGAGCAAAGTATTCGAGGATGCCTCGCCAAGTGCTCTCGTCGTTCGCACCACCTCGATGGCATTCGTCGATAATGATGATGTCGAAGAAATCGGGAGGATACTCGCCGAAGTACGGAGACGGCTTTCCGTCTTTGGTCGGTCCGCACATGAAGGTCTGAAAAATGGTGAAGAACAAGCTGCCGTTCTTGGGGACCTTGCCTTTCTTCTTGATGTCACCCGGCTCGATACGCACCATCGCATCTTCGGGGAACGCTGAAAAAGCGTTGAAAGCTTGGTTGGCGAGGTTATTGCGATCGGCTAGAAACAGAATTCGCGGACGACGGGATGGTTCACGGCTCAAGTTCCAGCGGCTTTGAAACATCTTCCAAGCGATCTGAAAAGCAATAAACGTCTTCCCAGTACCCGTAGCCAAAGTCAGCAGTATCCGCTGTTTTCCCGTTGCGACGGCTTCCAATACCCGTTCGATCGCGATGTCCTGATAGTAGCGGCCTTGAAAGTACCCCCCTTTGTCCTCGAAGGGCACGGTCGCGAAGCGATCCCGCCATGCGTTGACCTTGGCAAAGGTCTTGTTCCAAAGTTCTTCCGGGGACGGATAAGCGGCGATCTCTTGCTCGTGCCCCGTCTCCATGTCGATGGCGTAGATGCCGTGGCCGTTGGTGGAGTAGGTGTATCGGATGGCGAGCTTGGCAGCATAATCCTTGGCTTGGCCGACGCCGAGAGTCAGCGGTGACGCAGCCGATTTCGCTTCGACCACGGCGAGCTTGGTGTTGCGATATTCGAGCACATAGTCTGCCGTCAGGGCTTTGCCCCGCGTGCCGTGTCCGTGGATACGACCCAAGGTGATCGTATACTCCCGGCGGATACGACTCCCCTCGACGACACCCCATCCGGCCGCTTGCAAGGCAGGATCGATCAACTCGGCTCGGGTCTCGGATTCGTTCATGGATAACTACTGATGTTGCAAGCCGCGGGTGATCGTATCGATTAGTTTTGGATACCGTCGGCGTTGCCGTTCGGATTCGAGCCAGTTATTGTAGGTAAGCACCTTTCAACAACACAATCTGTTTTAGGCCCGGAGGGCTGGCATAACCTCTGCCGGGGCCTTTTAGGCCCCGGTACCTCGATCCACATGTCGTTCTGCCCGGTGTTATGACCACCGGCCTGATCGGCCGCATAAATCTCCCCGTATCCCTTCACCACGTCTGGCAATCCGGCATCGACACGGACCAGCTCTGCCAGAATTTCCTCCAGCAATTCCAGGTTGCCTTTACCCCAATTCCAAACCCTCACCAACGCTCGTAACTCACCTTCCACAATAGTCGATTAGATCGGCCAGTTGAATACCTGTTTCGTTTTGGCGAATCCAATGGACAAGCACATTCGTGTCGAGCGAGATAAGGTCGTTAGCCCGCAGCGTCATGAAATCTGCTCCAGGGCGGCCTCGATCTCCTCTTCTGTTTCTTCTCCCGGCTTCTTCTCCCGGCCAGAGTCTGGCTCGAGCGGTAGGCCATCGCAACATCGAAAACTTCAAAACTGCTGTATTGTTTTACCGCGGTGGATTAGATCTCGACCCACGATAATGCCGGATGGACCCTACCTGGGGTTTCGGGTGGTGGTGGAAGCGTGGAAATGAGTCGTATATCTGCGGCCTGATTCGAAGATGTCGACGTGCTTTTCTTCGAATGTGCGTGGAATTTCGATGGAACAGCCGATCAACCAATGAAAAAGTTGATCGGCTGTCAAGTACTTGATATCATTGGGCTTCGGACCGAGGTTAGCGTGCGTGATAGGATGCCTCGGTGCGGTCTACAAGGTCTAGGCTGATCCTTATAAAAACAGGTTATTCGTTTAATCATGTCGAAGAATCTCACGCTGAAAATCGATGCTTCTCCGAAGGCCACACTCTATCTGTCGATATCGTGGCAGCCTGATGCGGGAAAGGACTTCGGATACAAGCTCGTAAAGCAGCTGGATGAACGACGAGTCCTGATGGTCGGCGACCCAAAAGGGTTCGGCGACATGGATCCCGCTCGCCTCCGTCGAGTCATGGATGGATGCGATGGATGTGTCTGTGTGCTACCGTACCGCCCTGAAAAGCCCACGCTTACCTCGTCTTACATGATCGACGAGCTAAAAACAGCAGTTGAATTTGGGCTGCCAGTTGCGGTCTTCTGCGACAAACGGATTGGTGTGAAGCAAGAGGAGTCCAATTGCGAGACTGTTTATAAGTTTGTTGATGGTACGACCGTAAGCGTCCCACAAGCTCTACAGAAACTGGTAGTTGCATACGATTATGGCGTGGAACGCTCGGAAAGCATCAAGCTAATTGAACTCGCCGATTTCATCGATGGCCTAAACCGCACTGCCGGCAAGGTCCCAAAGTATGGCTTTTTAATCACACGACTACAGCCTGACTTTTCCTTGCCGAGGAAAGCGTGCGTAGCTGCCGTTGCTCAATCGACAGGCCTTCCCTGCCTCTGGATTGACGCACCAAACTATACGACTAACATCGACGACACGATCGAGAGAGTCAAGCTACTAATCAAGCATAGCGAATTTGTCGTTGCTGAAATGTCCTTGACCGCTGAGAACCCAGATTTTGATAATCCCAGCCGGGCACACGAGATCGGTCTAGCGACGGCCTTTGGTAAAGACGTTATACCTGTTTCACACGATCCTCGTCGGCACCCTTATCACGGAATCGTGTCTGCGCATGTAGTATGGTGGCAGGACGAATCGGAGTTGTTTGACAATTTGACCAAAAGACTCCACTCAACACGTGGGACAATTGGCCGCCATGTATACAACTGGGATCTCCCGTACGGCGAATCCTCCTTGCCTCCTGATCAGTTCCTTTATGACGCAGCCAATTCGTGGCAGCCACCAAGCAGTCTTCAGCTCCCCTCTCATCTTAGTTGGATCTTTGCTTGTAGTTTCTCGGTAATCGTTTTTTGCCTCGCACTGCTACTTCGCAAATTCGTCGGCTACGACGACACTCTCGATTTAGCGGCGATACTAGCTGCTGTAACAACGTTTTTGTTTTCTTCTCGCATTAGCCATGCAATACATCGACAATTGTGTTCGCTTATATTCCTCCGGTGGCTAATCCCGCTCATCGCTGCTATTATCTTCGGCGCAACTATTGTCGTGTTTAAACCTAACCCTGAATCAACAAACGACAAATCGATGCACACGGAATCGCCGACTGCGCCGGTAGATTATGGAACGATCACTCCGGCGGCCCGGTGATCGTAAGAGAATTGACTTCATGGTCGTGAGTCTCCAGGCAGCAGGGAATTGAAACGGGTTTATATCAATATCCTACCGAACTCAGCGTTCGGCTACCCGACCCACGACTTACATGGATTCTCTTACTCCCCCGCTGCGGGATCGACCGCCTAAACGCAGTATCGGTCTGGTAACCGCTAAGCAAAGGTTCGTAACCGCCTGTCTGACTCGGCAGTGACGGTGCATCGGGGAAACTCACGTTCGATTCGTCAGGTCATCCCCACGGCATCGTGAGCGTTCTTGGGGGGTGCTCCGATCAAGGACAACCCTTTTGCTGCTCGCCGACCGTTGACTCACTTTAGGAGATCCTACAGGTTCCGAGGGTCACACTCGCCTCGGTGAGCGTACTGCTTGGCCGTGTCACCTGCGTTTCCTGCCAACGGGCCGACGACATCGTAGTCGATCCGGTTCCGTTGTGTCTCACGTCACAGGAGGACTTCGGGAAAAGAGATTTTCAGCTCGACGGCTCGGTCGCCGCGTTGTTCAGCCGCCGAGCCCCCCCCAGTAGATCGCGCCGGGCCGACTCATCGAGGTTGTTCCATAGAGTAAGGATCTCCGAAAGATCGCTATCGATGGGGGACGCTTTGGAGGACAAATTCGCAGCCCTAGTCCAATGCTCTTCGGTCACTTGTAGGACTACCGACACCATTCGTTGAGTGGCAGCAAGTAACGTCTCTGAAAATCCAGATGGCCGACTTGCCACTTCGAGCCAGCTAGCTGACGAATCTTGGGCTCCGGTGGCTCAAGGCCACCCGGGGGCCCCAGTTCGGTCGATTAGTGCTCCTAGCTCTTCTGCGTACTCTTGGCTCCGCATCGCCGTGCTCCCAGTCGTACTTGATCGATCCCCCCCGAGTGGTCTTGGTCAAAGATGTGTTCGGTATTCTGCTCCCTTTCCAGGTACACGAGTAAATTCGACCTGAAGCACGAATGGAAGGGGCGATAGAAATCCGTCCTGTTTTTGAGCGGCAGTGCTTGGCCTGATACAATTCCATGGCATTTGAGGAATGTCGACCGAGCCACCGAATCAGGAGATAGGAACACATGCCACGTCTGATATCGATACTCTTGTCATCGTTGGTGATTTTGGGGATGATCCAACTGGATTGTCAGGTACTCGCACAATCCCCCAAAGAGATCACCAACAGCATCGGGATGAAGCTGGTGCTGATCCCCAAGGGGACATTCATGATGGGCTCGCCTGAGAGCGAGGAAATACGCAAGAAGGACGAGACCCAGCATCAGGTCACTATCAGCAAAGACTATTGCCTTAGCGTGACGGAAGTCACCCAAGGGCAATACGAGAAGGTGATGGGAACCAACCCGAGTTGGTTCCAGAAATCAAGGGTCCAGGGAAGCGACAATTCGCGGTATCCGGTCGATAACGTATCGTGGGAGGATGCAATCGAATTCTGCAAAAAGCTCTCGGACTTTGAGGAAGAGAAGAAGGCGGGTCGCGTATACCGTCTGCCGACCGAGGCGGAATGGGAATACGCTTGCCGGGCAGGTAGTAAGACGGCCTTTAGTTTTGGAGAGAGTTCAAATTCACTGGGCGACTATGCTTGGTTTGATGGAAACAGCAACGGTCAGACGCACCCTGTCGGTGAGAAGAAGGCAAACGCCTGGGGGTTATACGACATGAATGGGAATGTTGAGGAGTGGTGTAGCGACTGGTTCGGTGAATACCCTAAGGGTGCGGTGAGCGATCCCGTTGGACCACGAGAGGGCTCGTTCCGCGTGATCCGTGGCGGCGGCTGGGACCTCGAGGCCCCGTTTTGTCGGTCGGCGTACCGCCGCAGGCTCGACCCGTCGTTACGGCGCTACTACATCGGCTTCCGCGTTGCCCTGAGTCCATCTGGAATCCCCAAGTCGCCGGAGGCGGGTGATGAAGAGGCTAATCGGACCCCGGGGTTACAGTCCATTGAATTCGCCTTCGAAATGGACATCGTGTCATTAGGTGGAAAGGTTTCCACGCCAGGGTCCGGTGGCTTACGCACTAATGGCAGAGAAGTGTCGCCCTCCGGGCTAAAACCGAACAGCCGTAAGACGCCGACGCTTGCGCGTCGTGTAGAGCCATTGGGGACAATGGCTCTACACTGTTGGGCTTTTTGGTAGATCGATTGTCCCTAATCGATCGGAGCCTGAAGGCACCGCAACTAGTAAGACAAACAGCCGAACAGCCGTGAGTGTCTTGGTTCCGCTTGGAATGGATTTCTGTCTGATCGGTTTTCTTTGTAGATGGTTACCAGTCACCAATTTGTTTTGAGATCGTCAAGATCCTAGCGTTTGGATTTATCGCATCCTCACCAGAATCGAAGGCAAGGAGTGCACTAATCCCAGCAAGGGTAATCCCTTTGCTGCTCGCTGTCCGTTGGCCCACTGTAGGACGTTCTCTAGGTTCCGAGGGTCCTGCTCGCAGCCCTAGAGCAAGCCTGCTAGCTGACGAATCCTGGGCTCCGGTGGCTCAAGGCCACCTGGGGGCCCGATTGTCGGCCTGTTCTAAACCCGTCGGACTCGAGGCAAGGCTCATGGACAATGCATCGCGGTAAACTATCATGAGTTCTATGGGTGGTCGGTGCTTGCACTGGTTATCTTTGAGTGGTTATGCCGTTTGGTAATCCACGCCCTGTTTATCTTTACCTTTATCTCTAGGAATCTCACCTGATGCTCACACGACTCGCTTTGCGTGTTTCCCTTTTTGCGATCTGCACTAGCCTTGCAACTGGCTACTCAACCTTCGGCGACGAACGCGAAGAGATCAAGCTTCGGATCGTCCAGATCGAGAAGCAAGCCGCACAGCTTCTCAAAGAAGGTCGCAAGGACAAAGTCGCAGGATTGCTCCGCGAGCAAGAAGAGTTGCTGAAAACACTCGAGGGCATGAACTCCCAAGGACGCTTCGAGGGACGCGGTCCAAGCCCAGAGCAGATGGAGAAATTTCACAAAGCCGCCGAGCAGGTCCATCACCTGCGGATCGCTTCGGAACACCTCAAGTTAGCTGGCATGCATGACATGGCCGGGGATCTCATGCGCCGTGTCGAGGACATCGAGCAAGATCTGCGAAACGCGAAAGAGAAAATGGCGCAGCAAATGCGAGCAGACCGACCAGACCGAGGCGACAAAGAGCCACCTCGCGACCAACCCCAACGAGAGCCTAACCGTAAGGATCAACCCGAACGACCAAGAGCTGAATCAAGAGGCCCCCAGAACGGCGGCCCAGACGGTTTCATCCATCGCTTGCAAGAGCAACTCGACCAAGTGCGAGCTGAAAACCGAGAGCTGCGCGCGATGGTTGAAAAGATCGCCAGCGGCTTGAGGCAATCCGATAAACCCCAGATTGATAAGCCCCAGGTCGAAAAGCCCCAGGCTGATAAACCTCAGATTGAGGAAAGGATGCTCCAGTTTGCCGAAAGAGCTATACAGCGTAAGGACACGGATAAAAATGGGGTTTTGACTCCGGACGAATTCAACGCCAGCGGTACATCTTTCTCGGATGTAGATACCAATCAAGATGGCAAGATCGACATCAAGGAATATGCCACCTACATATCGCGCCGGTAATAGGAAATCCTGACCGAGGCGGTTTTCGGTAACTTGCAGACCAATGAGCCGAATTGCTAGTTTAGATCGAATCGATTACGAGCACGAGCACCGTCCGCCGCGGCGGACTGAGCACGAGCACGGCAAAGAAGCACGAACAAAGCATTGGACCGAAGTGCTCGATCGAGCGTTTTTGACTTGTGTAAAGTCTCCTCCTCGCACACGGTCAATGGAAGTCGATCGTGCCTCGCATCGGATTTCGTCGTACTCGTACTCAGTCCGCTGCGGCGGACGGTACTCAGTGAAACGGTACTCGTACTCGATGGCTGTTTGAAATGCGGCGATCGTTGATCGACACGGTTCGCGGTAACTTGCGGACCAATGGTTCGGATTGCTATATTAATCGCACATCGAGTAGCATTGGACCGAGGGGCTCGATCGTTCGGCCTTGACTTGCGTTGATATCACTCCTCACCCTCGGTCCAGGCAGTTTTATCGATCCTCGGAGGTTGCTCTAATGGGCAAAGTTGGCACGTCTTATCTTCTGACGCAACTCGGCTACCAGGCACCCTCGCTGCTTGTGTATCTGGTTGCATTCGTCCTGGCATTGATTTACATGCGCCGGGCCTCGATGCCGTGCATCCTGACCATGGTCGGCGTTGGAATTCTGGTTATCACCACGCTTGGGATTGCCGTGATGCAGGCATCGTTGTTTGACAGCCGCCAGGCCTACGGAGGTGACTCCGAAAGGTTTGCCCAGCTCTCGGGGAACATCGGGCTGGCTGGGAGCTATGTTCGGGCTGTCGGCCTTTTTTTCCTCGTTGTCGCAATTTTCGTTGACCGACGCTCGCAGGTCAACGACTGGTCCGAATCAGGACATCCGTGAAGGCCGTCGGCTTACGCACGACGGCAGAGAAGAGTCGCCCTCCGGGCTCAACGCTCGCCTCGATGTTGTTGGCGACGTGTGTCCAGGCGAGCGCGGGTCATCCGTTCGCGCAGGCCGCCTTCTACCAAGAAGGCTTTTTCTAGGGCTCGCAATTGTTGTTCCAACAGGTAGTTGGTCTGGTGGATCAGGCAGATGAGAATATTGGCCACAATATCGGGCGGACGAGTCTCGATGTAGGTCCGATAGGACTCATAAGACACATCGGACTTCGATCCGATTTTTCGAACATACAAAGCTTCACGAGAATCTTTCTCCCAGAGTGGATAGTTGCGGGTGCGGAGAAAGTCACGGTAATCTTCCAGCAATTCCTCCAGGCTGGCGCGGGCCACATTGACTAGTTTGATTTCAGTTTCTTTGGAGGTGCCGCTGGCCATACAGCCTTCCAGGATGTTCTGTTTGCCGGACCGAGCGGCCTGGACCATTTGGTCCACGGTGCGATCCCGTTTGTCGAGGAAGCGATCACAGAATCGCACCGTGCCGTCGTACACGATACGGGCCTTGCGGAAGGAAAGTAGATCCTCGTAACCCCCATGCGGCGGAATGAAACCGTGCGGCGGAATGAAACCACTCATGGGTCATCTCCTGGCGGATGGTAGCCGGTTTTCGGGTAAATCAGAACTATAGGACCCATAGGACTCATAGGACCCATAGGACTCATAGGACCCATAGGACTCATAGGACCCATAGGACTCATAGGACCCATAGGACTCATGGGACTCATGGGACTCATGGGACTGGGCCGGGATTGATTATACAAATCAGGTGACGCGGTGACGGCATTTTGGCTTGTTAATTAATCGCCTCCACATCGATTTGGCAAAAGCAAACTCTGTCGATTGCAATACCAGCACTGTGGATCGCGCTGCTTCATGGCTCCATCATTTCGGTCCTTTGGGTTTACCGATTTACCATGCACCGTCGCAATGCGATGATGACCTCAATGCTTGCAAGTTCGATACTAACCGTTGTGCTTGCAACCTTGGTTGCTTCCGGAGGCATGGCATCGGTGGCCTTTTTTCATCCAGCAGTCCTAGGATCGGCCACGGAGCCGGAATGACGATCGCATGCCCCGGAGTCACTCGTGCGAACCGGATCGGACCGAGCATCGAAAAATGACAGATCCAGCGGATCCTGCGCCTAGTGTGCGAAATTTCTCGGCCTAACCCTCCTACGGACCCGATCGGCTGGCTATAGTAGAGACCGGATGCGGCCTAGTAGGGATCTCCTATAATGAACGGTAAATAAGGACCCCCCCCATGAACGTTTTGCTTGGAAATCCAGCCCCAATCGCCAACCTTCCCCAGTGGGACCAACTGCTTGGGGCCTTGGTCGCCACGGGTGCCTACGGCCTTTTGGGGATCTTTTTAATGCTTGTTGGCTTCAAGATGTTCGAGTGGATCACTGGCCGACTCGACGTCGAAACCCAGTTGGAAAAGCAAAATATCGCCGTCGGCATCGTCGTCGCCGCATTGCTCATCGGTATCAGCCTTATCGTCGTCGTGTCGATGCTCTAGACGCGCGACCGAGAAACTCGCTATCCAAAAGCAGAGGATTCCATGAAAAGAAGTACGCAAGTTCTCCTGACCCTGATGTTGCCTGCCGTCGCCGCCTTCGGCTGCGATTCGGCCAAGAAGCCTCCGTTGGCTAAACCTACCAATTGCAGTGGCCCGGCCAAGCCTGGCGAGCCCCCGAAGACGGAGGTTTGCGTGCCCCCCGAGGGCCAGGCAAACCCGTCCAAGACGGCCTCGAACAACGCCAATCACACAACACGCACCGGCAGTTACATGCCATGGTTTTGGCTCTGGGGTGGGGGAGGGCGTTTCTTCGGCGGAAACTCAGGCGTGCAAGCCCCCTCGATGTCCGGCGGTGGCCCAATGACATCGACGTCGCCGAACCAATCGAGTTTCTCGTCGGGTTCCCGCCCGGCGGGTGCTCCGAGCAGCGTCTCGAGCGGTGGCTTTGGCCGCACCGGCAGTTCCTTCTCGAGCGGCTCGTAATCGAGCGGAAATTCATCCCGAGTCAACCTCCTCCCGTTTCACCGTCCTCCCGAGAACCACGAAATCTGCGATGAAGCGAATCACTGGGAGTCCGCGTCCTAATTGGCGGGCCGAGGTCGAGCAGATCGGCTTTAGTTACCACACCATCGATGACGAGCTCTACTGGGACGAGTCGGGTTGGTTTGAATTCAACTACGACCAAATCCGGGTCATCGAACAAGCCACGAATGTCCTGCATGCGATGTGCATCGAAGCGGCCGAGTGCGTGATCGAAGAGGATCGATTGAGCGATTTCGGAATCCCTTCGCAATTTCATTACTGGATCAAGCAGAGTTGGGAAGCTGACGAACCGACACTTTTCGGACGCTTCGACCTGGCTTGGGATGGCAACGGCCCTCCGAAAATGCTCGAGTACAACGCCGATACTCCCACCTCGCTCTTCGAGGCATCGGTGGTGCAATGGCATTGGCTCGAATCGCTTCAAAACACCGGAGCTGCAATCGCTCAGTTCGATCAATTCAACAGCCTCCATGAACAATTGATCGAAGCTTGGAAGTACCTGCGGCAGCAAGGTTGGGATCGAGTTCATTTCGCGGCAAGCGATGGTCACGAAGAGGACTTCGGGAACGTCACCTACTTGCGCGATACCGCATCGCAAGCCGGCATCGATACGCACTACATGGATATCTCCCAGGTCGGATACGACTCGGAGCGCAAGACGTTTGTCGACGATCAGTTCGAACCGATCGAGTATTTGTTCAAGCTTTATCCTTGGGAGTGGATGTTGCAGGAATCGTTCGCTCGTCACTTGCTTACCGCGAAAACCGTTTGGCTCGAACCGGCTTGGAAAATGCTCCTGTCGAACAAAACGATTCTGGCGATCCTTTGGGAGCTATTCCCTGAGAACAAGTACTTATTGAAAGCCTCCTTTGAGCCGATCGAAGGTGATTTCGTGCGCAAGCCGATTTTGGCTCGCGAAGGAAGCAACATCGAGATCGTCACGCAGCAGCAGCACGCGCAGATGGCCACCGAGGGACCTTATTGGAACCAACCTTGCATCTACCAAGCCTACCATCCACTGTACCGATCCGAGAATGGATACGCGGTGCTAGGAAGCTGGGTCGTCGGCGATCGAGCTTGCGGGATGGGGATCCGCGAGGACATCCAAGCCATCACGCACAACACGAGCCGCTTTTTACCTCATCGGATTCGAAGATAGCCTACTGGGCATTCCGTAAATCCCCCCGGAATTCTTAAAGCAATTCACTTGCCCGGTTTCGGCCAGACGCATAAAGTGAATCCGTGGAAACGATCTTCTTTGCAGGATGCAATCGCTGTGGCGGCTTTGAACCCCGCGGTGTCCCGAGAGGATTCTCGGTCGTTACTATCCCATTTTGCGTCATGTAATGAACGTCGATGTGAAGCTCTGAGGGTTGTAAGGATCGCGACTGGAAAAACTTGCGATCGTTTTTTGACCTTTGCTATCAGCGCTTTATACTCGCCGGCCCCCCGGTGCAAACACCGGTGCAACCGTTGGTGGATCTGCATGGCCAAAAACCATTGCATTCCACCTGCTGGGGACATCCGTGCAACCCTTGTCTTGACATCCAGAATGCTCCACCATCTTCGTCCTCTAATTTATGCAGCTAGCTGCTGTCTTGCATGGATGTGCAGCGGCTGGGCTCTATCCCAAAACCTACCGTCTCCCGACGCACTTCCTGCTAGCAGCTCACTTCCTGCTAGCAGCCCACTTCCTGCTAGCAGCCCACTTGCTCCGAGCAGCCAAGCCGCGGTTCCTGCGATGGAAGAGACTCCCGCCTCGCTCCGGCCCGAAGAGGTCTTGCGGGTCGGCAAAGCGCTCGAGCAACAACGCCGATGGCAAGAAGCCATCCAGCACTATGAGAAGTCGCTCAAGCTCCTGCCGCTCAACAAGCAGATCACCGAACGCATGCAAATCTCTCGCGTTCATCTCGATGTGACGCGCCGCTATGCGGATCGTTCGTTTATTGAAAGCGTGGAACGTTCCACGCCCGCACAATCGATAGAGGTCTACCAAGACGTCGTCAGCAAGCTGGAAACGTATTACGTCGACTCGATCGATTATTACAAGTTAGCACTCTATGGAACGGCATTCCTAGAGGTCGCTTTGACCGAACGCGAATTCATCCAGAAGCATTTGTCCAAGACGCCGGCGGCCTCGATCGAGAACTTTCGCCGGAATGTCCACCGTCTGGTCTTCGGAAAGAAGGTCGAGAACGCTAACGATCTTAAAAACCTTGCTTTGCTCGTCGCCTCGGAGGCCCGAGAGCAAATCGGATTGATGCCTACGGCAACACTCTTCGAATTCATCAGCGGTTCGGTGGGATTGCTCGATCCTTACTCCTCGATTCTGACCCCTGGCGAGTACCGAGAGATCATGTCCCAAATCGAAGGGAACCTGATCGGTCTTGGGGTAGAGCTTTGGGCCGAAGGAAATGAATTGCGGATTGTCGATGTTTTCAAAGGTAGCCCGGCAGCGCAAGCCGGTTTGCTTCCGGGCCATTACATTCTTGAAGTCGATGGGCAAACCATCGTAAGTATCGGAGCCAAACGGGCCGCAGACATGCTTCGTGGACCCGAGAACAGCAGCGTCAAGTTGGTGATCTCATCGGGCGGTGATCAAAGCGTCGCGATCGACGTGGTCCGAAGACGTGTCGAAATTCCCAGCGTCTCGTCGGCTGAAATGCGAAACGGACAAATCGGATACGTCCGGATCACCAACTTTCAAAAGACGACGGTCAACGAGGTCAGCCGCGCTCTGTTTGACCTTTCGAGCCAAGGAATGAAGTCCTTGGTGATCGACCTGAGGCGAAATCCCGGAGGGCTCCTCGAGTCGGCCGTCGAGCTTGCCGACTACTTTATCGTCCGAGGTGGGATTGTCTCGACACGCGGTCGGAACACCTCAGAAAACCGAAACTACACCGCCCATGCCGCAGGGACCTGGGATGTGCCATTGGTCGTCCTGATCGATGCAGAGAGCGCAAGTGCTAGCGAGATCTTCGCAGGAGCGATTCGAGATCACGATCGCGGATACATCGTCGGCCAAATCTCCTACGGGAAAGGGAGCGTCCAGGGGGTCTTCCCCAGCGAGCGAGGGATCGGTGGATTGCGGTTGACCGTAAGCCGATTTTATTCGCCCAGTGGGACAGCCATCAGCCAGCGAGGAATTACCCCGCACGTAATGGTCCCTGAGGAAACCGACGCGACCCCGACAACACTCGTAGCCTTGAAACCGCCGGTCGAATCGCTTCCGAGCGAGGGGATCGTAGGTGGCACCGAGACCGGTGGGAATCTGACGGCCCAGCGACCGGTTCTGCAACCTGCCTCGGAACCCGCTGTGGCCGGCAAGCCCGACCGGGTCTTGGAAAAAGGGCTTGAAATTGCAGGCCAAATCGGTGCTGGACGGGCTCGCTGAGGCCCGCGAATTAGCGGTAGCCGAAAACGCCTCAAAACATCACAATTGAGGCATGCTCAGAAAATTTCTTCGATCCAAAATTCACCGCGCGACGGTCACGCAAGCAGACTTGCACTACGAAGGCTCGTTGACGATTCCTCCGGACTTGATGCTTGCCGCTGGCATCGCACCCTTTGAGTCAGTTCACGTGTGGGATGTCACGCGAGGGACCCGCCTCGAGACTTACGCTATCCTTGGAGAACAAGGTTCGACCGACGTGTGCATCAATGGGGCTGCAGCTCACTTGGTCCGACCCGGCGACGTGATCATCATCGCAACCTTCGGGTTGATCGCAGAGACGCAAAACGAGGTCCGTGTACCGGAGCCCAAGGTCGTGTTTGTCGATGCCAACAATCGCATCACCCACACAGGCCGCGAGGTGCCAGGTCCACGCCGCCGAGGGCTTGACGATACACCTGTAGACGACTGCTGCTAGCGTCCAATCCTTTAGCCCAAAAGGCCCATATGATGCTCGAGCGCGTTTTAGAACCTGAAGTAATGAACGATCTGCAAGAAGCGATCGAGTATCACGATATGGACTTCACCGAAGTCAATCGTGCCTTTGTTCGGGATCTGCTTTCCTTCGCCGCCCAAGAGGATCGAACGCTCGGTCGAGACATCCTCGATCTCGGGACCGGTACAGCGAGAATTCCAGTCGAGTTGTGTTTGCAAGCACCCAGCGTGCGGGTGATGGCCGCCGACGCTTCGAGCGAAATGCTCGAACTGGCACGCTACCATATCGAAATCAATCACATGCTCGATAGGATCCAGCTCCATCGGACCGATGCGAAGAAGCTGGTTTTCGGCCCTGGTTTTTTCGATGCCGTCATCAGCAACTCCCTGGTGCACCATCTACCCCAAAGCGAGGCTTTCTTTGCAGAAGCACTGCGCGTGCTCAGGCCAGGAGGTCTCCTTTTTGTCCGGGATCTGTTTCGTCCTGCGAGCCAGGAACAAGTCGAGTCGCTCGTCACGCAGCATGCAGGGAACGAAAGTCCTAGGTCCCAACAACTGTTTCGTCAAAGCCTCCAAGCAGCGTTGACCACCGAGGAACTCGCTAAAATACTCGCAGCACTCGGTGTCGATGCACAGTGCATCCAAATGACCAGCGATCGACACTGGACCTTGGCCTATCGAAAACCCGCTTAAGCCTCACGACAGTTCGGTGCCATGCCGATCTGAGTTGATCTAAAGAGCCCCAAGCAGATTCATCATGGAACAGCAATACCTAGAACTCTTGCAACGGATTTTGGATCATGGAGATGCCAAATCCGATCGGACCGGCACAGGCACCCGTAGCCTCTTCGGTGCCCAGATGCGGTTCTCCCTAGAGGACTCCTTTCCGTTGCTTACGACCAAACGGGTTTCGTTCCGCTTTATCGCTTACGAGCTGTTTTGGTTTTTGAAAGGTGAGACCAACATCGAGTACCTTAAGAAGCACGGTGTTTCGATTTGGGACGAGTGGGCCGACGCCAACGGAGAGCTCGGACCCGTCTATGGCAAGCAATGGCGGTCCTGGGAATGCCCCGACGGCAGAACGATCGATCAGATCAGCCAAGTGCAGGAATCGATCCGCCAGAACCCTGATTCCCGTAGGCTTATCGTCAGCGCTTGGAACGTGGCCGACATCGGAAAGATGAAGCTACCGCCATGCCATACCTTGTTCCAGTTCTACGTCTCCAGAGGGCGACTGAGTTGCCAGCTTTACCAACGCAGCGCCGACATGTTTTTAGGGGTTCCTTACAATATCGCTTCGTATAGCCTTCTGACGATTTTGCTAGCAAAATCCACCGGTTTGGTGCCTGGCGAATTTGTACATACGTTAGGAGACGCCCATATTTACGACAATCATCATGAGCAGTGCCAAGAGCAGTTGTCGCGGAATCCTAAGCCGTTTCCTGTGTTGAGGGTGCGGACCGATAGGTCTTCTGTCTTGGAGTATGGCTGGGAGGATCTGGAGCTAGTCGGATACGATCCCCATCCGGCGATCGCCGCTGAGGTGGCCGTTTGAGCTCCGATAGCGGTGCAAACTTACCGCAGAGGCGCCAAGTTCGCCAAGTCTAAGAGCGAGGTAAGAAGCTCCTATTGTGCTGGAGCGGGAAATTTTGAAGAATCCCCTACCGTGGCCTTCGTTTTGCCTCAGCGCCTAGCCTAGGAAAGGATTCCTCATGCGTCCGGATGATCAGCCCGTTGAGAAGAATGTCTGGAAGCGTCGGCGTTGGCTTTTGGGACTGGTTTCCCTCGGGCCCCTTGCGACCGGTTGCCGCGGCTACCAATATGGGCACATCGTCAAACCCACAGCAAGCGACATGGTTGGAAGCCACGAAGCCGGTTCGGAGGTCTTTCACCCGTTGGTTGATGAATCGGTCGGAAAACTCCTTTCCAAGCAGCAAGAGCAGTGCTTGATCGGTCCGGATGGCTCTCCACAAAAGAAGACGATCTGCTTTGTTTGTGTCGAGAACAAAATGTCTGAAGACATCGGGGATTTCAAGGATCAGCTTTACGAGCAAATCGATAGCAAGATTCTCGAATCCGACGTCTTCCAACCTGTGAGTCGACGCATGGTCGATGCGGCATTGCATGAAACCCGATTGCGGCCAGATGCTCTGATGGTGCCTGATAACATGAACCTCTTTACGGCTGTTCTTCAGCGACAAGGCGCGCCGATCGATTACCTACTCTACGCCAAGCTCACCAGCGGTACGACCCAGCGCAATAGCTCGAAGCAGCGCGACTATTTGCTGACGCTTGAACTGACCAATGTCCACACAGGCATCTACTCCAAGGAATCGGCGGAGATCCGAAAGGGCTACCACAAAACAGCTCTCGGAAGCGTTTGGAATTACAACCCGCTCAAATGAACCCGCCGCGATTCGATGTGTCGCTGCGCGTGACCCTAGGCTTGCTGCTATGCCAAATGCTATGCTTGGTTTCAAGCATCGGCTGCTCGACGCATGCCAAGCGTGTGTCGCTATCCCGTTCACTTTTTTATGAAGGCCAACTCCAAGCCTGCCGCGATCGGCTTGAGAAACTTCACAAGAGCCACCGTCAGGATCGCGATGTGACCAATCTCGACCTTGCTGTTGTCGATCTGCTCGATGGGCGAACGGAACAAGCCGAATCGCGGCTCAAAGCGGTGCGAGATCGTTTTGATCGCCTCGAGCAGGAATCGCTCAGCGAAAAAACACTTTCAATGTGGACCGATGATACGGCGCGCTCCTATGCCGGTGAGGACTACGAAAAAATCCTCATTCGCGTTTACTTGGCACTGGCGAATCTGATGCGAGATGGAGTCGATGCCGAGAGCTATACGCTACAAATCCAGGACAAACACGAAGCGGTCATGCAAAAGCTCTGGGGGGAGGCACCTGTCGATACCAACTCCAAAAAATTCACCGGGCTGCCCATCGGCTTCTACCTGCGCGGGATGCTCCGAGAGCAAACCCATCTGGATTACGATGACGCGCTGAGGAGCTACTCCCAGGTCGCCGAGTTGCTGCCGACTTGCCAAGCGATCCAAGGGGATATCCAGCGGGTCACCCAGGGTGTCCATTCCGAGCCCGGCAACGGTGTCCTGTATGTCTTTGCCATGGTCGGACGCGGACCTTATAAAATCGAATCGGTCGAACAGCCCACCAGCGATGCTTTGCTGATCGCCGACCGTATCATCTCGGCTGTCGGGCCTTACAAGCTTCCTCCGACGATCGCTCCGATCAAGGTCCCCAAGGTCACCGTCCCCGATTCGGACATCGAGGGTGTCCGAGTTACGATCCATAACCAAGCTGTGGGTTCGACAGTCTCGATTGCCGATATCGATCGACTGGCTCTGGAGACTTCTCAGGCTGCTCGCAACGAGCTTATCGCACGAGCCGTCGCGCGTCGGGTGATCAAAAAAGCGACTGTCGCCGCGGTCAAACAGCAAACCTCCTCGAACGGCTTGACCTCCTTGGGCCTCGATGCGGCTGGAGTGGCATGGGAAGCTCTTGAATCGGCCGACACGCGTTGCTGGGGTTTGCTACCTCGAAGCATCCAAGTCCTGCGAATCGAACTACCTGCGGGGTCCCACTGGTTATCTCTGGCACCGGAGTACCTTGGCCAAATCGGACGGACCGATGCCCGAAGGCAAGTTTCGATTGCCGACGGACGGAACACCTATGTGATCGGCTGGTTTCCCGACACATTCACACCGCCGCGCATTTTGACGTCGTTGTATTGAATATCTGAGCGAGTGAATATCTGAGCTGGCCGATTCATTGGATCGCCGCATTAGGATTTGGCAAGCAGTTCTCGGATTACACGGCCATGCACATCGGTCAATCGACGTTCGATACCATTATGATAAAAGGTTAGTCGTTCGTGATCGATCCCCAATAGATGCAATGCAGTGGCGTGAAGATCATAGCAATAAGTCGGATTCTCGGCGGCTTGGAAACCCACCGGATCGCTGCTGCCATAGCTCGATCCACCTCGTACACCACCGCCGGCCATCCACGCGGTAAAAGCACCCGGATTGTGGTCTCTTCCCTTTTGCGACCCTTGCATAAAAGGCTGTCTTCCAAATTCGCTTGTGCAGATCACCAAAGTCGAATCGAGCAATCCGCGCGTTTTGAGATCTTCGATCAAGGCCGACGCGCCGGTATCGAGGATGCGTCCCCAGTAACCATGATCGCGCACGATATCTTCATGGGAGTCCCAGTTGGGTCGAATCGCCTTTTGTGATGTATTCTCGGCTCCGCAGTAAATTTGAACGAATCGTACGCCCCGCTCGATCAACCTGCGCGCGAGCAAACACTGCTGTCCGAAAGGCCCGATATCAGGGTCGTCCATAGCGTACATCGCTTTGGTCGCTGCGGTCTCCTTTTCTAGTTCGACAACCTCCGGTGCGCTCAATTGCAACTTGCCAGCAAGCTCAAACGATGCAATCCTCGCTTCGAGCAGCGTGTCTCCTTGGCGCTCGTCGGCGTGCTTGCGATTCCATTCCTGAAGCAACAAAAGCCCTTGTTCTTGAGACTCACGTTCTAAGCTTCTTGCGGGAAACAAGTCGCGGATGACTTCCTTACCTGCCCCGATCTCCATGACGGTACCTTGGTGAACTGCAGGTAAGAACCCTGCGCCCCAGTTGATGATTCCGCCGGGAGGCAAGCCTCGCGAATCGGGCAATACCACAAATTCGGGTAGATTGGATGATTCACTTCCTAGGGCGTAGGTGACCCATGAACCCATCGCAGGGAAACCCGGTTGGATAAAGCCGCTGTTCATCATGAACATCGCCGGTCCGTGCAGTGCCGATTTACTTTTCATGGAATGGATGAAGGCCATTTGGTCGACGCAGCGCGATAGCTTAGGGAATAAATCCGACATCCATAACCCCGACTCGCCATGCTGTCGAAATGGCCAAAAGCTCTTGGCGTGCTTTCCCGCAACACCGGCAAAGGTCTGTTTGCCAAGCTCGGGGTCAAACGGGGTTCCATCGAGTCTCTCAAGCTCCGGCTTGTAATCCCATGTATCGACGTGGCTCAACCCTCCTGGGCAGAAGATTTCGATCACGCACTGGGCTTGCGGGGCGTGATGCAACCCGCGATGCGAGCTTGCAGGTTCATCGCTTGCGGCTTGAGACTCTCGGCCGAGAATCGCGCCGCATGCGATCGCACCGAGTCCGGTTCCTAAACCAGCGAGCCAATCGCGACGAGCAGAGCGCAGCAACGCATTGTTTTGCGGGTCATTGAGCCTAAGTCCCTTAATCGACATAAACAAACTCGTTGGTGTTCAAGAGGATGCGGCATAGATGAAATAAACCTGCGTCTTGGATCAATCGCGTGGCGCTTAGGATCTGTTCTTGTGTCGGTCGTCGAGCAAAAGCGATTCGTATCGCGCGCTCAGCTTGGGCTTGGGGATTCTCGCCAACTTCATATTTCAAGCGGGCAGCGAAACGGTCGCTTTGCTGGAGTACAAATGCGTTGTTGAGCGTCGCCAACGATTGAATTGCAGTCGTCGTAGTGTTGCGGACGGGATTCAAGGTTGCAGGATTGGGGCAATCAAGGCTGGTCAAAAACGGATGCGGAGTGGTCCGAACCACAAACCGATAAATACTCCTGCGAAAAACCTCAGGTGTATCCAAAGCTAGGTGACGATATACAGGAGCATATTCCTCCTTGTACTCAAAATCGTGATAGCCCGGCCCGTGCATCGTCGTAACCATCGCATCGGAAACCTTCAAAATAGCATCTCGAAGCGATTCGGCATCCAAACGCCGAGGGTTTTGTCGCCAAAGAAATTGATTCCCCGCATCTATACTAGCGGCCGGGTTTTCAGGTCCAAACGAATGGCGTTGGTAAGCATCCGATAAGAGGATCATTCGATGCAGGCGTTTCAAGGACCCTTGACTGCGTTGCAATTCCAAGGCCAACCAGTCGAGAAGTTCTGGATGCGATGGCATCGCTCCCCCGAGTCCAAAATCGCTCGGCGTGGCGACGAGTCCTTTTCCAAAGTGATGATGCCATAAACGATTGGCTATCACTCTCGGTGGTAGCGGGTTGTCTGTCGAAGTCAGCCATTGTGCCAATGCGATGCGTCGCTGTGCATCGGTCGACTGGCTATCGAGCGTTGCGATCGATGCGAGACTTGGCCCTACGCATGCCACCGCACTTGGCGATATGACTTCGCGGGCCTCTTGGATATCGCCACGATGGAGTCGACGTATCTCAGCTGGGGTTTGGGTAACAACCCCATAGACTCGCCGGGCTTGGGGCAAGGAATCCAATTCCTTTTGAATCGTTGCCAAGTCCGATCGGAGCGTCTCGACTCGCTTGGACTTCTCCTCGGACAACTCTCGATGCAGAGGCGCGATCGACGCATCGATGAAACAGACCTGATCATGACTGATTCCATTCCCGCCGTCGGTTGCGATCAAAGTCAGCAAGGAGTCGCTCTGGGGAAGTACGTGACGGATACTCTGGAGTCCATCCTCTCGCCCCAGTCCTTTGAATCGATACACGATTTGGCCATCGACCAAAACATAAACGTCGGCTCCTCGCTTAGGCGTTTGACCGAAGTAACCAACCATTGCTGTGAAGACCAAAGGCTGCTCGGGAGCCGTCTTGGATTCCGAATCCGTTGTCGTATCGGGCTCTTTCTGGGGCAAGATTTGGTGTTGAATAAGTTCCTGTTGGATCAACTCCTGACGCAGGGTAAAAGTGATTCCTGCATTCGCGTGGAGCGAGAGCATACTGCGGCTTGGCCGCATGCATTCGATTCCATCGAGGTTGGTCGAAAACTGCGAGTTGATGGGACCATTGCGGATCGCATCCCAGGCCTTGCCACCCGTCGACGGGATTGGTTCTGCCAAGGTTCCTGCTTGGGAAATTTTCAAGCGGCGAAGCGATCCGCCATCGGGTACGAAAACCGAATCGATCCAAGGATTATTTGTTCGGTTCAAGCGGTTGGTTTCCACGCCATCGAGAAAACCTTTTTTGTCCTTCGCATCGCGCAGTGCTCCGGTGCTCGGGTCGATTCCTGAATCTTCAGATCCGGTGCCAAAGCCGTTTCCTCCGCCGACGATATCGGCAAGTGAAATCCCATGGCTCAACCCGAGGATCTCCAGGTCGATCGCCTGCTTGCGGTCCTTGAGTTCCTTTTGTGCCGCTTGGATCGCAGCCGATTCGTCCATAGAGACAGTTCGATCGCCCCGTCCGACCCCAGCAAAGATCGCGGTCATCCCATAATACTCTTCTTGACGAATCGGATCGAGTTTATGGTGGTGGCACCGGGCGCAATGGATAGTGATTCCGCACATGCTCGTCATCACTTGAGCCACCATATCGTCCAGATCGTCGGCTCTTGCCAAGCGTTTGATCATGGGGCTTGGCGTTTCGACTTGGCCAACAAAATCCCAAGGACCAACGGCTAAGAAACTCGACGCGACTGTCGAATCCGGATCGCTCCCAGGAAGAACATCACCAGCGATTTGGTGCTGTAAAAATGTGTTTAGTGGCAAGTCACTGTTGAATGCATCGATGACCCAATCTCGGTATCGCCAAGCATGATCGCGTCGTTGATCGCGTTCGAATCCGTGCGTGTCGGCGTAATGGGCGATGTCCAACCAGTGCCTTGCCCATCGTTCCCCATAATGGGGCGAGGCTAGAGTCTGGTCGACCAATCGTTCCCATGCATCGGGCGCGCGATCCTCGACAAATCGATCCAACTCTTCTGGTGTTGGTGGAATCCCCAGCACATCGAAGCTCAATCGGCGGATGAGGGTCTCGCGCGAGGCCTTGCCTAGCGGCTCGATGCCATGAGCCGACATAGCAACCGAAAGAAAACGATCGATAGGATTGTCCTCCTGTTGGCTGGTGACTGAGTTCGATGGGATCTTTGGATCTTGGAGCGATTGCCAAGCCCAATGGTCCAACCGAGGGTCTTTCAGCGATCCGGAGACCCAGGGGCCGTCGGCGTCTATCCATTGTCGGATCGCTGCGACTTGGGCGTCATTTAAAGGCATACCGGTCGGAGGCATGCGTGTTTCATCGCGAGCCATGATGCGTACGAGTAGCAGACTCTCTTGGCTGCGTTCAAAATCGACGGCTTTTCCAGACTCTCCACCGACGATCAAATCTTCGCGATTATCTAGTCTTAGTCCTCCTTCCTGCACCTCCTGCCCGTGGCATTCGATGCATCGCTCCCGAAATACCTCTATCGCTGTTACTCCAAAATCTTGTGTTTTGTTTGTGACTGGGAGTTCCTGGGAAAGCGCATCGGAGGTCATCAGCGATGCTGTTTCGAAAAATGCTGCACCGACGAATGCCGTTCTGGCAAATACGGATACGAAATTATTTTTCTTAGGAAATCCGCTTCGAGTGCGCAGGGTTCGGCCAGCGGACCAGAGGAAGTCGAGCATAGTGTGACCAGCGATGTAGGGAGTTTTTGGAATCGATCGATTATACATTGCCAAGCCAACCGAGAGGGTTGCTTGATGATTTTCTGTTTCTCTTTGTGTCCTCTGGTATTCCGTTCCACCAGGAAGCACAAGACCTAGCCCGAGAGAACTGGGACAGTCCGGGAGTTTGTATTCGTAAGTGGTGCCCGCACGGTTGGTCACCATAAGGCTGGGCCTTGACGGTCTGTGAAGTCGCAGCAATCGGCACGCACGGGTCGGATCCCCTAGCAATGTCGGATAAGCCATTGATCGTCGCTTCTTCGCTGCGATCCGGTTGTCCCTTCCGTACAAACTCCCGTACAAACTCGGGGACTGTCCCCGAGTTTATATGCGTATTAGTTGGGGACAGTCCCCGAGTTTCT
>JAJTEK010000187.1 GCA_021299695.1 Pirellula sp. | reverse complement strand
CAAACGACTGCGGCCACGGTATACAGCTCCAACGAAGAACCCAAGCGGCTTGCTACGCGACTGGATGGATGACGGCCACGGAAAGTGTCATCCTGATCATCTGCTTGCAAAGCTGCCCGTCAAGACCGAGGCCGAACTGGACGCTGAAATCGTACGTTGGAGTACTGCCGAAGTACGACCGCCGGAGGTCAAATTCAATCATCTTTATGTCGTATTGAGTCAACCGGATTTCGATGCTGTACGAACTTCCGATTTTCTTTTGAATCAGTTCGCCGCATCGGATCAAGGCTTTCCGAAGTTCCTAGCTGTAGATGGTCCATGCCAGTCTATTTATCTGCGCGGGCGCGACACCTATATCGAGCTTTTGGGTCCTGAAAATAAATTTGGTGAGCCAGTTGGCAAGATTGGTGTGGGCTGGAGCGTGGAGAAGGTGGGAGAGTTGGATGTCCTACAAGGTTTGCTGGCCAAAGATACACCGGACAGTTTTACTCGTGTTCTGAATCAATGGGATTTTGATCGAGAGGGGGCCGCCGTCAATTGGTATCACTCACTGTTCCGGAATCAACCCAAGGTAAATGATATAAATTGGTGGTTTAGTGAGACACATGTCGACTTCATTCCCTCGCTCTATCCTATCAACTCTTCTGATGGTGACCATGTTTCGCGACGAGACTTTCTTGCACCGCGCTATGATGCAACTCGGATCTTAAAGAATGTTACGAACCTTACGATCCATCTTTCACTCGACGCAGCTCTTAAGCTTCGGAGCGATTTAGATCACGTGGGATGGCGAAGCGAGGAGTTCGACTCGCGTACCTGGATCCTGCGAGGCCCTGATTTCCGCTTGATGATCCTCGTTCAGCCGGATGGAGCAAACGCAAAGCTTGGTTCAATAGGCTTCGAGGCCAATCCCGGATTTGAAACGCAATCTCAACAAAGTCTTGGCGACAAGTCGGAAGTGAGTTTTGATGGTAGGCATTCGGGTTGGATCGTATTCAAGTAGCGAGTACTTAAGCTTGACCAAACCTTGGCTCTGGGTGTGCTAGGTTGGATCGCCAGAGGGCGGATTAAGACTTAACAATGTCGTGGATGACATGGCCATGAACGTCGGTCAATCGGCGTTCGATACCGTTGTGATAGAAGCTGAGTCGTTCATGATCGAGTCCTAGCAAGTGCAGGATCGTGGCATGGAAATCATAGACCGTAGAGATCTTTTCGACGGCTTTGTATCCAAATTCGTCGGTAGCACCGTAGCTCAAGGGGGCTTGGACTCCTGCGCCGGCGAGCCAAGCGGTAAATCCCGCGGGATTATGATCGCGACCGTTGGCTCCAGCTTGGAATGTAGGCATGCGTCCGAATTCGGTACACCAAACGACTAAGGTCTGCTCGAGTAGTCCTCTTTGTTTGAGGTCTCGCAGGAGAGTGGCCGTGGGTTGATCGAAGATTTCTCCGTGGTTTGTGTATTGGTCTTTGAGTATTTTGTGGCCATCCCAGTTGCTTGTTCCTTCTCCTCCGACTTGGTAGGCTCCGTTGAACAACTGCACGAATCGGACCCCTTGTTCGATCAGTTTCCGTGCTAAGATGCAGTTTTTGGCGTAGGCTGCTTTGGTGTCTAGTACGGGAGATCCTTTTTGATCAGCGCCGTAGGCAGCAAGGGTTTCGGCGGTTTCCGATGATAAATCGCTGACTGTTGGGACCGAGAGTTGCATTCGAGCGGCGAGTTGATAGCTGGAGATGCGGGCGGCGAGTTCACTATCGCCTGGGAATTGCTTTAGATGATGCGCATTGAGTTTTTCTAGAAACTCGCGCGTTGCCTTATCGCTTTGGCTAGTGATGCTCTCTGGCCGGGCGAGGTTTCGAATTGGGGCCGCTGCATTGAAGTCGGTGCCTTGGAAGGCTGCGGGTAGGAATCCTGGGTTCCAGCAATTCCCGCTTGATTGGGGTACGCCTCGGGGGTCGGGGATCGCGACGTAGGCTGGGAGGTTTTCGTTTTGGCTTCCCAAAGCATAACTTGTCCATGCACCGATGCTTGGGAAACCATCGAGGGTAAAGCCTGTATTCATGAAATTCTCCCCTGGACCGTGTGTGTTGGTTTTTCCGGTCAGTGAGTGAATGAAGCACATTTCGTCGGCTAGGTTCCCTAGATTCGGAACCAAATCGGAGATCCGCTTGCCGCATTGCCCGCGTGGTCGAAATTCCCAGGGGCTTTTTTGCAAGGTCCCTTGTCCTCCTTGGAATGTGATCAGTTTGTCCGAGCCGGGCATCGGGCGATCATGATTTTCGATCAAGGCAGGTTTGTAGTCGAAGGTATCGAGGTGGCTGCAGGCACCGGCGCAGAAAATCATCAAGACCTGTTTTGCTTTGGGTTCAAAGTGCGCTTGTCTAGCTCGGTTGGGAGTTGCCGGATCGATCGAGGGGCGGATGGGAGTTTTGTCGTTTTGGTCGGCCAGCGCTCCGTCGCGATAGAGCATATCGAGGGCAGCAAGAGTTCCCAACGACATGCCGCTGAGTCGCATCAGGTGGTCTGTCAGAAAAGAGCGACGGTTTGATTGAGATAGGTTGGACATGCGTTTTCTCAAGTTGGTTTAAAATACAAATAGAAACTCGCTGGCATTTAGCAGGGCTCTGCAAAATGGCACAGTACCTTGGCTTTGGATCATGTCCTTGGAAATTTCGACTTCGTGGCTATCTGGCTGTCGGGCAAATAGGATTTTGAATGCCAAGTTGATTTGATCATCGGAGTTTGGTCCTGCGTCGCGGAGCAAGCGATCGGCGAGCAGTCCGGCTTGCTGCATAACAAACGGGCTATTGAAAAGGTTTAGGGATTGCAGTGGGGTATTGGACCGGGGGCGTTTGGGTACCACTTGGTTGCCGCTTGGGCAATCGAAAGCGCCGAAGACTGGGTCCTGTTCTTGCCGAATGCGGGTCAGGTAGACCATCCGTCGAAACTCCGGAGGACCGAGGTGTTCTTTGGGGAAGTAGCGGTAGACGTTGTCTGGTTCGACACGTTGCAAGAAGAACCCGGGTCCACCCATTCGATAGTCGATGACATCCGAGGCAACGAGCATACTGTCGCGAATCGATTCGGCTTCGAGTCGTCGGGGCGGATACCTCCAGAGGAGTCGAGCATCCGCGTCTAGAGCAAGGGCTGTGGGATGGGGTTTTGAGGATTGGACGAACGCTTGGGAGATGAGCATCGAACGATGGAGTCGCTTGAGTGACCAATCCTGTTGGATCAGGCTCGCGGCGAGTGAATCGAGCAATTCTGGGTGCATCGGCGGAGTACCATTGGCCCCGAAGTCGCTTGGAGTATCGACGATTCCGGTTCCAAAAGTGTAGTGCCACATTCGGTTGGCGACGACTCTTGCAGTCAGCGGGTTTTGTGGATTGACGATCCAGGAAGCCAGGGCTAGTCGGCGTGTTTGCTCGGGGGAATCTTCTTGAAGTTCGGGGCCATTGAGGGAAGCTACCATTGCTGGGGGGACTATTTCCCGTTTTAAGAGAGGATCGCCTCGATAGAGGCGATGGATGGTCCCGGGACTAGCGAATGTCCCGATCCAAGCGTTGGGTCCTTGGGTGAGCGATTTTTTCTCGGATTTCCATTTCCTTTCTTGCTCGAAGAGGTCGATGTACGTTGCTTTTTCGTCGGCATCTAAGAACTCGGTCACTCCATCGATGCTGTCGGCTGAGTAACTCGCTCGTCCTTTGTCTGAGGCGATCGTTTTCCATCGATCGTTTTCGACGAGTGCTTCGATTTGGTATTTCGACGGAGTACGATCTTGGAATTTCTCGGAGCGATCGCGTCCCCATCGCATTTGCGAGATGGTTTGGGGGTGCTCGAAGTCGATTTGAATCCAACCGCCGTCGGTTTGGTTGGAGATCCAGCTATGGGAATTACCAGTTTTCCCATCGTTGATGTGTTCGAGTTGATGGATTGGGAAACCCGGTAGAGTGCCTGAGGCTTTTGCTTTTGCTCCTAGAGACGCAAGTGCGACGTTGTTTCCGTTGGCATCGAGGATTTCCCATTCATCGATGCAAGGTTGTGAGCCTCCAGAGGCTTGGATGGTAAAACGAACAGATCGGGCAAGGGTAGGTTCGAAGGACTCTAGGTTCAGTTTGGAGTTGATCGGTGGAAGGGTCTTGCGGGTAAGCGATACCTTTTGGGCCTTGTCTTTGAGGGTTTGCAGATTGGGTTGGATTGCGGCAATCGCCGAATCGATTTGTTCGAGACGTTGTAGTTTCTCTGGGGTTTGTTCGCTTCGAATCGGTCGTTCTCCGAATTGGACTCCCGCGTAGATGGCTTGGAGCGAGTAGAAATCCTTTTGGGTCACCGGATCGAATTTGTGATCGTGGCAACGCGCGCAGCCGATGGTCAAGCCTAGGAAAGCTGTCCCGGTGGTATTGATCAAGTCAGCCAGTTCATCCTGTCGTTGCATTAAGGTTAGGTTGACATCAGGGCTTTTGACTAAGTCAAAAGAACCAGAGACCAGGAAGCCCGTTGCGACATCCGAACCGAGGGCGTCGCCAGCGATCTGTTCTTTCACGAATTGGTTGTAAGGTTTATCGTCATTGAACGCAGCGATTACATAATCGCGGTAGGGCCAAGCGTTGTATCGAACTCGGTTGGTTTCGAATCCGTTGGATTCTGCAAAGCGGATGACATCGAACCAATGACGAGCCTGCCGTTCGCCGTAGCGCGGGTCAGCAAGGACACGGTCGACGAGTTGTTCGTAGGCATCGATACTCGAGTCGATGGCGAACCTCTCAACTTCCTCCGGGGTAGGTGGAACACCTAGGGCTACGAGGAATAGTCGACGGATTAGAGTCGGAGGATCTGCGCGTTGGGAAAAATTGAGTTGTTTTTCAGCAAGTGGGCCGGCGAGCCACGCATCGATGATCCCGAGGCTCTTCGAGTCGCCCAGGGGCATGGACTCCGGCGACTTGGTGGCTCGGATTGGTCGAAAACTCCATGGGAGCGGTTTTTCCAGAAGCGAAGAGTCATCGGGTCCCGTAGCCCCGGCGTCGATCCAGGCTTTGAGAATGCCGATTTGCTCGGCTGACAATCGCTCACCCTCGGGTGGCATTTGGTAGTCGGGGTCCAGCCCTGCGACGACTTGGATCAAGCGGCTTTGGTCGCTGTGCCCTTTTTCGAGAATCGGTCCACTGCTGCTTCCTTTGAGGATTGCCGATCGGAGATCTAAACGCAGGTCAGCAGTCTGTTTGCTAGCACCATGGCAGTTTGAGCAGTGTTGGTCGAGGATTGGGAGGACATCGGTTAGGAAATCTGGGGACTTGACTTTAGAAGGGTCAAGTTCTGCAGGGGGTTGAGCGGCGAGCGAATTGGCCATGAGGGCTAAGACCGCGCCCGTCGAGACTGCGCCCGTTAAGACAGCGTTCCAAAGTAGAGGTATTTCCCAGCGACTTCGGAAGTAGATGGTGGTTTTTTTTTTGCGCATAGGATGGGCTAGGGTTAGGGGACTACCAGTATACTCTTCCCGGGGTCGGATAGTGCCGCTTGGGGCCTGGATGAGAATTTTCAATTCTTGTGAGGACTAGGAGTAAGACGCTCATGTCGAGGAACATTGGAATTCGGCCTTGGGTTGATTTTGCGTTTCGTAAGATTTTCGGGAAGCCAGGCAATGATATTTGCTTGATTAGCCTCTTAAATTCGGTTCTGCGCTTGCCTTATCCGATCCAAAGCGTCGAGTATCAAAATCCGTTTTCTTTGAAGGACTACTTTGATGACAAACTTGTATGCGTCGATGTCAAGGCGAGGGATGCATTAGGGA
>JAJTEK010000186.1 GCA_021299695.1 Pirellula sp. | reverse complement strand
GCTTGGTCGTTCACGCGGTGTTTGAATGATCGATAGACGACCGCTCCACGAACCCTACGAATAGCGTATTGGAATTTGATGGTGTCTCGGTATCATCGAGCGGGTACAATCGACGGCCTCGCCGATCGCGGGCGATCGACGGAATCTGGAAGTTCACAGCGAGTGGCATCAAGAAAGGATCGGTGCATGACGCGGATCGGTAAATTCCAATGGGATGACGGTGGCCGCGCCACAAGCGGCTATGTCGGAATCACCGGTGATTGTGTCACTCGCTCGATCGCGATCGCCACAGGATTGGCTTATCGAGACGTCTACAAGACGCTCACCGAACGCTATGGCAGTACACCACGCGATGGTGTCCCTCGATCGATCTATGCCCCTTACCTCGAAGAACTCGGCTGGAAAGAGCAACCGTTCAGCCCGGTTGCGATTCCACTAGAACTCTACGATTTCGAGTCCGGTATCACTCTGGTGCTATGCCAAGACCAGTTCGGACGCAGAAGCCACTTATGCACGATCAGCGATGGGGTTTTATACGATACCTGGGATCCCTGTGACGATGATGGGACTTACAGGGTCGTGCGATGCTGGCGCGCGTCGGACACCGCCGTTTGCAGCGCAAGGCTCGGCGCAGGTGTGACCGAAGTACGCCATGCTGGGGATCTGACCCAATCGGAGTTCGAAAAAATCATTCAGCGTCTGCGAGCCATCGACAACACAGCCCGCAATCAAGCCTCGACCGAGAGCGAACGGGAGAACGCGCTGCGGATGATGCAAAGTCTCTTGCTGCGCCACAACCTTTCTCGCGAGGACCTCGCGAGCGATGAAGCGGTCGATTCGACCATGTACGCTCGCGTCGCATGCCCGGTCAACGGCTCGAAGTCGCTCATCTGGGAGAAGGTCCTGGCGACCTACGTCGCTGAACATATCTTTCCCATGGTCCAGTGGTACTCAGGCCGCAAAGGGCACCGCACCATCTTCTTTTTTTATGGACCTCGAACCGACGTCGAAAATTCGGTACAGCTCTTTCGCGAACTGCTTTTGACCATCGCCTCAGCCGCGAAAATTCTCTACGGCGGATACTCGCGCGGCAGCGGGGCTTCGTACGCCGAAGGCTATGTTGCGTCCCTTCCGAAATCGACCGCATCTGGCGATCCACAACAGGACCAAGACGCCCCGTCAAAAGAGGCTACCTCCCAAGCCCTGATGCAAAAGCGATCCTTGCTGGTCCACGAACGGTCGAGCGATTGGCTCTTTGCCGAATGCGGTATCCGACTTGTCACCACCCGACGTAAACTCAGAGATTTCCGCGACCCGGCCGCCGAGCAAGTAGGACGCAAACACGGTTCGGAACACCGCATCGATCTGCCGACAGCCCCCAAGCGATTGAATTAAACGCTTATTGCTACTCAGCGAAGCGGTACTCAGTGAAACGGTACTCGTACTCGATGGCTGTTCGAACTGCAGCGATGCCGATCGTTGATCGAGGCGGTTCGCGGGAACTTGCGGACCAATAGGTCGGATTGCTATACTGGACCGATTCGAGTACGAGTACGAGTACCGCGATGCTGAGTACGAGTACGAGAAAACGCACGAACAACGTGGTGACCACGGTCGATCATCCTCCCCTGACGGCGACATCCCCTCCTTGGCTGCTCCTGACCATGATTCCATTCCACTCGCTAAAACGCTCGGGTGCGGAAGTCTCCAAGAACCAGGTTGGGCTTGGCCGTCGGGAGTGGTTGCGCATCGGATCTTTAGGGGGGCTGGGGCTCGCTGCTGGATCCTCGACGATCGATAACCTGGGGCTTGCCCAGGCTCTTGAATCCCGGGGGATTGCAGGTTCGTTCGGCAAAGCCAAACGCTGCATCGTGCTGTTCATGCTCGGCGGTCCACCTCAGCACGAAACTTGGGATCCTAAGCCCGACGCACCGGCCGAGATCCGGGGCGATTTCAAGCCGATCTCGACGGCCACGCCTGGGCTTCAGGTCGGGGAGCTCATGCCGATGACGGCCAAGCTCACCAATCATATCGCCGTTCTTCGCGCGATGGCCACCGATGACAATGCCCATTCGGCAAGCGGGTATTGGATGCTCACGGGCAACCCTCATTCGCCAAAGAACGCCGAAAACTCCTTGCCTGGACCACCCAATGATTGGCCTTGCATGGCCGCCGTGGTGCGGCATCTCAAAGGCGATTCCGGCGCCCGCCAAAGATTTCAAAATTCCCGACATCGCTCTGCCAGCCGATTTGACGATCGAACACTTCGGCCAACGGCGCGGGTTTCTCGAACAACTCAATCGTTCGCTCGACAAGATTCAAAAAGATCCTTCGCTTCAACGCTGGAGCACTTGGCAGAACAAGGCCATCGAGCTGATCCGAACCAAGGAAACCCAGAACGCCTTTGCCATCGAACAGGAGTCCGAAGCGACGCGCGATCGTTACGGTCGAAATCGATTTGGACAAAGCGTGCTCTTGGCTCGCAGACTCGTCGAATCGGGTGTGTCGTTGGTCCAAGTCAATTGGACTCGTGGGCAAGACGACCCGGACAACGCGCCGGCGTGGGACACCCATGCCAAGAACGCCGAACGACTTAAAACCGTTCTCATGCCGCCGATGGACCAAGCCTATTCGGCCTTGCTCGAAGATCTTTTGCAGCGGGGAATGCTCGACGATACTTTGGTGATTTGGATCGGCGAGTTTGGCCGATCGCCAAAGCACAATGCTGCCGGTGGCAGAGACCACTGGGGGCACGTTTTCAGCGGAGCCTTGGCCGGTGGAGGAGTGCAAGGGGGGACTGTCCACGGTGCGTCGGATCGTCAAGGAGCCTATCCGCTCGACGGACGGGTCGAACCGCAGGACCTTACCGCCACCGTCTTCCACTGCTTGGGCTTTGCTCCCCACACCGAAATTCGTGATCGGCTCGGTAGACCGCTTGCGATCAGCAAAGGGTCGCCCATCGAGGCGATCTTATGATGGATAACGATCTCCTGAGTGCCTGCGAAAAGTCCTGCCAAGTTCTTGCAGACGCGGTTTCCAAAAAACAAATTCTCGCAGGGTCCCTTTTTGTCGAGCAAACCGGAACGCGTTTGGTCGCAAACTACGGGATGGCCCACGACGTCCATGCCTCTTACCTGCTCGGTTCGATCACCAAACCCATCGCCATCAGTGCGCTGATGACGCTTTTCGATGAAGCGAGCTTCGCCCTCGACGATCCCTTGGTCCGCTACCTTCCCGAATTCTCCCTGGGCGCGTTCCCTCAGGTCACCATCAGACACCTGCTTACCCACACCTCAGGGCTTCCTGACCAAGTCCCCAGCAATGGGCAATTGCGATCCGAACACCAACCCCTGGAATCCTTCGTCGAGGCGTGCGGCCGCCTGGGGTTTCGATTTCCTCCCGGGACGAACTACGAGTACTCAAGCATGGGGATCCTGCTTGCATGTGCGATTGCTGAGAGAATCTCCTCGGTACCGATTCAACAGTTGGTCGCGGATCGTGTGCTAGCTCCACTTGGAATGAAGGACTCGGCACTTGGGATCGGGAGCATCCCAGAGGCAAATCGCATGCCTGTCCAAATCGAGTTCGCAGCTCCTGAGGCAGGAGGTGGAGCGGCCGACGCATCCCGTTGGGATTGGAATAGTGCTTATTGGAGACAGCTAGGTGCCCCTTGGGGTGGCGCTCACGCCTCGGCAAGCGATGTCGGTACGTTCTTGCGAGCGATGATGTCCGACCAAGATGATTTCCTCCGTGGATCGACCAAACGCCTGATGCGGTCGAAGCTCGACCGGTACCCTGGCCTGGGCCGAGCCAGACACCCAGCGGATCTGTGTCGTGCTGACGACACTCCCGGCACGCGCGCTGGAGGAGGAGAGTCACCCGAGACACTTGGCCTCCGAGTGGATTGCTAAGGCTTCGCAACCCAAGCCTTAATCAAGGCGCCATCGGCAAGATTCCAGACGCGAATGCTCCCGTCGATCGATCCGGTTGCCAAGCGTCCTGTCCCTGGGTGAACGACCACGGAAGTCACCCAGTCCTCGTGACCCGGTTGCTTGGCAGCAATCGCGTTGTTGGCCAGTTCGAAGCGGTACCAATGCTTGTCGGCATCGGGTATCCAAATCGATCCGTCCTGCTTGGCGATCTTCGACGGCTCGCCCCCCAAGGGGACCTCGGCGATCTTCTTGGCATTCTCGACTTCCCAGCGATGAAGTTTGTTGTCCGCCCCGACGCTGATCCATTGTTTGCCGTCTTGAATCGATGCGATTCCGCGAACGGCCGCTCCATGCCCTGGGTAACTGACCAGCAGTTCACCCGAATCGGCATCGGCCACCTTGGCGGATTTATCGCGGCTGGCCGAGCCCAGGCGTTTGCCATCCTCGCTGTAGGACAACTGCACCACCCAATCGGCATGGCTTGCGATCACCCGCCTGGTTTCGTTCTTCTGGAGTTCGATGATTCGGATGGAGTTGTCTGCCATGGCTACCGCGATTTCCTGGTTGCCCGGTCGGACCGCAATGTCGAGGACCACATCGGGGCCTCGTGCGATGACTTTTTCCATGCTTTTGGTACTAAGGTCTAGAACCCGGACTTCCCCGAGCGATCCTGGGGTTCCTCCGCCTACATACCATTTCGTCGGCTCGGCCGCTTGGACGATCGAGTAGATCCGCTGCGTCAGGTTGGGCGAACGGCTCATCAAGGAGCCATCCGATGGATTCCATGCCAGGAGCTCGTGGTAACCAGAGGATAAGAGTTGCGAGCCGTCGGCCGTAAACGCAAGGGCCGTTACCGGCAAGGGAACGGGGTAATGTTCAGGTGGTGCCCGATAGGTCTTGGGTGGGATTACCGACCAAAGGGGTTCGGTGGGTAGGATCCCATCGAGCTGGGCTCCTTGGTCGATCCACAGTCCAATCGCATCGATCGACTCTTGGGAGAGTGGTTCGCTATCGAGCGGCATGCGCAGATCGGGTTCGGCGTGTTTCATCCGAACGATCCACTCGCTTTGAGGGCTTTTGGTCGCAACGATTGGGTTGGCCCCCCCATCGCCTGGTTTGACAAGTTGCTCGACGGTATCGAGACGGTAGCCTCCCTCGGCTTTTTTTGCGCAGTGGCAAGCGACACAATGCTCTAGGAGGATCGGAGCGACTTGCTCACGGAACGAAATAGGCGTTTGCGCCGATGCATTCGAACCGAGGCTAACGATCGCCCCATAGAGCGTCAGGATCGCGATCGAACATCGGTACAGGAGTCGGTTTGGTAGGGATGAAACCATCGATTGCATCAATGTTGGAATAGGAATTCGTCGGTGTTGATCAAAACCCAGCACAGATCCTCGAGCCCCAGGAGCGGATCGGGTTTGCCTTGGCAGTGCTTGATCGATTCCTGCAATTCCTCGGGGGTAGGATTCCTTGAGAGTCCCGCGAGGTAGAGGTTTCGAATGATATCCTCAAGCGGCTTGCCTTCGGCAAGTTGGCTTCGGAATCGATTTTTTGGGTTCTTGAGTTTCTCGTGGACCGTCGTCCCATTGAAAAGTTCGATCGCCATGCTGAGGTTGGAGTCCTCGGAGCGCTCGCAGGCGCAGACGGTCGATCGTTCCGGTTGCCCAAAGACTTTCAGGAAATCCACTTTGGCGATATCCGGTGCGGGAATCTGCGTGGCTTTCGTTCCGACCGGTAGCCCTGGATAACTCTGTTCGGTCTGTGTCAATTGGTTGATCGCATCGAGCAATTGCTCTGCGCTCAGGAGACGAGGCTTTTGGTGGGAAAAATAGAGCTGGTCTTTTTCGTTCCAAGGGTTGGTTTCATAGCTCGATTGATAGGCCCGGCTCTGTAGGATCATTCGGATCAATTCCCGTCGATTGAAGCCACTCTCAACGAACCGTTTGGTCAGCTCATCGAGCAAAGGTCGGTTGGTCGGTGGATTGCTGTCGCGGAAATCGTCGATCGGATCGACGATACCTCGGGAAAAAAGGTGCGACCAGATCCGATTGGCCTCGACGCGAGCCAAGAACGGGTTGTCGGATTGGACGAGCCAATCGACAAACGCTTGCCGGCGATCTTTCGCAGGATCGATGGTAAGGTCCGTTGTGCCAGGAACCCAGGGCTTCATGGTCTGGCCGGTTCTAGGCTGAACGACCTCTCCGGTATCGCTTGAGAAAACCAACCATTCGTTGGGCCGTTGGGTTTTCTTGCGTTGGACGCGGTTGAACGAAGCACCGAGTCCGTAGTAATTGTCTTGGGTCCAACGCTCGAAGGGATGGTTGTGGCATTTGGCGCATTGCAATCGTGCCCCGAGAAATACTTGGGAGATGGTCTCCACCGATTCGTTCATATCTCCAGCGGTGCGAAAGAAGTTCGCCGCCGGGTTGGTGAAGGTACTCCCGCTCGACGAGAGCAACTCCCTTGCAAATTGATCGTAGGGTTGGTTGTTTCGAATCGATTGCTCGACCCATCGGTAGTATTTGAAGACCGCTTCGTTTCCGACGGCCTTGCTGGTCATTCGGAGCAAATCTCCCCACTTGAGGGCCCAGAACTTGGCATGCTCGGGCCTCGCCAAAAGCTCATCGATCCGTCGAGTCCGCTTGTCGGGACTCGGGTCTGCCAAGAATGCGGCAGCTTCGTCTACCGTTGGCAGGATCCCGATAACGTCGAGATAAACGCGTCGGAGAAAAACATCGTCGGTGCATAAGGCGGCTGGATTGAATTGCAGTTGTTGGAGCTTCGCATCGACCAAGCCATCGATGAAATTCAGTTGCGTTTGCGGGGTCCATTGAAAACCCGGAATCTCTTCGCTGAAAAGGAAGGGTACCGACTCGATATGCTCGAGGAATCGGACCAAAATCACCGATTCCCCTTTTTGATGTGCAGTGACCTTTCCGCGAACGTCGACGCTGGCCACGTTGGTGTTCGAGCTTTCATAGACACAAAGATCCGTCACATCCCGGCGCGATCCATCTGCGAAGTGAGCAAGCACGACCAAGGGTTGTTGGCCATGCTCTTTGGCCAGGATCCTCTGACCGTTGGGGTATACCTCGAGCTTGACGCAACGGGCTTGGTTGGCCGGATCCAATGGGGCTCCTTGGCCGATCCAATCGACCAGAACGCGGTAGGCGGGATCGGTTTTGCGTAGTTGCAGACCTCCGCCGTGGGGTACCTTCATGTTGGGTTTGGTCAGCAGGAGGCTTTGTTCAGGCTCTAGGGGGTTGAGCCTGCGCTCGCTTTCCTCACGCACCAGGGTCAACGCATCCAATACCTTATCGAACGCTCGGAGCGAGAGTCGAAAGCTTCCCTTACCGCTTGGCGATCCGTGGCAAGCCCCCGAGTTGCAACCTTGCTTGGAAAGTGCGACGAGTACTTCGTTCTCGAACTCGACGCGGGCGGGAGTCTCGTAACCGGAAACAACGATCGGAATCGCGATGCGATGGGTCCCGAGCTCGGCGATAAGCTCTGCTTGGCCGTTGGCTTTCGGAGATACGCTTCGAGCATCGCATTGGGCGATCGCAGGGTTCGAGCTTGTCCATCGCGCTTTCTCGGTCCAGTCTCTTGCAAGTCCATTTGCATCCCAACCCGTCAGCACGAACTTTGCAGAATCGCGAGATCGCGTCAGGGTGATTTGGCTGGGAAAGGCCTCGAGACGGACCGGAAGAGGTTCGATGGAGGCTGGTATGGGTTGGCTCGTGGCGATGATTTCATTCTCTGCGACTTTGGTGGTCGCAGAGAAAGCCAAATTCAAATCACCGGCGGGTTGCAAATCCGGGGCGATCTTCAATTGCAGGAAGCCTGTGGATTGGTCGGCCGGGATGACCACCGGGTCGGCTACTAGACCTGCAGGTGGATTGGACAACTGCAACGTCACCGCGGCCGCTTCGATCCCCTTGCGTTGGATGTCGACCCGGATCGGTAGCGTCGATCCAGGTAGCAAGCGTGGGATCGGCGGCGCAGAGACCAGCAGTGGGTCGAACCAAGTAAACGGAATTTCGAAATTCTCGATCCGTCCCCGTTGGGTTTGCCCATAAAGGGAGAGTTTAAGGCTATCGCTCGGGGTCACGTTGGGATTCGGAGCCAGCGTCCCGTCCGATCGAGAGAGGGTAAGTTTCAAACTGTCTTTATCGAGCGCAGGTTGAACCGTCCACCCTTGGGGTCCAGAGACCGACAGCAAGGTGACAGGCTCCTTGAACTCCTCCTTGAGTCGCTTGATCGTGCCGCTGATGACGTGCTGTTTGATCGGGGCAGCGAGCGTCAGTCCGGGCGGAAATTCGGCTTGGAAAAACGGTTCGGCTGGAGCCATGGACGCGAAAGCGAATCGGCCCAGGGTGCCAGAGGTTGGGAAGGGCTGATGCGGGAGTTTGGCACGTCGCAGCGCGATCGTCTGGACCGGTGATGAGAAACTCCCACCATCGACCTGCTTTGCAGTCCATCGCAGTTGCCCGATGCGGCTCGGGTCCCAACTCGGGTCGGTGGCAAGGAACATGCGATGTTCAGCGGCCTTTGCCGGAACACTTGGATTGAGGATCCTCAGTCCTGGGATCGGGTCTATCGATTCGATTTGAATCGGACCATCGTACCCGGCACGCTGAATACTCAAATCGATCCAGGTAGATCCTGCACCCGACTCGAGCAAACGGCTCTCAAGGGTCTTTGGATCCGGCTTGATGCCAACGGCAAACGGGGGCTTTGGAGCCGCCTCGATCCAGTACGCGTGCCGTGGCCCAGAGCGTCCAAGCAGATCGCTGGCGACGATCATGTCAATCCCAGTTTCAGCAAACGTGATATCCAATTGCCATTCGTCCGACTCATTGATGGCGGTCTGGCCCAAGACATTTCCGTTCGGATGCAGCACGGTCAGCTTCAAAAGGGTTGGGAGTCCAAGGCTACGGGTAAGCGTTTGGATCGAAATGGTTTGGCCTTGGGTCCCTGCGATTGCGTAGCGATCCGACTGCCCTGGCTGAGTGATTCTGCCGGAGATTCCGACCGGAAGTGCCAAAGGGGACTCCGGTGGCGTGAGGTGCGCTTCGGTTCCGAGAGGTTCGCTGTAGATCTGAAAATCGCGAACCAGCAGATCGGCCCAGAAGCCACCGAGCCTCGTCGGACTCGTTGGGCCTGCTAACCAGCGATGGAAGTTCGCATCGGCGGGTGCGTTGACCTCGAGCCTCCATTGATCAGGATTCCGATCCGTTTGGATGATCGAACCATCGGATAGGATCCAGGAGAGGTTCGTTGGTGCCGACGGTCGAACGGCCAGCGGGTAAGGGATAGGTGAGACCGGGGCGTCGGATATCCGGAGTCGGTAGCGTCCATCACCTGCGTAGCGGCTGTCGACGATTTCGATCCGATAATCCCCATCGGCAGGGGCTGTGAATTGGGCTTGGCTATCGGGCCCCGAATCGCTGTCATCGGATTGCAGTAGCAGTTTGCCTGAGGTGTCCCAGATTCGCAGGACCGAATCCATCGCCGATCCGATGCGTTCGGCAACACAATCGACACCGATGGTTGCGTTGGCATTCAATCGGACCTGATAGAAATCGCTTTGCGCCGCATCGCTTCGTCCATCGAGGGCGCAGGGAATCGAGATCGCTTGGGGTTGCGATGGG
>JAJTEK010000054.1 GCA_021299695.1 Pirellula sp. | reverse complement strand
TCGAGCGATTTGATCTCGTCGACGATTTCGTTTTCCTGCCATTGAAAAAGCGTCAGTTGAATCGCACCAGACTTTTTCGCTGGCGGAGCGATTTTGCTCTGCCCGTAGCGATTGAGTTGATTGGCTTCGAGTTGACTCAAGATCTCCTTAGCCCTTTCGTTGACCCCTCTTGGTATCCCCGCAAGCCTTGCGACATGGATCCCATAGCTCTTGTCGGCCCCGCCAGGAACAATCCGGTGCAGGAATACGACTTGATCATCCCACTCCTTGACCGATACGTTCCAATTCCGAACGCTCGACAACGACCTTTGCAGCTCGATGAGCTCATGGTAGTGGGTCGCAAAGAGAGTCCGCGACCCATTGCGATCGTGCAGTTGCTCGACGATCGCCCAAGCAAGGCTCAAGCCATCGTAGGTGCTCGTCCCGCGACCGATCTCGTCGAGAATCACCAGCGAGCGCTCGGTGGCGGTATTGAGGATCCGAGCCGTCTCGACCATCTCGACCATGAACGTGCTTTGACCCTTGGACAATTCGTCGCTGGCCCCGACCCTCGCAAAGAGCTTGTCGGCAATCCCGATGGTCGCTTTGCGAGCCGGTACGAAACTCCCTATCTGTGCCAGAACTAGAATGGTCGCACATTGACGAATGTAAGTGCTCTTGCCCGCCATGTTCGGACCAGTGATCAATTGAATACGCCCATGCTCGGACCCAATCATGCAGTCGTTGGGCACGAACTTACCCTTGGCCATGATGCTATCGAGCACCGGATGACGGCCTTCGTAGATCTCTAGGATCGGCTCCTGGGTGATCGTCGGACAAACGTAACTGTTTTTGACGGCCAACTCCGCTAGCGAAGCAAGGCAATCGAGCTCGGCCAGAGCCGACGCGTTTCCCTGAAGTTGCTTGGTCGCTCGGTGGACCGTCTCACGCAATTCCAAAAACAATTCGTACTCGAGTTGCTTGCCCGAGTCGTCGGCCGTCAAGACCTTCTCCTCGTACTCCTTGAGCTCTGGAGTGATGTACCGCTCGCAGTTCTTGAGCGTTTGTTTCCGAACATAATTCGGTGGGATTCGATCCCGGTTGGTATTGGTGATCTCTATGTAATAACCAAAGACCGAGGTGTACCCGACCTTCAGACTCGTGATCCCCGTCGCTTGGGCTTGATCGGCCTGGTAACGCGCAATCCATTCCTTACCTCCTGACGCCAATCCACGAAATTCATCGAGCCTAGCATCATAGCCGGGTCGAATGAATCCACCGGCCTTGGAGACCAACGGACACTCGTCTTGTAGAGCCAATCGCAGCCTTGAACAGAGCCCATCGCAGGGGTCCAGAGAATTGCGCAATGCAACGGCTCTAGGGACATCAAGCTCGCCGACGATCGCTTGGATTCTGGGGATTTGCAGAAGCGAACGGCCCACCTGCTGCAAATCCCTCGGGCTGCATCGCCCCGTGGCTACGCGAGCCAGCAGTCGTTCCAAATCGTACACATCGCCAAGTGCCTCGCGCAAGGCGTTTCGAAGCTTGGTGTTGCCGACCAAGCAATCGACCATCCCTAGACGCTCGCGAATCTGCTCGATGTCGATCAAGGGGGACTGAAGCCATTGGCCCAGTCGCCGTGCACCCATGGCTGTCTGGGTCTGATCGATCACTTCGAGCAAAGAACCTTCGCGTGAGGCAGTCCGAATCGTCTGAGTCAACTCGAGCGAACGACGCGTCGAGGCGTCGATCTCCATGCATTGAAAAAGCCTCGCCGGAAGCAATTGCTGAATGTGGTCCATCGGCGACTTTTGCGTTTCGCGAAGATACGCTACCGCAGCTCCCGCAGCGCTGATCGCAATGCGATCCTCCGGAGTCGACTCCCAACCCATGCCGCTTAGGTCAAGCACATCAAAGTGCTCGTGCAAGACCCGCTTGGCCTCGTCGACCCCAAACTGCCAGACCGGCCGACGCGAAAGGGACCATCGTTCCGAAGCGTTCGATCCCAGGGCCGAATCATCCTCGCGAATCAAAACCTCAGCCGGCTCGAGCCGTGAGATCTGATCCGATAACTGAGAGGCGCGATAGCAAGCCGCTTCGAATCGACCCGTCGAGAGCTCCACCCATGCCAGTCCGACCAACGCATCGCTAGAGGCTAGCCCAGGCTTGGGTGAATACACGCAGAGCAAGAGATTGCTCGTCGATGGATCGAGCAGCGCGTCGTCGGTCAGAGTACCGGCCGTGACGATCCGCTGAACCTCTCGACGGACCAAACCCTTGGCCACCGACGGATCCTCGACCTGCTCGCAGACGGCCACCCGAAATCCTTGCCGAACGAGCCTCGCCAAATACCCCTCGAGCTGATGGTGCGGGAAACCAGCCATCGGGATCGGGTTCTCCCCCTTGTCGCGGCTCGTGAGGGTCAGTCCAAGGACCCTGGCGGCCGTCTTGGCATCCTCATGAAAAAGCTCGTAAAAATCTCCCATGCGAAACAGCAGGATCGCTTCGCCACTGGCCGCCTTGGCCTCCTCATACTGCTTCATCATCGGCGAGAGGGTCATGCGTTGCGGTATATCCTCTGGAGATCCAGTAAAATCAAGATAACTAATGCGTCAGGAGAGTCGCCAAAATGGGCCTGTGTCCGACGCTCGGGAGTTCCAGGGCGCAGGGTCAGGTGTCCGGGCCGGGTCCAATTTCAGAGAGTATTGTCCGATCGAGGAATCGATGGAAGTCCCCACCGAGGGCCCGAGGGCTGATGCATCGCTTGACAACTGGGCAAACCAGGAGTTGGGCCTCGGTTGGCTATCCTCTAACCAACCCAATCGGAACAAGCGGAACTTGAGTTCAAAATCGCTCAAAAAAGTCCATTGCAACTCTCCTGATGCAACGCGTTTGACAAACCCGCGTCCGCCGGAGACCTCACCCTGGTAGTCCAAATACTTCAGCCGGTGGGGGGCTAATCTCCAAAATTGGGTCGCGCAGGTCCAGTCTCTCGGATCAATTTCGCTAGCAAAAGAGAGTAAACTGGGGGATTGCTCATCATGCTTGGCTTGCATCCGAGGCGCTAATTCTGATAGGAAATTCTCTGGAAATCGGATCAGCCAGTCCCAATGGTCCCCACGTTCTTTGGAAAAATGCGAGGTATGATGGAGGATCACAAAGGGAGAATTCAACAATTTTGCCCTCACCATCAATCCTTTCCAGGGATCCAATGGGAACTATTCGAACATCCTGGCATCCAAATTCACGTTACAGGCCTCAGGACCGTTGTGTCCGTAGGTCTAGGAAGTTTTTCGAGGAATTCAATGTTGGCAAAGAGTTTTGCCGAGTTGGATTTCGGGAAAATGGCTTCCAATACCCTTGGAGTCTTCTAGGACATTTAGAACCAGCGCGCCGAAACGCTCGAGTCGTAAATGTCTAGAGGGCCGAAAGTTGCATCCGAAGTCCGCTAAATTATACTCAAACGCAAATGTTCTGTGGGGAATCTGCTTCAAAGGCGGATTTCCTGCCGTTGTGACCCGCCAATCCAAATTGGTATGAAGGTTTACCGCAAATGGGAATTGATGAATCCAGGTCCAAGAACCGTCACCCTTCGCAGCAGAGGTCTTCGCGTCGCTTGAGCTTCCGCTCATTGCTATGCGAACATCTGGAACGTCGGGAGGTGATGGATGCTGCTGGCATCTTCGATGCAGGCACCGATCCAGCGTACTTCGCAAGAATGACCGATCAGCTCAGGCTCCTGGGTTCTGGCGACGGCGGTCAGAACCAAGGTGGTGCCAACGGTGGTGGCGGCGGTGGCGGTGCCAATCTTCTCGGGGGTGCGGGTGGCGCCAACGGCGGGGGCAACATCAATCTTTCTGGGAACCGATGGATCAACCCTGTAGGGGGTTCGAGTCCCAATAACGGCGATCCGGCTACGGTCTCCTGGAGTATCGTTCCCGATGGCACGCAAGTCACCACCGTCGGTGGTGGCTTGGCTCCATCGAACTTTATCTCGTTCATGGACGGTATCTATGGTTCTGCCCCTGGGCCTTTGGTCAATAGGCCATGGTTCAATCTGGTCCGTCGAACTTATGACAACTGGGCGAGTCTCTCAGGTCTGAACTTCATCTACGAACCGATCGACGATGGTGCGGCCTACGGTGCAGCATCGCGCGGTGTGATTGGTGTGCGTGGTGACATGCGCGTCGGTGGCAACACGATCGACGGCAATTCGGGTATTCTTGCTTTTGCGTTCTACCCGACGGGTAGTGGCAACAACGGTACCGATGGCGACATGGTCATCGATACGTCGGACAATTTCTATCAGCTCAGTTCCGATGGCGCTACGGGCGAGAACCGTGGTTTGATCAACGTGCTCTCTCACGAGATCGGGCACGGGATCGGGCTCGGTCACGTGATACCGACCGATCAGACCAAGCTGATGGAGCCATTTGTCTCGTTCGCTTACTTCGGACCACAGCACGACGATATCCTCGCTACCCAAACGCTTTACGGCGATACCTACGAGCAAAACGACGCGACGAGCCAAGCTTCGAATCTCGGTCTTTTGGGCAACGGCGTCAACCAATTCAATAACCTTTCGATCGACCGAAGCGAAGACACCGATGTGTTTCTCTTCACGATCGGAAATGCCAAGCTCAAGCGAGTTACGCTGATCCCTGAAGGTCTTCAGTACGACGTCGGTCCGCAGGGTGGACAGATCTCGACGGTCAATACGCTGATCAATAGGAATCTTTCGTTTCAGATCGAGCGCATCAGCGGCGAAGTCGTCGCGGTAGCCAATTCGAGCCCTGCCGGTTTGCCTGAAATCTTGCAGAGCCCCAGCCTCAGCCCAGGAGCCTACTTCCTGCGAGTCTTGGCCGGCGCTGCTGGCGAAACGCAGATGTATAGCCTCAGAGTCGAAGCCGACGCGACGACCTCCACGGGCCCGATCTTGATCGGCGTTCAACCCAACAATAGCGAGCTGATCGAAAACGGTTCGGTCCGAACGGTTTCTCCTCGCGAGTTGACATTCCGATTCGATGACGCCCAGATCATCGATCCGGCGACCGTCAGCGGTATTCGCGTCACGCGTGCCGGTAGCGACGGATCGTTCGGTCTGCCGAGCGTTTCGAGCGACTTTGGGACCACCGGAAAGGTCGATATTCAATTGACCTCACGCAACGCGACCGATTCGCTTCGGATCGATGTTGCCCGGGCTGATTTAGGGATCGGGGCTCCTCCGCAATTGAGCCTGACGGGCAACACCATCAGCCTCGTGCTCAACTCCCGTGTCGGCTCGACAATCACCGCGCAGCAGTTGGTCGATCTGATCAACTCCCCATCCTCTCCGGTAGCACCTAAGCTTTCGGCGAAGATCAATGGCGGTTTTGCATCGACGGTTCTAGGGACGGTCGACCCTGTAGGTTACTCGCCGATTTTGCTCGCCCGGAGCAATGACGTAATCATCGTTCCAGGTGCGGTCATCATCGGGGATCGTCCGAACGAAAACGAAGTCACCCTGCGCTTTGCCGAGAACCTTCCCGACGATAATTATCGCTTGGAAGTCTACGGATTTGACGACACGCTCCGAGGTATCACCGGGCTTCGCAATTCCACCGGCGATCTTTTCGTTCCTCGCGATGCAAACACGCGTCAAGACACACTTGAATTCCGCATCGATCTTGGTTCCAAGGTCACTGCAGTGGTTCCGCAACCTGTAGTTCGCAATGTCGCGGGGGTTCTCGAACAACGCCGCGACACGATTGTTGTTTACTTCGATAACGAAAAACTCTTCGTCGAAAATGATGCGCTCGGCAACCCCACCGTAGGCAGCGCTGAGAATCCTGACTTCTATCAATTGCTCTACACGGCAAACACCGTTCGAAATACCGACGATATCACGTTCAAGCCCGAGCGAGTGACGTACAACGCCTCGGCCAACACCGCCACGCTTCGGTTCTCTTCGGATATCGATCTGCTCCCAGGCCCATTCATTCCTGCAAGTAGCTTCCGACTCCGGATCGGAACCCGTGAGACCACACCGTTTGCACCAGTGCGGAATGAAACCGCTGCAACGGCCATCTCGGACCTGAACACCAACGGAGCCGTCAAGCTTCGGTTTACCGCCAAGACCCTCGGTGAGAACGGCTCGGGATTGCAGATCTCGTTCGTCAACTCCCTCTCAGGTGGTACTCCAACGGTCACCAGTGTCGGCGGAGTGATTGTCGTCGACATGGTCCGTGCGGATGTGACGGCCAACGAAATCGCCGATGCGATGAACGTCTCGACGGTCTCCTCGCCTCTGATGACCGTCACTCTCGAACCCGGTAGCAACGGCAGTACCGTCGTGGGCAACCGCGTGATTAATTACTCGCCGATCTCCCTAGTCGGCCTGGGTTCCTCGTTCGATACATCGACGAACCTCGGAACGATCGGATCGAAGGATGTTCCCCTGACGAGCTTGCTGCTGACCTCGAGCATCGATCCGGAAGTCCACGCGTTGGACCTCATCGGCGCGAACAATGACCCGGGCACTCGCAGTGTTCCAGAAGCCTTCGAGAACTACATCAACCCGGCCTTTACCGGGGATAACTTCCAAGGCATCCGAACGATTTATTACAACTTCAAGGATGGCTATGGTGCCGTTGCCGGGACAGCGCAATCCAATGCGATCACGGAAAAACAACGGGCCCGTGTCCGAGAAGCCTTCTCGCTCTGGTCGGAGTACGTCGGTGTCCAATTCGTTGAGACACCCGACAGCGGCTTTACCATGGCCCTCGGTGCACTGGCAGCCTTGCCCTCGGGTGGGCTTACGGTCGAAAACGCCGCCAGCGGTGGTTGGGGCGTACGTATCGATCCTGCTTACCAAAACAGCCTAGCGGTCTTCTCGGCCGACAACACCTGGAACGACAACTACGGAGAGAACTTCACTCGGGCCGCTATGGCTAGCATCGGACTGATGCTCGGTCTGGCCCGAGCAGGCGATGCCGATCCCTCGACTCTGATGAACTTCGACGCTGGCTTTATCAACTTCCCGACCAGCACCAATCGGAACTACGAACCTGTCTTCCCAGGCAACCTCGATGTGCTCCGCGCAAGCTACCTGCACCGACCCGAAAGCAGCGACATCGATCTGTATCGCTTCGATATCGACTTTGGACCCAACGGGCAATCCCGCCAAGGTTCCTTGGTGGTCGAATCGCTGGCCGAGCGACTCGAGAACAGCAGTCCACTCGATACCCGATTGGCTCTGTACAAACAGACCCAAGCCAGTGCTGTTTCAAACATGGGAGCTGGCGGCGGAATCGAAGTCAAGTTCACCGCAGTCAAGCCCGGCAAGCAAGGCAACAACCTTTTGGTATTCGTCACGCGCTCGAACCGCGGTGTCGGCGCCCAACCGATCGTCAATACATTCCCCAATGCGATCTCGATCGACTTGAATGCAACCGTGGGTAGCGAATCGACTCTCGACGAATTCCTCCGCGCGCTGGACAACGACCCCTCGGCTCGCAGCCTCGTCAAAGTTGACTTGCTCAAGGGAGATCGGACCACCCGTATCGGCAATCGAGATATCACTTACTCGCCGATTATCCTTACCGGCGGCAACGTCAATCTCATCGCCCAAAACGATGACTATTTCGGCAAAGACTCCCTGATTCGAATGAATCTCGATTCGGGTGTGTACTTCATCGGGATCTCCTCGTCGGGCAACGACAAATACGATGCATCGGTGCCCGGAACAGGTACGGGTGGACGAACCCAAGGTCGCTACGACTTGAGGGTTGCCTTCCGCGCTCAGACCGATGGTACCGATTCGTTGCAAGACGTCGACAATGGATCGAGCGATCTGAATGTCGCTTTCGACGGCGATGGAGACGGAGTCCCAGGTGGTATTTACAACTTCTGGTTTGAGACCCGACCGGTCGATCGTGTCATGCGATTCAACTCCGGTGGAAATGCGGCTTTAGATACCCGTATTGTGACGATTACCGGTGCAAACGGCACTGTCCGGCGCTTTGAATTCAGTCTCGATCCGCTCGTGGGAATCGGCAATACTGCCGTGATTTTCAATTCGAACAGCACCGCTGCGGATCTCGCAAACTCGCTTGCCAACGCGATCAACTCCCGCACCGAATTGGGTGTCACCGCAGTGGCCAACGGAGCCCGCATCACGCTGCGCGGCGAGCGACTGGTCCAACTCTCCAATGGACTCACGGCGATCGATCTTTCGGGCAAGACGATTTTCGTCGACAAGTCCGCAGGCCCCAACGCAGATGGTTCGCTGACGAAACCTTTCAATAACATATCGGGAATCGGGGTCGCCAACGCGTTTTCAGCCAGCGTTCCTGGCGATATCGTTCGCATCGTTGGAAACGGCGGTGCCGACGGTCGACTCGAAACCGTTGAGGATAACTTTGCCTACGAAGTCGGCTTCGGCGTCCTGGCCGGATCGGTCCTCTCGGATGGATCGACCATGGACGTGCCCAAAGGCGTGAGCGTCATGGTCGATGCAGGGACCGTCTTCAAGATGCGTCGCAGCCGCATCGGTGTCGGTAGTTCGACTCTGGGTGTCGATCGCAGCGGCGGTGCACTCCAGGTCCTAGGGACCCCCAAGTTGCTTGACCGTAGCGGCAACGCGCTCCGCGCCGCAGATGGCTCAGACATCTCAGGCAGTGTCTTTTTCACCTCCTGGCTCGATCAGTCGATCGGCTTGGACAACTACGCGCCGAACACCACTCCGGCTCCGGGCGATTGGGGTGGACTGGTCTTCAAGAGGGATCTGGACCGATCCGTAGGTCGCTTTGACCTCGAGGACGAAGGAGTCTTCCGCCAGTACGTCAATTACGCAGACATCCGCTACGGCGGTTCGAGTTCGGTCGTGATCGATTCGGTGCAGCAGACCGTCAATAGCATCCAGATTGCTGACATGCGTCCCACGGTGACCTTCAACCGGATCACCCTAGGGGCCGATTCGGCCATGAGCGCCACACCCGATAGCTTTGAAGAAACTCTCTTCAGCGATCACCGGTTCCAGCGCAAGGGATCCTTTACCCCTGATTACGATCGCGTAGGACCTGAGATCCACGATAACTTGTTGATCAATAACTCGATCAATGGTTTGTTCATCAAGGTCTCGACTCTGGCCGGAAGCGAACTGAAACAACTGACCGTTCCGGGGCGCTTCAACGACACCGATATCGTCCACGTGATCTCGGAAAACATCGTCGTATCGGGCAACCCAGGCGGCGGACTGCTCGATAACACGATCGCGCCCTCGAATCTGATCTCCCTTGCCCCATCCTTGGGCGGGAACTTGACCCCAGGGGATTACCAATACAAGTTGACCTTTGTCGACAAGAACGGCTACGAAACACCTCCCTCGGAAGCCACGCCACGCTTAACGCTCGGCGGTGGACAAACCGCAGTGCGATTCATCGGTTTGCCGGGCGTTTCTGGCGAATATGTTTCCAGGCGACTCTACCGAAACGATTCGGTCGGTGGTCCTTACCGGCTGGTCGCCGAACTCGATGGTACCTCGACGACCTACACCGATCGTGGTGGATTGCTCTCGGACCCCAGCGATGCGCTTGCGACATTGCTCCGAGATCGGCCCGTCGTCAGCTCCGTCGGCGTCAATGCGATTGCCGGTGGCACCCTGCCGATCGGCGCGTTCAACTACAGAGTAGTGATGGTCGACGCGATGGGTCGAGAAAGTCTTGCATCGAACGCGACAGGATCGGCGACGACCACCGCGGCCGTCGGTGCGATTCCTGCGAACCGTTCGATCCGGCTAACCTCGCTTCCTGGAGTCCAGACCGGATACGCTGGACGACGAATCTACCGCAGCAGTGTCGGTGGTGTTGGGCCCTATACCCTCGTGGCGGATCTTCGAGATCCAGCCATCAGCAGCCTCGTCGATAATGGCACCTCGCTGCCGGGCGCCCTGAGTGTGGAAACCTCCGGAAACGTCCGTCCGCGATTCGATGCATCCTTGGTCATGGACCCAGGCCTGATCGCCAAGCTTGAAGGTTCCAGGATCGAGCTTGGGCACAGCACCCAGATGTTGGCCCGTTCGATACCAACAACAATGGTCTCAACGGTGCGGGCGATGCTCGCCAACAGGACTGGAGCGGTATCTATGCCTCACCAGGTGCAAACCTGAGTTTTGATAACTCAGTTATCGCTTACTCCGGCGGGATCTCGCGGCTCGAAGGTACCTTCAAGGCCTTCAGCCCGGTCGAGTTGCAGCAAGCCACCGCACGGATCGTCAACACGGTCTTCGAAAATAATGGCAACGGGATGGGAGGCCAAGGCCCGATCGACCGCTTGGGTCGACCTGCGAATGAGAACTACCCTTTCGGCAACAACAACAGCCGAGGCTCGACGGTCTTTGCACGCGGTACCCAGCCGATCTTTTTGAATAACGTGTTCCAGAACAACAATGGGACGGCCATCACCATTGATGCAAACTCGATGGATGCACAACTGCGAGGAGACCTCGGTCGCCAAACTGGAAACGTGGATCGCGATAAGACGGTCGATTGGAACCGTGGACCGCTGTTCCGAGGAAATCGCCTCTTCAACAACAGCATCAACGGATTGGAAATACGAGCCGATGCCGCGACCAACGACCGCGATGAAGATAACTTGGCTGTCCGAGATCTCCAACGCAATAACCTGACGACCGATAGCGTTTGGGACGATACCGATATCGTGCACGTGCTGTTCGAATCGGTCACCGTTGGAAACCTACAGCAAGTCGGAGGACTCCGATTGCAGAGCGCTGTCAACGAATCGCTCGTGGTGAAAATGGAAGGTCAAGGTTCGAACTTTGACCAAGAACGCGGCACAGGACTGATCGCAACGGGTAACTTCTCGAGCATCAGCGATCGGGTCGGTGGTACGGTGCAAGTCCTCGGTATGCCAGGTTTCCCTGTCGTTCTGACGAGCCTTCGCGACGATAGCGTCGGCGCAGGTACGCAACCCGACGGTCGTCCGCAAACCGATACGAACAACGATGGTATCGCAAGCATTCCACGCACCGGCGATTGGCGCAGCCTGCTGTTCGATTCGTTCAGCAACGATCGCAATGTAGCGACGGTGATTGAAACCGAATCCAGAACGGTAGTCGCCCCCGGAATCAATGACTCGGTCCTCTCGGCACAGTTCCTCGGTGCCTTGGCCCCAGATACCTCCACCACGGACGAAAATCTTTTCCTTGGGTTTACTATCCAAGGTGTATTGAGCGAACCGGCCGATCAAGACCTCTACAGCTTCAGCGGAACGGCTGGAACCGAGGTTTGGTTCGACATCGATTACACCCAAGTGAGCCTCGATACGGTCATCGAGATCCTCAATGCCAATGGGGACCTGTTGGCTCGGAGCGATGATAGCACCGCCGAACAAACCAACCCATCGCTGCTGTTCAAGGATCCGTCGATCAACCCTGACCATGTCAATCCAATCGTCCAAAGGACTCGTTCGACAGCCCGTCGAAATGCCTCGGGATTGCTCAAGGAAGATGGGACGACCAACTCGAAAGATGCAGGTTTGCGTGTCTTGCTCCCAGGTCTTCCAGGAGCACCGAGCACCTACTTCTTTAGGGTCCGTTCCAAGAGCACCAATATCGACAATCCTGCCGCAGGGATCACATCCGGTTCCTACACGGCCCAAATCCGCTTGCGCGATCAACAAGAGTTCGGTGGCTCGACCGTTCAGTACGCCGATATCCGCTATGCGACCAACGGCATCCAAATCAATGGAATGCCAAACAACTCGCCACTGACGGGCGAAGCCAACTCGGCGATGTACGACGGTGTGACCACCGATGGCATCACTGACCTTGGACCTTTGCACCTGACCAACAAAGGCGCAATCAGCGTCGCTGGAACGCTTGCCGGTGGAAGCAATCGCTTCCGATTCACCGTCGGGGATTTGACGAGTGAATACGTTCGAACCCCAAGCTTCACGGCGACTTACCCTGTCATCATCGATGTCGATTACGCCGATGGTCTAAACCGCAAGCGGCTCAACGTCCAAGTCCTCTTGGACGACGACAATGACCCGACCACTCCTGGAATCCCCGTCAATCCGACGAACCGAACCCGTTCGGCAATTGTCGATGACCTGCCAGGTCCATTGTCCGGTTCGGATTTGGTGGATCTGACCCGAGGGTCGGTCGGAACGGGTGACCCGTTCCTGAGCTTCCTAGGCGCCGATGAACTCCGACGAGGAACTTACGAGGTCATCGTGACCGACGCTGAAGTCTTCTCGACCAAGGCGGGTGTTTATCAAATGGAGATTCGCGGGGGGGATCAACTGACAACCCTTCCGAGAAACTACCGTGGTTCCTACAGCACCACGGTTGAATTCCTACCTGGATTGACCATTGCGGATCGAAGCACCGTCGATGTGACCGACGGAGCCAACCGTGTGACGTTGGAATTCACCCGCACCGGCGCGGTCAACTTTGGCAACATCCCAATTCTCTACTCGGCCACCGATAGCCCGGCTCGCCTCGGGGATAGGTTCCGAGACATCATCAATCAGCTTTTCCAACAAAAGCAACTCAATGTTCGCGCGGCGGACAGCAATCGGGTTGTCAGCGGCAACGGCAATGGGATTATCGACCTGTTCGGAAACGTCGAAGTCATCGATCCGTCGAATATCTTTACCGTTGCAGGTGTTTCTGGCATCCAACGCTTCGATGGTACAAGCGATCAAAATATCGCTCGCAACCAAGGGCAATTCATTGTTTCGAACAATGTGATTACCAAGAGCCGTGACTTTGCCGTCTGGACGGCTCCGTCGGACAAGTACTATGCAAGCGGACGAGCACAACAAGCGCGGCTAAACGCGTTGGGGACTACGAACCTGACCCTGCCACCGACCCTCGGTGGTGTCTACACACGGAACTTGCCGGTGGCCAACACGGTTCCATTTGGAGTGGCTCCCGGATCGGTCGCAGAACGAGCAGGGGTCACCCCGGGCATCGTCGTGATGAACAACATCTTCGACGAATCGGGACTCGGCGGTGTGAACATCCAAGGCGAAACGCCGACCTGGAGACTAACCGTTCGACCCGGTCGTGCAGACACGGCTGCCGTCAATGACGAAGCTACCCACGCCGGCTTCTTCTTCGACGACGCGATCCCCAGTAGGCTTGAAGTCGGTTTGGCACGCACTCGGGTTCGTTTCGAATTTGAAGACATCGCAGGTGCGACCACTGCAGCCCCATTTTTCGGAAGTGGTATCGTTGGCGGTAACGGATGGGCTCCTGATTTTATCCCGATCTACTATCGAGAAGACGGTGGTTCACTTTACTTGCGTCAAGGTTCTCCACCTCCTCCCTCAGGCTACGCGGCTGATGAGATGATCAAGTCCATTCGGGACTCGTTCTATGGAAGTGTGCTTACTACCAACGGTACGACCCAACGTATCTCCACCTGGATCGAACCTCAAACGCCTGTGATCGTGGGCGATCCGGCCGACCCGCTTACGTGGACCTACCCTTCGGCGACTCTCGTAGTGCGAGGCCCCCAATACATCGTAGGGGTAAACACTCCGATGCAGATCCAACGTGTTGGCGAATTCACTGCATCACCATTCGCTCGTGTTGTCAACAATACCTTCATCGGGAACGACGGACGCGCAGCTTCGGCTGGTGTTCGCCTCGATTCGGAAACCAATGACACCATCGCCGGTGCCGTCGAGACATTCCAAGGTGTTGGCATCAATCCACAGCAGTACTCAGTCGATGGTACGCTGACTGCCGATCCGCTATCGACCGGTTCCTCCGATGTGGATCTCTACAAGTTCCAACTCGAGATCGGTGAGCGGGTGAAGATCAATGTGAACTCCACCGGTTCTCTGAACGCCGCTATGAAGATCTTCAACGCAAGCGGTGTAGCTCAGATCGTTAGCAACGGTAACGATCCAACCACAGCCGACAATGTTGCGGCCCCTGGGGAATCCCTCGGATCGGATCCGTACATCGATTTCACTGCGACTACGGCGGGTGTTTACTACGCTGCGGTTAGCGCTTCTGGAAATACCTCATACGATCCGCTTTCGTTCGCAGATCGATCCCGAGGTGATACCAGTGGTGATTACACGATGACCCTCGAGGTCCTTCGCCCCGAACAGTTTGTCATCACGGTGGACGAAGTGAATTCCTACGCCGACGGGGAAACGTTCACCATCCGCCAAGTTGCCGACTTCGTTGGCACCACCAACAACGCCAGAACCTTCGAGTTCACAAGGTCCGGAGCCGTCTCAGGAAGCAACATTCCTGTCTTTATCGGTCCTGAATACCGAGTTCCTGACGTGGCTCGCGCAATCGCAGCAGCCATCAACAACGCCGGTATGGGCAATGCCCAAAACCTTGCAAACGGTGCTTTTGGGTTTGCCAACCCTCTGGCTCCTGTCTCGGCAGTTGCCCTCGGAGGTATCAACGGATACAACCCAACGGCAAGCAATACCGCCGGGCCGGATCTCGGAATCAACTCTGGCAATATCCGCGGGGCACAACTCGAAGCCGGTTTGAACAGAACCCCGAACGGAACCAACGATAGGGGGCCGTTCGACATTGCTAACACGCCAGGTACCAACCATATGGCCCTGGGCTTTGGTCATGACCGTACGATGTCCGGTCCGTTCGGTACCGCCCGAGGTGATGGCACGACGGAGAAGTTCGTGGTGGTTCGAAATGCCTACTCGATCACTTCAAGTTTCTCGCGTCGCATCAACAGCCAAACCGGCGGAAACAACGCAAACCAACTCATTCCTGAGAGCGGTATCGCCATCTCTGCAGGCGCTACGCCGACATTGATGAACAATACCTTCATCAATGTCCAAAGTCCGATCGTCCAGGAGCCACCAGCTTACGAAGGTACGATCATAGGACCTGTAGCCTCAGTTCGTCCCTCGGCAGTCATCGTCGGCGGAAACACTTATCAGTACATCGAGCCAGCGAAACCGGATTCGAACTTGACTTGGGGCAACATCGAAGCGGTCCCGACGAATGTTCCGAATACCAGCTCGGACTTTAACTTCATCGCTGCCAACAACGAGAGACTCTTGGTCGACTTCCCAGGAAACAACTTCCTACCCGGAAGCGGTTCCCAGATCATCGATAGCTCGATCAACTCGTTGCCAGAACGACAAGGCTTCCTCGGCGTGAAAGCCGCAGTTGGAGTCGCACCGAGCCCAATTCTAGCCCCCGATCGCGACTTCTACGGAATCTTCCGAGCCGACGATCCGAACATCGCTCCCCCGAGCGGTCTGGGTGCAAACGTGTTCAAAGACCGTGGTGCAGTCGACCGAGCGGACTTCATCGGACCGACGGCCGTGTCGCTCGTGCCGATCGACAACGATGCGCAACAAGTCGACAGCGACAAAACCGAGTCGATTATCCAGCTTACCGGTGGTGTCTATCCTGAATTCCGAATCCAACTCAAGGATGGTTTTGAAACGGCCAACCTCGGCGGTGGAACAGGCATCAACGACGATTCGGTTGTCGGCCGAACCGGCGGCAATCGCCTCCCAGGCTCGGTGGTGACCATCACCGAAAACGGTCGGCTTCTGGTCGAAGGTATCGACTATGCCTTCTCCTACAACACCACCACCAATGAGATCGTGCTTAAGCCTCTGGCTGGAGTTTGGAGAAACAACAAGGTCTATGATATCAATATCAACAACAAGGACCGTTTTGTAGTCAATGCCGACGCTGGCGATCAAATCAATGATGGGGATAGCTTCACCATCAAAGACTCCAACGGCGGAAACGTGACGTTCGAATACGATAGCGGGTATCGCCTGCAGATCCCACAAGGCCTGCAATTGAACCTGCCCCTTGCAGGCGGTGGTGCGGGCGGAATCCTCGATGGCGACCGATTCTCGATCTTCAGCGGGGGAACATCCTACGCCTTCGAGTTCGATAGCAATTCGAACATCATCAACCCAGCGGCAAGAGTGATTCAGTTCACCTCGCTCTCGACCAAGCAACAGGTTGTCTCGTCGTTGCTCGCTGCGATCAACAACCCTCAAATACCCGGGGTAGTCGCAAGCCTCACGAACGACGGGAACATCTTCATCGGTGCACCAATCGGTACGACGGTCGATACCGAATCGGCTCCATCGATTCAACAGCCCAATTCGACCATCGGCTTGCGAGTGCCGTCGCTGGGTACTCGTCCTGGTGGTATCACCGATGGACAAACCTTCAGCATCACCGACGGAAGAATCGCCGTGGTCTTTGAGTACGATTCCGATGGCACAACCCAACCGGGAAATGTGCTTGTGGATATCTCTCAGGCCAACTCGGACAACGATGTCGCTGTGGCTACCCAGGTGGCTATCGATGGCTCGAGCCTTGCAATCAACTCCACGGTCGTCAATGGAAACGTCGTTCACCTAGCCTTGCCCAATGCAGGTCGAGTCGATGTGGTCAGCACCGAACTGAATATCGTCGGCGTGGCCCGAACCATTCAAGACGGCCAGACGATCACGATTTCGCGAAACATCGCAGGATCGGTCACGACGACCACCTTCGAATTCACCACCGATGCTGCGGTCGCCGCAGGCAATATCCCGGTGCTCTTTGGCCCGACGGACACCCAAGCTCAAATCGGCCAAGCACTGGCCGCTGCGATCGCCGCTGCCGGTCTGGGGCTTGCACCTCAGCACGTCGGCAACGGGAATGTGATCATCGGTGGCTCCTCGGAATACTCGATCTCGGTCGCCAATGCCCCGACGGTCGGCCTGTTCGGTCAACCAGGAGTCCAAGGCCGCACGAACTTGGAGATCTTCGGAACCTTGCTCCTGCAAGTTCCACCCCGAGGCGGTGCGGATCTGACGGACAACACGTCGTTTACCATCACGAACCGAAACATCACTGCGATCTTCGAATTCGATGGGAACTTCAGCGGTTCGACCATCCCAGGTAGCCGAACGATTCGATTCGGCGGTACCTCGACTCAGAACGATGTGGTCAGTGCGATGATCGCGGCGATCAACGCCTTCCCAGGCTTGGGGGTCAACGCTCGCGATGCTGGCAACGGCCGAGTCGATATCGGCCTGCTCGCAAACGCGGCTGTCAACGTGCTCGATAGCAATCTGACTACAGCGCGCGGAAACGCTCAGGATGGCGATTACTTCAGCATCACCGATGGAACCAACACCGTCACGTTTGAGTTTGAGAACCTGAGCCTTGGAAACGGTCGCGATCCGTCTCGCGTCCCGATCCGCTATACCAACCAAGACTCGGTACAACGGGTCTACGAAGCGATGCAGGCGACGATCAAGTCGTCGATCCTGAACCTCGATTCCCAGATCACCAGCCGGGGACTCGAACTCTTCGACACAGCCAGGTACCTGACGAACGTCGACAACGCTCCTTCGTTGCGTCGCACGGGTGTTCCGGGCGGAGCGATTCCTGTGATGTTCATCCAGGACCCATCGTTCAGCTCGATCAACATGCGCGATGCGATCATCCGTGCGATCAACGGACTCTCGGCAACCGGCGGTACGTCGCTGGTCGCTAAGGTTCGTGGTGGTTCGACTCTCTTTGTCGAGAATGCTGTGAGCATCAGCCCTGAACTCAGCAGCTTCTACCTCCGAGGAGTCCAAGACAACGCAGGAAACTTCCTCGAGAGCAATCGCATCGACAACGAGACGAAGTTCACGATCATTATGCCAGGAGTCGAACTCGACTACGGCGACGCGCCGGATCCGTTCACGACCACTCTAGGCCGATACCCAACCCTCAAGGCAAACGATGGTGCTCGGCACGTCGTGAGCAACTCGGGACTGCAACTCGGACCTGGAGTCTCGACCGAGAGCGAAGGCAAGCCGCAACCGGCAGGCGATGGAGATGAAAACGACGACGGCGTGTCGTTCCGATTCCAAGCCAACACCTTTACGGCCACCCAAACTCCGATGTTCAACAAGAACGTCGATACCGAGTTGACCGTGACGTTGTCGGCCCCCGGCCTGCTCAATGGATGGATCGACTTTAACTTCGACGGCGACTGGTCCGACCCAGGTGAAAATGTTTTCGACGGCGTGGTCTTTTCCGCAACCAACTTGACCCAAACCCTTCGGGTTCGTGTCCCTGCGACCGCTCCGAACGTCCCGGTTGCAACCACCTCGTTCGCACGATTCCGTGTCTCCACGGAAGGAACCCAAACTCCCGTTGGATTGGCCCTAGATGGAGAAGTCGAAGACTATCGAGTGACGATCGTCCCAGGCACGCCGCCCGTAGGAGTCAACGACACCTACACGATGAACGAGGATCAATTCGGTGGCTTGGTCACCAACGATCCTTTTGATTCCGACGGGTTCCCTGGTAACAACGGCGTTCTGGCCAACGATATCAACCCCGATCGCAAGCCTCTTTCGGCTCGCTTGGTCACTCCACCGACGAATGCGTTGGTCTTCCAATTCCGCGCCGATGGAACGTTCGATTACATCCCCAACCCGGATTACTTCGGCCAAGACTCCTTCGTGTATATCGTCACCGACGGTGTGCTCGATTCGCTCTTGCCAGCGACGGCCTTGATCAATGTCCGTCCGGTCAACGATCCACCGATCGCAGGAAACCTTACCTACACGATCGATGAAGACCAACGCTTGGATATTCCAGGCTCGGTAGTCATCGCTGCTTCGGTTCCAGGACCTGCTAACGAGAGCGATCAATCGCTGACGATCCTCTCAGTCGATGCCCTTTCAGCACGAGGTGGCAGCGTTCGATTCATCGGTGGCCTGATCACCTACGTCCCCCTGGCGAACTTCGTCGGAAACGACTCGTTTACCTACACGATCATCGACAACGGGATCACTGGAAACCTCCCGGATCCTCTGACCGCAGTCGGAACCATCTTCATATCGGTCTTGGATAAAAACGATCCACCCGTGACGACCAACAAAACGCTCAATACGGACGAGGACGTCCCTGTGAGCATCACGATCGACGATCTGATCGCAGGCGATACCGTCGGTCCTGCCGATGAACAATTGATCCAAACCCTGAGCTTCAGCGGTTTGATCAACCCAACGGCGCAAGGTGGTCGAGTCGAAATTGTCGGCAATCGCGTGGTCTACTACCCACCGAGCCACTTCAACGGTGTCGATACATTCCGCTACCTGGTGACCGATGACGGATTGAGCAATGGCCAACCTGATCCGCAAACCAGCCAAGGAACCGTCACGGTCAACGTCGCGCCGGTCAACGACCCACCGTTTGTGCTCAGGCCTTTTGGCACCGTCACGGTTCTCGAAGATTCGCCTGAGCAGGAATACATCCTCTCTGAGTTCTTCAGCGATCCGGATATCGTCACCAACGGTGATGTGCTGACCTACCGAATTGCAAGCAACAGCAATACAGGCCTCGTTGAACCGACCTTCGCCGGCGGCAAGATGTTCGTAAGGCCCAAGGCCGATCAGAACGGTCAAGCGACCATTGTTGTCGAGGCGATGGATTTGGCCGGACTTAAGACCACCAACACCTTGAGGTTGGTCGTGACACCTGTCGATGACGATCCACGCTTGGTCAGCCCACTGCCGGATCGAACCGTCTCGGAAGATTCCTTGCCGCTGGTCTTCGACCTGAGCCCAGGCTTCTTCTTCGACCCTGATGTGATCAACGGAGACTTCCTGACCTTCACGGCCACAAGCAGCAATACGAACGTTGCCACCGTGTCGATCCTGGGCAATAAGATCCAATTGACTTTGGTTCCTAACGCTTCGGGTCAAACCACCATCACCGTGGTTGCCACCGATACGACCAGTCGGTTTGTTTCCGATTCATTCATCCTGACGGTCACCCCGGTCAACGATGCACCTGTAGCGATGCCTGATTCCTACGCGACTCCTCAAGGTGTCACGCTCGTGACGACCGATCCGCTCGGTATCCTCACGGCAACAACCCTCGATGACGGTGTCTTGGCCAACGACCGAGACCCCGAAGGCGACGCGATGACCGCTTCGATCGTCAGCGGTCCGACCCGTGGTACCGTAACGCTCAACCCGAACGGAACGTTCACTTACACCCCTGGTCCGACGGCTCTGTTCGGATCGACCGACACGTTTACCTACCGAGCTATCGACGCCTTCGGCGCTGCGAGCCCGCAGACGACCGTCACGATCACCATCGGACGTGCTCCTGCTCCGGTTTACCAAAACCCAAGCCAGCAATGGGACGTCAACGCTGACGGGTTTATCTCGCCGATCGATGTTCTGATTCTCGTCAACCTCCTCAACTCGCGTGGCTCAAGTATCCCGGTCGCCGGTCTACCCGGACCTCCTGATTACGTCGATGTCAACGGGGACAACTTCGTCACACCGCTGGATGTCCTGGCAGTTGTCGACAAAATCAACTCGATGAGCGGTAGCGGAGAAGGCGAGCAATTCGTCGGTATCAACACCGCTCCACGAGTCGATTCGATGGTCGTCGAAGTCGGTAGGGGGCTAGGTTCCTCAGCCCAAATCCCAGCTTGGGCTGGTATGATGGGTTCCCGAAACCTCAATGCAGCAAAGCTTGCAGCAATGCCGCTCGCTAGCATGTTCGCCAACAACTCTTGGGACGATGACTTCGATGACCTAGCCGGTCTGATGGGAAGTCAACCCAAGAACACAGGCGAGCTGAATGACAAAAACTCCTCGATCGATCAGGCCCTTTTGGACATGTTCGGCGAATAACAATACACACCAAACGATCGGCGGAGCGTTGGCAACAACGTTCCGCTCGATCTATTGACTCTTCCATTACCTTCCATTTTTGTACCGTACGGTTCCAAGGTTCGTTCAAATGGGAATTGACGCTTCGAGATCAGCAAACAATCGTTCCAAGCAGCAAGAACGACGCAACGGGTTTCGCAACATACTTTGCGAGAATCTGGAGCGACGCGAAGTCATGGCAGGAGATATCCTCGACCTAGACTTCCGTCTCCTGTCGGTCGCTCCGAATACCGGCGAGACTTTCTCGACGACTCGGTCCAACACCCTCAGTGAGTCCCCTAGGGAACTGATTTTCCGCTTTGCCGGTGGCGATGACGTTCGCCAATCGACCCTTCGAAGCGGGATCCGCATCTCGCGCTCTGGAGGTGACGGTGTCTTCGGCTCAGCAGGAGTCTCGTCGGATATCATCGTCACGCCCGAATACCTCGACTTTGCCGATGCGGCCAACCGCCGCGTCGTCGTCGCGCGGTTCTCGCAACCTCTTCCAGATGATCTCTATAACGTAGAGATTTTCGGAGTGGATCTGCCAGCCCAAGGTATCAACGCCGTTCGAAACGTCGCCAACGATCCGCTCAAGCCGCGTAAGAATGGAACCGACCGCGATAGCTACGTATTCAATCTCGAGCTCGGCTCGAAGATCACGGCGATCGTTCCCCAACCCCTCAATCGCGATGCAAACGGGACGCTCTCCCAAGATCTCGATACGATCGAGGTCTATTTCAACGACTCGGAACTCTACGATCGGCAAATTTCCACAGGGGATCTTGCGCCCCTTGCCGATCCGACCGTCGTCGATCCTCGCTTTTACAACCTGATCGCAACAGCCGATTCGGTTAGTCCCTTCGACGATCGAGTCTTCAATCCGATCCGAGTGACCTTCAATCCGGCAACCCGGATGGCATCGCTTCAATTCGCAGGCCCGATCCATTCGCTCGGTGGCAGCGGCACGTACCGCCTACGGATCGGATCCGATTCACCGGTTTCGTCCGTGACCAATCCAGGAACCGTTCCGTTCGATGTTCCAGGAGTCGACCCACAAGGCTTCCTCAGCGGCGCCTACAACATCAATTCGGGGTTGCCGATCACCGGAAGCTTCTCCTCGATCCTTGAGCAAGAGATCCGTACGGTCGCCAATGCGCTCCAATTGGATTTTCCTGGCAGCAGCCAAGAACCCGGACACCGCGATATCCAAGAAGATCGCTCGCTTCGGTCTCCGGATGTGATTTGGGGACCACCGAACTTTGCTCCCGATGCAGATCCTGAAATCCGTACGATCAGGTACAACTTCATGGAGAATCAAGCTTACGGGGTCGACACCTCGGGGCGTCGTTTGTTCACCTCGATCTCCACGGAACAGAAACAACGCATCCGCGAAGTCTTCGAATTCTATTCGCGATACCTTGGGGTCGATTTCCAAGAATACTCCGGGCCGACCGCACCGGGAATTGAGCGACCATCAGCGGCCCTGGAGATCTCCTCGGCGTCGCGGGCCAAGCGACCGACCCAGATGATCCTTTTACCTCCTGGGATATGGTCATCCTCGATGGTTCTGAACCTTGGGACAATGCCTTTGGATTCGGCGTTTCGCAAAAGCCTCTCGGCGGCGAAGTCGTCCCAGATAACCCCATCGCCCAAGCCGGTCCGTTTAGCTTCTTTACAACCGCTATGCACGAAATAGGCCATCTGCTCGGCCTCGACCACACCTACGATCTACCCGCAGGGACGATCATGGGTAGCGATAGCAACGGTGGGGTAACCAACGCCAATGGGGCTGTGGTAGGAACCCGTTTGAACTCCAATGCCAATCCACTCGAACAGATCTTCCCAGGGGTGATCGACCAAACCCACGGTCAGCATGCTCTCCGACCTGATAACCGCGATGTCGACCTGTACCGCTTTGAACTGGTCACCAACGGACAAGTCCGATTGGAAACCATCGCCGAACGATTGAACAACTCGAGCAACCTCGATACCCACCTGACATTGCTCAAACGAGATTCGCTCACCGGACAACTCTCGATCGTTTCGGTCAACAACAATTACATCAGCCAAGATTCGCTGATCGATGTTCCTTTGACCGCAGGCGAGTACTTTGTCGCCGTAACCGGCAAGGGTAACGAGGACAACAATCCCCAGGTTTTAGATACCGGTAGCGGTGCGACCAGCCAAGGTCGCTATCAGCTCCGATTCGATTTCAAAGGGACCAGTGCGAGCAATATCTCCGAGCAGAGCTTCACCTCGACGGCCTTCGGTTCGGCCCTCGACGGAGACGGCGATGGAATCGCTGGTGGCGATTTCAACTTCTGGTTCCGCACCGCTGGAAGTTACGGGGCCAGTGCAAGCTCCCCTCGGACGCTCATCGTCGACAAAGCCTACACGGGCCTGACGACCCTCGGTACCTTGGACCAGCCCTTCAAGACGATCTCGTCGGCCGTCAGCGCCTCGCTTCCCGGGGATATCATCCGCTTGGCAGGACTCGATGAAGCCAACCCGATTCCCTCGTTGACCAGCGTCCGAGCCTACGAAATCGGTAGGGGTGCTTTCGGTTCAACCCTCTCCGATGGCGATCGCCTCGAAGTCCCCCGAGGGGTTACCTTGATGATCGACGCAGGCGCGATTCTCAAGCTCGGCAACGCCCGCATTATGGTCGGTAGCGATGGAGTTCTCGATCGATCCGGAGCGGCGATCCAAGTCCTCGGCACTCCGACCCTCCCGGTGTTCTTTACTTCCTACACCGACCAGTCCCTGGGGATCGACACAAATCCATTGGAAACCACCCCGAAAGCTGGTGACTGGGGCGGTATTGAAATTCGAAACGAAGTCGATCGTTCTCAAGGCCGCTTTGACCGCGAACGCGAAGGGATCTTCCTCAATACGATTTCCAACGCCAGGATGACCTTCGGCGGAGGTCTCGTAGGCTCCGGAGCCCAAGCCAAAGTCACCAGCCCAATCGAGCTGAGCGAAGCACGTCCGTTGATTCTCGGCAATTCGATCACCCGCAGCGCCGACTCGGCAATCAGCGCCGATCCGAACAGCTTCGAGGAAACTCTCTTCACAGAGCCTCGTTACCAAAACGCAGGGGCGTTCATCCCCGATTACCGACGAGTCGGTCCGGTCATCTACAACAATGACATTCGCAACAATACCATCAATGGTTTGTTTGTTCGCGTCGAAACCCTACCGGGGCAACCGACCAAGTCGCTTACGACCCATGGCAGGATCGACGACGCGGAAATCACCCTCGTATTCGGCGAAAACCTTCTGATTTCCGGTACCCCAGGGGGAGCCCTCAACGAGATCGCAGGTCCCAACACGTTGCTGACCCTCTTGACCGACGTTGCACCCACCTCCGGTAGCGGATTTACCAGTGCCTCGGCCGTCGAGTACATCGTCACCTACATGGATCGCTATGGCCAGGAAAGTCTGCCTAGCACCGGTAGGAACATTGTCGTGCCTGCGAACCGATCGGTTCGACTGACCAACATCCCTGTCGCGACGAGCGATTACGTTTCGCGAAAAATCTACCGTCGGATCAACAACACGGGGGCTTACCAACTAGCCGGGGTTCTGAACAAAGACGATACTTCCTTTGTCGATAACAACATCACCCTCAACGGTGCGATCCAAACACTCGGTCTAACGGAACTGAATCGTTCCCGACAAGACAGCACTTTGGTGATCGATCCGGGGATCGTGGCCAAATTGCTCGGCACGCGCATCGAAGTCGGCATCGGAGCGACGCTGATCGCCGAAGGAAGCAAAGCCAAGCCGGTGATCTTTACCTCCCGACTCGACGATCGCTACGGGGCTGGCGGAACCTTTGATACCAACAACGATGGGTCGGCAACCACAGGTACAGCCGGCAATTGGTCGGGTATCCTTGCTCGCCACATGAGCGAATTGAGCCTCGACAATGCCGTCGTGACTTTCGCCGGCGGCGAGTCGCGTATTCCGGGCGGTTTTGCGTCGTTCAATGCAATCGAGGTGCATCAAGCCTCCGCGCGTGTTGCGAATTCTCTCATCGAACGAAATGCTTCGGGACGCACCAATACCAGTGGAACGAACCGAGATGCCAAGGGGAACAACGACGGATCGGCGATTTTTGTTCTCTCAAGCCAACCGGTCATCATCAACAACGTAATCCGCGACAATTCGGCAGCAGATACCGCCGCGATCAGCGTCGATCACACAAGTCTGTCGACCAAAGTGGTCCGCGATTTCGGTCGATCCACCGGCCTGAACCAACGCGAGACTGACTTGGGTATCGGAAACTACGGCCCGCTCGTCTTCAACAACCGCTTGGGCGGAAATGGACTCAACGGAATGCGTGTCCGGGGCGGTACGCTCCTGACCGAAACGGTCATGGACGATACCGACATCGTGCATATCCTTCAAAGCGAAATCATCGTTCCGGATTTCCATACTTTCGGTGGCCTACGACTCGTCAGCAAAGTCGACTCGAGCTTGGTCATCAAAGCCAGCAACAACGCGGGTATCACCGCTGCGGGCCGACCTTTGGATATCAAAGACCGCATCGGAGGGACCGTCCAGATCCTTGGGTCCCAAGGTTTCCCGGTCGTGATTACCTCCCTGGCCGACGATTCGATCGGTGCTGGATTCGATGACGAAGGTGCATCGCTCCGAGACACCAACAACAACGGTTCGGCGAGCTCGCCCCAACCCGGAGATTGGCGCAGCATCCGCTTTACTCCGTTTAGCAACGATCGCAACGTCGATATGACGTACGAGAAGGAATCGGATCGAATCGCCTCGAGCGGCAGCAACGATAATCCATTCCAAGCCGAAGACATCGGCAAGCTTGCAGCGAACTTGAGCCTCGGCGACGAAAACCTGCGTCTGGGCGTGACCCTGACCGGTACGATCGCCTCGCCCAAGGACATGGACGTGTACCGATTCTCCGGTGTCGCAGGGTCGACCGTTTGGCTCGATATCGATCAATCCTCCGGTTCGCTCGATTCGATCGTTGAACTCATCGACGAAAGTGGCCAGATCATGGCTCTGAGCGATGATTCGCTGGCCGAATCGATCGCCGATCAAGCTCTGGGAAATCCGAACTACAATCCGGCGATCCGTGCCTTCCCAATGGATCAACTCGCTACCGAAGTTCAGAACTCCCAAGCCGCAGGATCCAACGTCGACTTCCAAGCGACCAACCCGCGCGATGCAGGCATGCGCATCGTATTGCCTGGAGTCGCCGGAACCTCGAACCTCTATTACGTCCGAGTCCGTTCGAGCAACAAACAACCCGGCGTCGCAACCGATCCGTTTGATACCACCTCGGGGATCACCATCGGTGCGTACAAACTCCACGTACGACTCCAAGAACGCCAAGAGATCGCCGGCTCGACGGTTCGCTATGCAGACCTTCGGTTTGCAACCAATGGCATCGAAATCTTCGGCAATACCATGCATTCGCCATTGGTCGGCGAGTTCGCTGAACCGGCTCTTGACCTAGGCAGCGCCTCATCGACAGCGATCGATGTAGGGAATGTCATGGTCAACGACCGAGCCGGTGTCTCGATCGCTGGAAATTTATCGACGGCAGCCGATGTCGACTGGTTCAATTTCTCGGTTGGGCGCGACGAAGACTCCATCCAACAACTGCCGGGCAACACGCCCAATACGGCATTGAGAGTCGACGCTCACGGATCGTTGATCTTCGATCTGGATTACTCCGACGGAACCGGACGTGCCAACACCCAGTTGTGGGTCTTTAGACGCGAAGCTGGCGGCAACATGACGCTGGTACTCACCGGCGATGACTCGAACATCCAAGACGACCAGCCTGCGATCCTCAAAGGAACCGATCAGACCGACCTGTCCCGAGGATCACTCGGCAAACGCGATGCATACATCGGACCTATCGAGTTGCCCCCAGGCGACTACGCGGTGGCCGTAACCAATAAAGCGGTCAGCTACTTTGGGCTCCGACAGTTCACCCAATCGGACCTCTCGGGCATTCCAGGCGCTCTCGAGATCCGACTCGAACCTCTCGATTCGGTAGCCCGCTTAGGCGAAGACCGATTCGAGCCACAACCGGTCCTGACGACCGCCAGTGGATCGCCTGAACTATTCAGGGGTGGACAAGTTCCCTTCACCCTTGCGGATGTAACGCTCTTCGTGGCGCGGACCGATACGGCAATCGATGCCGGTAAGGTCTCTTTCCTCAATCCGATGACCGGTGCGGTCGAAGCGCACATGAGCCGCGGTGGAAACTCCGAAGACACCTTCACCAACGGCTTCATCACGCGTGACATGGCCGTGTCGCCAGCCGGGACGGCCATGGGCTTCCGGATCCAAGACCCAGGTCCGATCACCGATACCAATGCGGGGCAATTCTTCGGCATCGATATCGGCGATACAGGACTTGCCATCCCCGGAGTTACCAACTCGGGAATCATCACCTGGGGACGATACTTCGATGCCAACGGAGCCCTCGATGTACGACAGTCCCAAGACGCCAACGGAAATGCGATCGGCGATGGAATGGTCTTCACGGCACTGACCTACACGAGCTTGGGTGCATCAGGCCGATCCAATTTCTTTGGTGTCGCCTCGCGTCGCTTGACTGGTAGTTTTAATCAAACTCCGAGCGCTCCTTTGCCAGTGGTTCGAAACATCATTTATCAATTGAATCCCGACACGGGAGCTGCGATCAATTGGCAAGGGTTACCGACTCGTACCGATACCGATTATGAGAACGGTGTCTACAACATGGGTACGACGGCCGGGACGAACATTCAGGAAGCTGGATCCTTCTTGCTCGCCACCGGAACCGTCAACGGTGTCACGACGCTGGGCAATCAGGTTTATGGGGTCACCAACCAGGGAGAGCTGGTCACTCCGGTGATTGTTGGTGTACCAGCCCTTCCGACCCGAGTGGTCATCAACGACCCGACCACTGGTAATCCGATCAATTTTACGGGGCTCTCTCGCGGCCCTGCCAACGTGGAAAATGGACTCTTCGCCGATGTCCTCTTCGGTGTATCGACCGCCGGAACTTTGTATGCCTTCAACACCGCCGGGGAACTACAACCGGTATTCCCGTTCGGTGCAAGCTCGATCGACTTAGGTGTCGCCTCGATCGCCGGCATCGACTTCAGTGCCTTGGATGCGAACCTTTGGCACGTGTCGACTCCCTCGGCCGATCCGGATTCGGCTTCGGCCGGTCACGGTCGAACCCAAACGTTCAATCGCTCGGGTTCCTCCCAAAGCGGTGGGAATAATACCCTGCGGTTTGCTTTCAACAACCCTGGAAACCGCTTCGGTATCGATAACTTCGCCAATACGGTCAACACCTATGCGATGCCAGGTGGAGCATCGGGGGCTTTCGAAAGCCGTCTACTCGACCTCAGTAGCTACTCATCGAGCGATCAGCCGGTGATGTATTTCAATTACAACCTCAGAACCGAGAACGCGACGGCCAACAACGACGGAAATATTTTTGGCGATGGTGGCAACAATCCATTCTTGGATTCGTTCCGGGTTTACGGGGCAGGCGAAGATGGACAATGGATCCTGCTGACAACCAATAACTCGGCAGGCTACGTCGATCAATCCTATGCCGACGGGGCGATTTTCCCTCCGTTTAGCGAATACGATGTGCCTCGCAACGGCAACCAAGACGCCTTCGGTCGCAGCTTTATCTCCTCGTCGGCCTTCGATAACCAAGGTTGGCGACAAGCGCGCGTCAACCTGGCCTCTCTAGCCGGAAAGCGAGACGTCAAGATCCGCTTCGAGTTCAACTCCGGCGGTGACTTCCGTACCAATGACCCCGAGCGCGGTGGAATCGAACTTTCTGCAATTCCAGGCGAAAGGATTTCCGACGGAGACGCGTTCACGGTCACCGCGCCAACCGGAACTGTAACCTTCGAATTCGAACTCGGGCTTGTCCTCAACGTCGGTAGCGGTCAGAGCTTCAGAGTCGGCGACCAACTCAAGATCGGCACCGACATCTATACCTTCGCGACCGCTGCAGGTCCGAACCTTATACCGTTTTCCAGCACCGATTCGCCTGCCGACATCGCTGCGTCCATCACGAATGTATTGACCGCCGCTGGTTATACCGTCGTGGCCAGCTCCGCATCGGGCAACGTGCTGAACATCACCGAACTCAACGGTGTACGACTGCCCGCGTCGGTCTTGCCAAGCGATTACGATCTGCTCGGACCTGACCGCGCGATGATCACCGGCAAACCCGGGGTCCAAGCAGGAAACGTTCCGGTCTTTATCGATAATTCCATGCCCGCCTTCGACAGTACCCCTCCAATAGCCCCGAACGTGCGGGATCAGATGATCATCGCCTTGGCCGGTGCCTTGAATGTCGCCGGACAGGAAAACAACCTCGATGTTTGGCGGTTCGATCGAGACACGATCAAGTTCTTTGGTACCGGTGTCTCGGTAGACGACCCAGGGGTCCTGCGCCTGAGCGGCTCGCGACTCGGAGATAGCTTCGGTCCTGTCGATACGAACTTCCCTGTCACCCAAGCAGCTCGTCGCGCTTTGAACAACGGAACAAGTCGCGGCATCCCTGCCGCACCGATGAGCGTAACGATCGATGACATCGTCATCAGCTTTGCCGAACGCGGTGAGATGGTCTCCAACGGCCAATCGTTGCAACCGATTTTCAACGACACGTTCCAGTACGAACTCTCCGGTGGTCCAGGGGGTGCAGGCGCTCCGGAAATCGAGACCGGTGCCTACCAACTCGAAATGCGAACCGCCCCGGACTACGGGAAAACCGAAGGCCAAAACTTGGCCATCGAACCGGTCCCCTTCGTGGGACCCAAAGGTCGGACCTTCGACACCAATGACCGCTTGGTCAAAGCCATGGCGATCGATACGACTGGTCTTGCCGGTCAAATCGGTGACGGTTACTCCTTTACCGTCAGCAATGGCATCAACGCCGTTACGTTCGAATTCAATGTGTTCACCACGGCCAACGTCAGCGATCCGGCATTCCGTCCGGACATTCCCGGACGAATCCGCATCCCCTTGGCTCCCAACGCGACGGACGTCCAAATCGCTTTCGCAGTTCGAAATGCCATCAACGATCCTGCCGTTCGTGCATTGCTCGGACTGACGGTCGAAAATACTGGCGATATGTTCGGTACGTCCCTTTACAACGCTGCCCACTCGACGACCCTGCAATTCAACGGCGCGGTCGCTTCGGATCTTTTCGGAAACTCCACCTTCGGATTCCGAGATGCCAACGGCAACCCAGTTCCTGTGGGCTTCAACACGATCAAGTACGGACAGGACACCCAGTGGGGCGAAGATTCCGGTGATGCGAACACCTTGCGAGACCAAGGACAACTCATCATCTCGGGCGTCGGTGTATCGCGATCCTCCCAGTACGGCATCAACCTGATCCCAGCTCCTCGGGATCTGAGCGATCGATTCATCAACATGGATCAGATCTCCACGCAGCCGATCCAGTCGCGACAAGTTCCGATCTCTACCGAGGCGGGGAACCGACCTTATCCGGGATCGGTTCGCAACATGATCACCCTGAACAATAGCCAGTTGGCTCCAGGTGCGGTCATCGTCAACAATATCCTTGCCGGAAATTCCAACGGCGGTATCCGAGTCGGTGGCGATACAGCCTTCGTGAACCAAGCCAGTTCGCCGGTAAGCGTCACGAGGATCGTCAACAATACGATCTACGGATTGAACGCGGGAGCCAACCAGTCGGGGATCGAGGTCGAGGCCAACACAAGTCCGACCATCCTGAGCAACATCCTGGCCAATCTGGCTCGTGGGATCAACGTTGCCAATGACCCTGCACTTTTGAACTCGATCGTCATCGGTGCGAACCTCTATCAGGGCAACGCGGCAAACATCCTGCCTGCGTCCCTCAATGGATCTCAGTCGTTCCCGATCACCTTAACGGCCTCCGAACCGCTCTTTACCGACCCGACCCGAGATCGTTTCTACCTGCGAGCGTTCTCTCGAGCCATCGATTCGTCGATCGCCTCGCTCGAAGACCGAAACTTGCTCGACCAAGTCCGTTCGGCCGTCGGTCTGCCAACGAGCCCGATCATCGCTCCTGAATTCGATGCCTACGGCTTGCTCCGTAGCGACGATCCGTCGGTGAGCACCCCAGGTGGCCTAGGCTCGAATGTCTTTGCCGACCGAGGTGCCCTCGATCGCGTCGATCTCGATGGACCTGTGGCAATCCTCCAGAGACCTCTAGACAATGACTCCGCAGGGGTCGACCTGGACGGTTCGAATACGTATGTGCAACTTAAGGCCGGCAATATCGACTACTTCGAAATCCTCATCGATGAACGCCAAGGAACCGGTCCGGATCCATTGACAATCACCCAGGACAACGTCGTTCTGACCGAGAACGGTCGAATGCTCAGCCCCGGCGTCGATTACGTCTTTGGCTATAGCTTCAACAGCCGCACGATCCGCTTGACACCTTTGGCTGGTTTCTGGCGCCAAGACAGCGTCTACGAACTGACCTTAATCAACAAGCCGACGGTTCGTGTCATCGCCCCAGACGACGCGGCCAATCGTATCGATGGCGATCGCTTCACCGTTTCGCTTGCAAGCGGTGGCACTCGTTCCCTGGAACTCGATAGCGGATTCGTCCTGACGGTTCCAGCCGGTGGTGTGGCCGATGGCCAAACCTTCACCTACACCCCTGCCGGCGGTGAGACGATCCGATTCGAATTCAACCTCGCAGGCAACACGCAAACGATTTTCGCCTCGAAGGTCATCACGTTCTTGGCCACCGACACTCCGGATCAACTCGCCGCCAAGATCGCAGCCGTTGTCAATCCGCTGATCCGTCAAAACGGATGGCCTGTTCAAGCCATCCCCGGTGGACGAGTCGTCGTCGGGGGTAACGTCGGCGATACGATGAATGTATCGAACTCCTCGCTGGTCCTTTCAGGTACCCCCGGTGTTGCTGCCGGTGCGATCCCTGTGAAGTTCCTTCCAGTGGCCGGTTTCGATGCGATCGCGATGTCCACGGCATTGACCCAAGCCCTCAACCAAGTCGGTTCGGGCGTAAAGGCCTACTCGCTTGCCAACGGATTGATTTTCGTCGAAGGGGTCAACTCGATCACGGGCATGGCCGCCTCGCTCTCGATCCCTGCGATCCAAGACTTGGCCGGGAACAACCTCCAAGCCAACCGAGCAAACTCGCTGACCCAGTTTACGATCCTCATGCCAGAAGTCTCTGTCGACTACGGCGATGCGGTTCAACGACCCGGAACCGGTTCAAACAGCAGCACGCTGCTGGCCGATAACGGCGTTCGACACGGGCTTTATCCCGACGATGCAGACCTGTTGGTCCTAGGAGTCTACGCCGACGGCGAAATCGATGGCCAACCCTCCCCTGCAGCCGATGCCGATGACTTCGATTCGGCAATCGACTTCGGGACCCTCGGGAACTTCCTGAGCATTTCCTCAAAAGGCCCCGCTCGACTGATCGCCTCGGCGTTCGATCCGACCATGGTCGGCAAGTCGCTGACGATCTCCGATACGGTCTCCAAGTCGGTCACTTACGAGTTCACCGACGGTGCACCCGCTTTGATCCCCGGTGCCCGTGCCGTCGACCTTAACGGTGCAGTTACCGCTGCAGATGTCGCTTCGAGGTTGCAAGCGGTCGTTCTGGCCTCGATCCTCGATGGCAGCATCACCGGCATTCACGCAAATGTCACCGGTGATGTCCTCTCACTCGGCGGAACCAGCGGCCATCGATTCGATTTGACGAACGCACTTGGCGCTGTGGCTCGAGTTCAATCCGGGACCAACGAAGTCCTCGTGCAATCGAACCTCACAGGCCTCGCGGCCGGCAACACGATGTTCTTGTCCGATGGCTTTGGGAATTCCGTAGGCTTCCAAGTCATCGATACCGACCCACTGGCCACACCGACGGTGCTCGGAGTCGGTAACGTTGCCGTCTCGGTCAACCTCGCGACGGTCACCCCGAACAGTTTCGCGACGGCACTTGCCGCTGCGATCAATAAAGCGATCAACGATTCGAAGCTCAAGCTTCCTACCGTAAGTGTGGTGAACAATGCACTGACGGTCTCGGCCGACGATGAAGACGGCGTAGAGTTCGGTAGCTGGTTCAACTCGCAATCCCTGTCGACCCCCGTGAGCATCACCGCTTCGACCAGCGGGTTCATCGACGCTTGGTTCGACTGGAACCAAGACAACGATTTCGAAGATCCAGGCGAACGGATCCTGAGTGCTCAACCGGTGATCGCAGGTTCGAACACCTTCTACGTCACGACCCCAGCGAGCGCTGCGATCGGCTTTACGACCGCAAGGTTCCGGATCAGCAGCACAGGTGGACTCTTTACCTACGGATTGGGAATCGGCGGCGAAGTCGAAGACCATCTGATCGAGGTCCTTGCCGGTTCCCCGCCGGTGGCCAATGCCGACACCTTCATTGTTGCAGAAGACAATGTCCTGATCATCCCAGCCGCAGGCGTTTTGACCAACGACACCGATGTCGATAGCCAGCCGATTCGCGTGTTTGACTCGGACCTCACCCAACCCGGTGTCCAGCCAGTCCGTGGCCCAGAGCATGGGTACCTGACGCTTTCGGCCGACGGCTCCTTTGTGTATCTACCGAAACAAGACTTCTTCGGAACCGATACCTTCGTCTACCTAGCTACCGATCCTCGCATGACCAGCAACAGGGCTGCAACCGTGACGATCACCGTCACGCCGGTCAACGATGCACCGGTCGCCGTGGACGATGTGGCAACCATCAACGAAGATCAGACCATCACTTGGGATGGGTCGCTCTTTACGGCCAACGATCGGACCCAACCGGATCGTCCAACCGGAACCGACGGGGATATCTACGATACCAACGAGTCGGGGCAAACACTCCGAATCGTCGATGCCGAACTCGTCACCGACCGCGGTCTGGGTGAAACGCTGACTCTGATCAACAACCGCATCACCTACACCCCACCGACCGACTACAACAACCTGATCAACGGACCGGTACTGGTCCGTATCCTGATCGAGGATTCCGGTGTTGCCGGTGGCGACGAACAACCCAAGCGTCCAGGAATGGACGATATGCCTCCGACCTTGATCTACAGCACCCTGACGATCAACGTCAACGATGTGAACGATCCGCCATTGTTCAACATCCCTCGCCCGACGCAAACGCCCCTTGAGGATGCAAGCGTCAGCGCACCTGGATTCTTGAACCTGATTTTCCCAGGCAAGTCCACCACCGACGATGAGCTGGGGCTTGTCGCGGGAATTGATCCGCAAAGCGTCTCGTTCGAAGTCACCGCGTTGGATCCAACGCGATTTACTTCCGACGGCCAACCGGCGATCACTCCCGACGGAACCTTGACCTACACCCTCAATACCGATGTCAACGCGTTGAACTCGTCGCCGATCTTGGTCGAAGTCATCGCGATCGATAATGGCAACGCCGCTGGCTCGCGTCCTGGACGTCCAGATGACAATCGCTCGGTACCCAGGACCTTCACGATCCTGCCGGTCGAGGTCAACGATGCTCCGCTCTTTACGATTCCTAATGCGGTGATCAACATCCAAGAGGACCTCGAGGTCTCGCCGGTCGTTAGCTTCGTAACGAATATCGTCGCCGGTCCGCCGACGGCGACCGATGAACTGGGATTGAATCCACCAACTCCTGGGCAGACCGTTTCGTTCGAAGTCACCGCGTTGGACCCAACTCGATTCAATGGATTGGCCGGACAACCTCGCATCAACCCAGCCGGTCAGTTGACCTATGACCTCGCTCCCGATGTCAATCTCCTGAACTCCGGACCGATCCTCGTCCGCGTCGTAGCCGTCGACAATGGTCCTGCGGCAGGCGACCGAGCCGGTATACCTGACGTCAACCGCTCGATCGAGCAAACATTCACGATCCGAGTTCAAGACGTCAACGACGCTCCAGGATTCAGTATTCCAAGTCCGATCATCTCGATCCAAGAAGATCTCGAAAGCTCTCCGCTGCCAGGCTTCTTGACCAATATCGTCGCTGGACCTCCAACAGCCACCGATGAAATCGGACCTCCGGGACAAGCCGTCAGCTTCATCGTAAGAGCGCTCGATCCAACACGATTTAGCGTTCAACCCCAGATCACTGCCGACGGAACGCTCTCCTACGACCTAGCTCCCAACGTCAACCTGATCAACTCCGGACCGATCTTGGTCGAAGTCATCGCCCAAGACGATGGGCCCGCGACCGGTTCTCGCCCAGGTATCCCCGACGTACATCGCTCTGCCCCTCAGACCTTCACCATCAGCGTCCAAGACGTCAACGATGCGCCGGAGTTCAGCGTCCCGAACTCGACGATCACCATCAACGAAGATCTTGAAAATTCACCACTGAGTGGTTTCCTTGCTGGAATCCAACCAGGGCCTAGCTCCGCAGTCGATGAACTCGCCTCGCAAACCGTTTCCTTCACGGTAAGCGCTGTCGATCCAACACGATTCAATGGCTTGGCTGGACAACCACAAATCAGCCCAACCGGAGTACTGACCTACGATCTTGCTCCGGATGTCAACGTCGTTAACTCCGGGCCGATCTTGATCAGAGTCCGTGCGGTAGACAACGGACCTGCTCCAGGCTCTCGTCCCGGAATCCCCGATGTGAACTCATCGGCGGAAATCACCGTGACATTGCTGGTCAATGCGGTCAACGACGCTCCGTTGTTTACGATCCCCAATCCGATCATCAGCATCGATGAGGACCTCGAAAATTCACCGATTGTGAATTTTGCGACCAACATCACCGCAGGTCCCCTGACGGCGATCGATGAACTAGGACTCGTTGCGGGTGTCCCTGCACAGACCCTTCAGTTTGACGTCCAAGCCATCGACACGAGCAAATTCAACGGGCTTGCCGGTCAGCCTCGCATCTCGCCGACGGGTACATTGACTTATGACCTTGCTCCGGATGTCAACATCCTCAACTCCGGACCGATTTTGGTACGCGTCAGCCTGTTCGATGATGGGTCGAATACATCGCCAAACGTCAACCGTTCGACAACCCAGACCTTCACCATTCGGGTCAGGGAGATCAACGATCCACCGATCTTCGATATGGCCTTCAATACGTTCAACATGAGGGAAGACGATGGGTTCCTAACTCTTCCGGGCTTCATCACGAACCTCGGCCCAGGCCCATTGACCGCGACGGACGAATCGAACCAAACGACCACGATCATCGCTGTGGCTGTCGATCCGACCGCCTTTACCATCCAGCCTTTGGTAACGGGCACCGGGGATCTGACATTCCAATTGGCCCCGGACGTCAATAGCTTGTTCAAGGACACGCGAATCCGATTGGTCGCCACCGACAATGGGGTTCCGTCCGAGAGCACCGAAAAACTCTTGACCCTCAATGTGGCTGATATCAACGACGAGCCTCAGTACACCATTCCCACGACGCTCGTTTCGGTCCTGGAAGACAACGAATCGGTCACCGGAGTGACTCCCACACGCATCGTCAGTTTTGCAACCAACGTGCGACCTGGACCTGCGACGGCCATCGACGAGGTGTCCCAAACGTTGACATTCAACGTGACGTTCAACTCCAATACAGGGCTGTTCAGCACCCAGCCGCGAATCTCCTCGACCGGTGAGTTGACCTTCGTGACGGCTCCGAACCAAAACGGGACGGCCATCATCATCGTCAACTTGGTCGACAACGGTCGCACCGGTCCGTTCCCCAACGACAACATCGGCCCGAATGCGACGTTCTCGATCATCGTTCGACCGGTCAATGACGCTCCGGAATTCACGATTCCGACGTCGACGACGGCCGACGAAGACCAAGGTGTCGTATCGGTTCCTGGTTTTGCAACGGGTATCCGTCCAGGTCCAATCACCGCAGCCGATGAATCCAACCAAGAATTGTCGTTCGAAGTCGTCGCCTTTGACCCCACTGCGTTTGTGGTGCAACCCACCATTGGAGTCGATGGTACCTTGGTCTACCAAACGGCCAGGGACATCAACAGCAATTCGGGTAAGGATACTCGGGTTCGAGTGACCTTGAGGGACAACGGCCCGACGGCTCCGCCGCCGAACACCAATGTCTCGGTCCAAAGTGTTTTCACGATCAACATCGTTCCTGTAAACGATCCGCCGATAGCGGCCGGTTACCTGACAACCACCCCCGAAGACACCCGAGTCACGGTCCAAACCGCAGATGTTCTAGCGAACGATTTGCCTGGTCCTGCCGATGAAGTCGCCGAAGGCCAAACCATTCGTATGACCAACATCGAACAACTTACCTCTAGGGGTGGTGTTGTCCTGCCGGTCTTTAGCAACGGTCGCATCGTTCGATTCGATTACATTCCACCATTGAACTTCGTCGGCCAAGACTTCATCCGCTACGTCGTTACCGACGATGCGACTTACAAGCCTGGTCAGCAAAGCGCCACTGGTACGATCACCATGAGCGTCGGAGCGATCAACGATCCACCTCAGTTCACCGCTGGTGGCAACCTGACGGTCCTCGAGGATTCCGCTGCGTACTTGGCTCCTTGGGCCACGAATATCTTGGCAGGCCCACCGGCTGCGACCGATGAAAACACCGGCCCGAATGCCCAAACCGTCTCCTTTGAGGTAACCACCAACAACGATGCGATGTTCTCAGTCCGTCCGGCAGTCAACGCAGCCGGTCAACTGAGCTTCACCCTGGCCAAAGATGCCAACGGTGCGGTGAGCATCGTGGTTGTCGCTGTCGATAGTGGTCCATCGGCTCCTCCGCCGAACAACAACCGCTCCCCAGCGGCTACCTTCACCCTGACGGTCACACCGGTCAACGATCCACCAGGATTCAACACCACCAGGAACCTTACCGTCGACGAAGACTCCGGTGCATTTACCGGTATCATCCTTGCCGATATCGTTCCGGCCGAAGGAATGAACAGCAACCCTCCGACGGCTCTCGACGAGGCGAACCAAACCGTCACGATCTCGGCAACAGCCGATCGTCCGGCTCTGTTTACCTCGCAACCGACGATCGATGCCAACGGGGTGCTGCGGTTCACGCCGGCTCCGAACGCATCAGGTGTTGCAATCGTTTCGGTGATCGCCACGGATAATGGCCCTAGCACGCCTCCGAACATCAATCGTTCGCAGGCCAAGACGTTCTCGATAACGATCAATCCAGTCAACGATGCACCGATCGCTCTGGACAATAGCTACAGCACCGACGAGCAAACCATCCTCAACGTGACGGCTCCAGGTGTTCTTGCAAACGATACCGACCCAGATCTTCCGAACGATACCTTGAGCGTTGCGTCGTTCCAATCCAGCTCGCAATTCGGAGCCGCGGTGACGGTTCGCAACGACGGATCGGTCATCTACAATCCGACGGTCTCGGCGGTTCTGCGTGCGATGGTCGACGGACAGAGCCTTGTCGATACGTTCACCTACCGTGCCCGAGATGCTGCAGGGTTGCTCAGCAACGTCGCGACCGTCTCGATCACCGTCGCCGGTATCAATGACGCCCCTGTTGCCAACAATGACACGTTCACCGTGCCATTCAACGTCTCGGAACTCCTCCCTGTCCTGGCAAACGATACCGATGTCGATACGCCATTGGATATCGGATCGATCGAAATCGGACGACTTCCCGTCAACGGAACCGTCGCCCCGACGTCCTCAGGGACCATCCGCTATACCCCCAACACCGGTTTCCGCGGACAAGACACCTTCACCTACCGCGTTCGCGATTCGCTTGGGAAGTACTCCCAAGAAGCGACCGTCACCGTGAACGTCAACACCGCACCGGTGGCCATCGCGGATTCTGCGATCACCAAACGCGATACCCAGATCGTTATCGATGTTCTTGCCAACGATTTCGACACCGATGGCACGATCAACCGCAGCACGGTCAACATCGTCACTCCTCCGAACTTCGGTACCGCTGTGGCGCAGAGCGATGGACGAATCCTGTTTATCCCACAAGCTGGATTCACAGGGACTGCTACCTTCGCTTACGCCGTCTCGGACAACGATGGGCTCTCGAGCAACATCGCCAACGTAACGGTCCAAGTCGTAGCGTCGCTCTATCAGAATCCCACCAACAGGTTCGACGTCAACAACGATTCGTTCGTATCCCCGATCGATGTGTTGATGGTGATCAACCTGCTGAACTCCCAAGGTGCGTCGATTCCCGTCGAGCAACTTCCACCTCCGCCACCGTTCTACGACGTCAACGGAAATGGTTTCATCGATGCGACCGACGTGCTTAGCCTAATCGACTTCATCAACTCCTCGGGCAATAGCGGATCTGGAGAAGGCCCAGATGAGGCCTTGAACTCCACGAGCCGTTTGGCGATCGGACTCCTTGCTGCCCCAGAACCTCGTGTGGTCGAACAAGCCGTCTTGTTCAACACCGCCGGGAACCAAGCAAACGCTTGGGCAGCGATGACCCGTGAACCGGACTTCTACGGACCGGCGATCTTCCCGATCGAAAGTCAGGAAGATGAGTCATTGGAATTCTGGGCGAGCCTCGCCGAACGCCAATCCGATAAGGATCCGTCGGTGGACATCGACGAGGAATTCCTCAAAGGCACCTGGATGTAGAATTCGGTGCATGATTTTGTACATGATCTTCGTCGTGCTCGTGCTCAGTCCGCCTTGGCGGACGGTGCTCGTGCTCGTAATCGAAAGATGAATAGCACTCGCTCGAATTGCCTCGAGCACGATTTGCTCGCTCCTTGCCAGTTAAACAGCCTCCCTCTTTCCAATCATCCGATCGAAAAGAGGGGAAGCCATCAAGGTCGTTACGATGGCCATGATGACAAGGCACGCGAAAAGCTCAGGCGAGATAATGCCCCGCTCGAGCCCCTTGTTGATGATGATCAGCTCCATGAGTCCCCTGGCATTCATCAGCACACCGATCCCCATCGCATCGCGAAGGCTCAAACCCGAAAGCCTCGCCGCCAGAGTGCATGCAGCCCACTTGCCCAGGATGGCCGCGATGAGGATCGCCAAGCAGGCCCCCAGGAGCCACCAGGCGTTGAGCAAGCCTATCCGAGTGTTGAGCCCTGAATAGGTAAAAAACAACGGCAAGAGCAACGCCACGGTCAACGGCTGGATCTTCTCGACAACCCCCGAGTGGACTTCCCCTCGCGGGATCGCTGTCCCCATGAGAAACGCGCCGAAAACAGCGTGAAGATGGATCGAGTCGGTAAACCACGCCCCCAAGGCCATGAGGATCAAGGCCAGGACCAATCCCGACTCGCTGAGTTTGCCCGCTGAGTCCAAAAAGAACCGTTCAAGCCGCCCGAGCGTTGGACGAACGATCGTCGTCACGAACATTGCAAACGCCAGCCCCCCCCCGATGCTCCGGATGGCTTGAGACGGATCGCTGTCAAAACTTGCCAAAACCATGGCCAACAAACACCACGCGACAGCATCGTCGATCGCACCGGCACCAATCGCTACCGTTCCCATCAACGTCCCATGAAGACCCTTGAAATGGATGATCCGAGCCAGCATGGGAAAGGCCGTAATGCACATCGAGGCTCCCAGAAATAGCATCGCCTCGGTAGCCGTTGTCCGTTCGGGAAACAATCCACCCCAGGAATGAAACCAATAACCCAGGCCAGCCCCGAGTGCGAAAGGAGCAATCATCCCCGCACTCGATACGGCCAGTGAGCTCTTGAAGTGCTTGCGGACGATGTCGACCCGGAATTCCAAGCCGACGATGAACATGTAGAGCGCAAGTCCCAGTTGCGAGGCCGGAAACAAGTACGACGAAGTGTCGCGAGTCGATTGCTTGGGATCCCATGGAAACAGCGATTGCTGCCATTCAGGGGCCAGGAACCCGAAGAGTGAGGGTCCCAAAAGCACCCCTGCGATCATCTCGGCAACGACCTGAGGCTGTCCGAGCCGTTTGGCAAGTACCCCAACGATGCGGCAGAAACCCAGGATGATGGCGATTTGCAGGAAGAATTGGACGGCAAGTTGGAGGTTACTCATCCTTTTTATTGTACAAACAATAGTTGTTTGAACAACATTACCAAGCATCAGCCCAGCGACTATTTTCCGGGCCCTGCCCAACTTTCAAACGCCAGTGTGCCTAAATCTCCCGCACACTGCCAATCGCTCCCCAACATGCGTTTGGGACCTCAATGGGACCTCAAAAGATCATCTGGAAAATCCAGCACCTAGTTCGCCCCACAAGGGGGGTGCAATTCCCACTGTTTTTATTTTGTTCGAAGGTTCACAAAAGACTTCTTGTTTGGCACGCAAAACGCATTACTTGCAGTCCTGAGTCGCGCTTGCCCTGGCAAGCAAACCACAAACTACGAGGATTCTGAGTCATGCACTACCCCCTTGAATCACAGCTTCCATCGCATCGCCCTATCTTCCGCGGAGTTTCCAACGCCCTGCTGCTTTCTTATCTTGCCGTCATCGGTGCGATTTCTTTTTACGACATGATTCTCACGGTCCGCTATGCCGAGAGTCTCAAGCAACTCGAAATGAACCCCGTCGGAAGATGGCTCATGCAATTGGATCACATCCCCAAAAACAGCATCCCAGACGTGTCGTTGTTTTTGCTTGCCAAAGCGTTCGGGACTGCGATTGTTCTCTTGGTGATCTTCTGGATCACCCGACGTCGAGCCCGGCTCGGGCACCCAATCGGGATGGGGGTTAGCCTGTGCCAAATCCTGCTTGCCGTCTACCTATGCTACGGGTCGCTCGAGTAACCAACAGGTCGCACTGTCCGTCCGATGTTCGCGCATCGCATCGGATTTCCTCGTACTCGTACTCCGCGCCAGCAGTACTCGTACTCGTACTCGAAGATACAGCATCGAGTACGATAAAAGCCAAGACAGCGCAACTTCAAAACGCTACGGCGGACTGAGCACGAGCACGATGGGATGCCTCGACACGCCCGTCGGGAAAGCCTCAGAAACTCAACGCAAAGACGCCAAGTCCGCCAAGTCAAAGAGCGACCGACCGGCCACTTCAGCGCATCGTTTTGTTCTGGCTGTTTTTCGTGCTCGTGCACCGTCCGCCACGGCTTTGAAGTTGCGCTATTCGCATGTTTCGGAGTTTCAATCGATGTTTTCCCTGGCTTTTCGTACTCGTACTCCGCGCCAGCAGTACTCGTACTCGTACTCGAAGATACGCCATCGAGTACGATAAAAGCCAAGACAGCGCAACTTCAAAACGCTACGGCGGACTGAGCACGAGCACGATGGGATGCCTCGACACGCCCGTCGGGAAAGCCTCAGAAACTCACCGCAAAGACGCCAAGTCCGCCAAGTCCTCCAAGTCAAAGAGCGACGGATAGGGAAAGAAAGGTTCGGTTCAATACCGTATTCTTTTTAGCTTTGCGATTGCTTGGCGAATCGCTTCCTCGCGGTTAATCTACTCTGGGTTGTCCCAATCGCCGGAGAGATGAAGTGATCGCGATCGAAAACCAGCTCGATTACCTACAAGTCGCGGTATTTGAAGTCGACGGCCTGAGCCATCAGCCGAGTACCCCGCAGTTCGATCGATGGGTCGAGCAGCAGTGCCAAGAGGCGATTCGAGAGAAAGCCACCGAGGCTTGGGAGGCTCGCCGCGAAGCGGTTCGAGCCTTATTGCGCCAAGGTGGGTTCAAGCCCTCGGGGCGAAGCAAACCGGCTCAGGAATACCTAGCGCGATGCTTGGATGAGTCTAAGTTTCCCAGGGTCCATCCGGCGGTCGATTGCCTCAATGCGATTTCGGTCCGAAGCGGGATCCCGATTTCGATGCTCGACCGAGATGCGTTCTCGGACCGGATGCTCATTCGCCTAGGAAAACCCGGTGAAAGCTACGTTTTTAACTCCGTCGGCCAGGAGCTAGACCTAGAAAACCTGATCGTCGTGTGCGGCGGTTCCGATGAGCAAAAACCCTTAGGCACCCCGGTCAAGGACTCGATGGCCGGCAAGATTGATAAGACGGTTTCGCGGATCGTGTGTATCCTATATGCGCCTCGGGATGGCGACAGTGCGCTTTGGCTCGAGCAGTGGGCACTGTTGCTTCAAACGAGCATTGAGCAGTTTGCCACTTAAATGCGATTGTTTTCGACCTTTTCCTTTCCCTTTCGGGCCAATGCCCGAGTGGTTATCGTCCTAGCATTTTCAGGTTCAAGATGTTTCCGAAGTCGCCTCATCAAAAGCTCCGTCCTTCTTTGTCCATTCGATCCGCTGTTGCTTGGCTCCAATCGATCGGCTTTCTGCTAGCCATTGGTTCTGGAATCGGCATCGCACCAGAGCTCCTGGCCCAAGACCGGGGTTCGTCCACGAGTTATGCTCAGCAGGGGTTCACCCAGATCGATAAGGTGCAGGATGTCCTGAGTTCCTGGTCTCCTGAGCGTCACTTGTACGTCAAGGGAAATGTCGGTGCAAGTGCCAATCAGCTCCGAGAGCTCGAGGCATGGTTGGCCAACAATGGACCTCATTGGACGATTGTCCTGCTCGACAACGCCGATGGCGAATACTACGTGGCCGCCGATGGACGCCCCTTGTTTGGAATCGATGCGGTCGAAGTCGCCCTAGGAATGGGGCTTAGCAATCAGACCAACTTTGGCGAGTTGGTCCATCCGGTGACACACGAGACCGATGGCGCGATTTTTGTATTGATGCTCAAGAACCGCAAATTCAGTTACTTCGGCTCCGAGGCTCAGGATCGCCGTGGACTGGGCGAATCCCACTGGTTTGGAGAGTTGGACCAACCCGCCGTTCGCGCTATGCGGTCAGGTGGACGGGTCCTCGATGCGGTTCGAGACACGGTCAAGTCGATCAATCAAAGGCTCGAGCGGATGGTCCAGGCCGAGACCGAGACGGCCCGAAACGCAGAGCTCGAACAACAGCGAGACTTTCAAACGGCGACCGAAGCAGCCTTGCACTTGCGCGAGGTCTACGATCAAGTCCAGGAAGATGCCAAGGCCTTTCGCGAAAGCAACACCGCAGCGACCGGTCAGCTCGCCAATCCTCCCTTGCCCGAATGGAAAGCTCGCCTCGATGAGCTCGCCAGTCAAACCAAGCTAGAGACCGCCAGCAACACTCTGCCCCAGTTGCGTCAACTGGCAACCGAGCTCGATCAATACCTCAACGGGTATGCCGCAGTGCGAGGGTACCCAGAGCATCGCAAGGAGCTCGAAGGCCAGATTTCCGAACTTGTACGGGCCCCGAATTCGGTGGCCAATGGCATGGTGATCAAGGCTCGCAAGGAGCTCGAATTCGCCGATGTGAAATTCCGCAACGGGGACTTGGACCTTATCGAGCAGATGCGAGGCTTTGAGCCCATGCTTCGCGAAGCAGACCAGTTGATCGACGCAGAGAAAAAACGGATCGAAGAGCAGACCAAATTCCGTCGCATGGTTCGACAGGTCATAGCGACCATCTCGAGCCTCTTCGGGCTCTTGCTCGCCGGAATCCTGTGGTTCTTTCATCGCAAACGCAAACCCGCGATGGACCAAGCCGTCGAGAACCTCAAGCAGCGCGAGGAATCCGTCGCCAAGGAAACCGAGGGACTCGATCAGCTCTTTACCCAAAGTGGCGATTTGCTCGGCTCCCGTGAACGGATCAAAGAACGCGGCTACACCGGGAAAACCAAATCCCTTGGCGAAGGTACACTCGGTGATATCGATGATCTGTTCATCATGTCCAAGGAAGCAAGACGAGTGATCGGACAAGCCAAGGAGCTGGTCTACCCGCCCGGCGTTTGGGAGAAAATTATCAACAACTTCAGCGCTGGCCCGTATGAAGAATCGATCCGTCAATTGTCAGGCAAACCCCTGAAATTCAACAAGTCGACAGGGATTCCAACCATCGCCATGGAAATCCTGCGCGAACGGGCTCTCGAAACCGGAGAAGAGCCACCCAAAGAAGTCCCCGACGAAGTGGTGATGACCTTCGACGAAATCTTTCAAGCCATCCAGGGCAAGCGCAAGCGAGCCAGCGAAACGCTCAAGGTCATCGACTACTCTCTGACAGGGGTCAACGACGAACTCGATCGATGCCAGTCCGAACTTCAAAAGATGGTCAACCAAGAACGACGATTGTCGGAGCTGGCCCAAGACAACTTCTTTCCCGTCCCAAGCTATTTCGAAGCCCTGATCCCCTCGATCCAAAAGGACCTTGCCGAAGCCGAATCCCTATCGACCCACGATGCGGTATCGGCCATGCAGGGACCGGCTCAATCCGCGTCGTGGAAATTGGCCCAAGGGATGAAACTCGGCTCGATGATCGCCGAGTACCGAGGCAAGTACTTCGACCAACTCAAGACCACCTCCGAGGCCCTTCGGGCGATGGGATATACCACCCATTGGATCGACGCCGATTTGCACGAACAATCCAAGCAAGCCAACGAGTTGTTTGAAAAAGCGACCAAGCAATCGATCGCCGATCAGATCGACGCCTTTGGTTTGTCCATGGACGCCCTGCAGGAAAAAGCCAAGAAGGCCTTGAGTCTGGCTAAACACCTCAAAGAACAGACCGAGCCGAAGCTCTCCGAGTTGCCCGGACTCATCAAGAGCAACCGAGGCGAGTTGGCCAAGTCCCTGCGATTGCCAGAGGACAAAGTGCTCATCGAAGGCCGATTCAATCCCGACGATGCGGCCAGCATGGCTCGCAAGAATCTCGAAGCCGCGTCGACGCTTTTGCTGCAAGGCAAAGTCGAGGCTTGCCAAGCTGCATTGACCGGCTGCGAGGCCGAGGTCGACAAAGCCAAGTCTTGGATGGATGCCTCGAAGGCGACGGTCAAGGAGTTCGACCAAACGCTCAGGCTCGAACGCTCGAGACTCGACGGCATGCTCGAACGATGCCGCAATCTGCTCGGAACGTTGCGGAACGTCGAGCGCGATCATACCTCGGCGGCCTTGAG
>JAJTEK010000185.1 GCA_021299695.1 Pirellula sp. | reverse complement strand
CGTTGCCCATCTACCAGGCTTGAAGCAAAGAAGTGGCACGTTCGGGCTGAACATTTTTTCGCGTTCCCAATCCCGAGAAACTACAGTCGAGCCTTCGGCAAGCGTTTGCGACATTTGTGATCTCCTGACGTAAAAACCAACAACTTTCTCTGAGTACTATGTGTATGAATCCAGGAAAAACAATAGTGAAACTGGGAAAAACGGCTGGTTTTCTGGGTTTTTCTGCGAAGAAACTCGGTTTTCCTCTTGGTTTTCTGTTGGTGTTGGACGAAATCTACGAGTGCTTTTCTTGAATCGCGAATCCGAATGACAGGTCCCTTTGCGGCTCAGCGAGTCTGCATATCGGTAGCGAGCGATGTCCCCACGCAGATGGGCCGGCCGCGAAGGTTGATTTCTGAGTCAAGGAGCATGCGCAAGATCGGACGCATCACCTAGCCGCGACGCTTGATATCGTCGGGCTGATTCAACTACGCAAGCGGCAAGGCGGTTACCGGGGGATCTTCGATCCCCTCGCCTTCTCGGGAGGATCTTGAGTGGTCTCATGGACCAACTCGGTCAAGTAACCGAGTAGTGTCGCGTAGGGTTCGTGGAGCGGTCCGGGTAGGAGTATTTGGAACCTGTGTTCCATCGACCACCTCCATTACCCAACATGGCCGTTACCCAACATGTCTTGACCAACGAGAAGGACCGCGGAACGTACCATGCGAGTATCGATGTGGTCGATTGCGCCAAGGTCCGACGTGGTTTCTTTTCCTTCGTTGACATTGGACTATCACGGGCTTGAGTTTAGGGTTCGCCGCCGGTGTCCGCCAGTCCTGGGCGATCGCAGTGATTCCATTTGGCACAATGCTGAAAGTGGTGGTACAATAGTTTGAAAGGGGTACTTCGATGGTTACGATTCAAGTCGACGAACGAACCGCTGTTGCGTTACAAACTGCTGCCATGGGTGCCGGTGTTTCATTGGCCGACTACGTCAAATCGTTGGTAGACGCCAGCCCCTGCGAATCCCAAGCTTCATCGTGGGATGCTTTAGAGAAGGAATTCGTGGACTTAAGCGTCGAAGGCTCCCTCCCGACAGATTTTTCACGAGCCGACATCTATGCTGACCACGATTGATGAGTTACTTCAATGGAAATCCTAGTCGATACGGGAGTACTGTTGCGAGCCTTTGATAAATCGTCGTCGGAGCAAAGACCCATTCTTCGTGCGTTCCGTCAATCAACTCTGCTACACAGGGTGGCGACAATTGCTCGTCGCTCACAACATCGTCGGCGTATCAGTTCATGCTGCCCGGCTTGTAGCAACCATGAATTGCTACGGCATTACTCACCTGATGACATTGAACGATGCTGATTTTAAGCGATACGCAGGACTCGTCGTCTGGAAACCAACCGAAGTCGTTTAGGAATGCTCGTCCGCGATATCCATGTAACCTCTTCGTTCCATTTGATCGATTAGGTCGAGGCAATGTGGCTCTGGTTCTCCTTCGGTCGACTGAGCGTACTGGCGAACAACAAGAGTCGATAAGCTGTATGCGGAGGAGGCTTCACTATTCGCGATATTGCCGCCCTCTTCGCCAATGAATTCCAAAACCCGCTCCGTGGCTCGGCAAACTACTTTTGGTAACTCGGCTCGTGACTCATTTAATGCCATCAAAAGCGATTGTGGTTCCGTCTTAAACGAGCGACTCTCAACGAAACTAATGATCTTCGATTCAAGCTGCAGCAGACGCTCACCTTTCATGTTCCTAAACGCAGCCGAACAGTTTTGGCGAACGGACTCGTTTTCGTCATCAAACAGACGGTTGACATGACGATCGCAGCAGTCGCGATGAGTTTGACCAGTTGCTTGGTGGTCACAACGTGTTTTGCCTGATTTGAAGAAGCGGATCTCAGTGGCTGCAGAAAACCAAAGGGCCGGTGGTAGCCCTGCCTTATCCATTTATCGGTCTGGAATGTATGCGAATTTTCCTTCACCTGAGGTGCCACGAAGCGATCGCGAGCCAAGGTCAGTGGATAACGCCGCGATGGAAGAAGTCATCCTGGTGCCGAACCTGACACTTTTTAGTCCGCTGGCATAAGTTGGCCAATCTGCGGCGCAGCATGGAAAATTCGCTCGAAACAGTGGAAAGAAAGAGGGTTTGCATCATGGATTGTCTCCACGCATTTTGGCTTGGATCTTAGAAATCGCTTCTTGTTCAGACATGCCCATTTGGGTGAGGATGCCGATGTAGTTTCGCAGTGCTGCTTGCAAATGAGGGTGCTCGTGCCGTGTAGCCTTGCCGAATCCAACGAAGATCGACACCATCCTCCATGACAGCGGCTCGGCCTCCGACAGACGGTTCGTGGCCTGAAGCAACTGAGCTAGGTTGTTGAGGTCTCTAGCGACATTTGGGTGATCGGGTCCGTAGGACTGCTCGTCGATGGCTAGCGCCCGGCGCATCAGAGGCTCGGCCTCCGACAGACGGTTCGTGTCCTGAAGCAACATAGCCAAGTTGTTTAGGTCTCTAGCGACATTTGGGTGATCGGGTCCGTAGGACTGCTCGTCGATGGCCAGCGCCTGGCGCATCAGTAGCTCGGCCTCATCAAGACGGTTCGTGGCCTTAAGCAAAAGAGCAAGGTCATTCATTGCTAATGCTTGCATGTCTGAGTCATGTTCATCATGTGCTTGTTTCAGTGCTAAACGAAGTTCCGATTCAGCTTCAAACCATCGAGCCACAGTTGTCAAAATCTCGCCGATACGCAAACGGGTTTCGATACGGTCTCTGGCATTTGGAAGCAATGTTAGGTGTTCTTTCAGGAAATCAACTTTTGCCTCTGACCATGTTTTATATGTCAAACCGCTACCAAGTAGTTTCATTTTGGCAACGAATGATTCCAGATTGCCTAAACGGAGCGAATCCCAGCAAGCGATCAGCTCTTCGACTTCTGCCAGATAGTCCAAAGGAGCCTCCGAATCTGCTCGCCTTACAATCCAAGCTCCCATGGAGTCCAACGGAATTGCCATCGCTTCTCGCACATAGCCGTCGGCTTTGTCAGCGTTGCCATCCCTAAGGTGCATATTTGCCAAACGGAGTTTTTCCCTCGCTCGTTCCTCTGGCGAACCTACCTCTGATAAATAATCAAGTCCGGCTTGCCAATCGGACGCGCAGGAGGATGCCGCGGGTACATCGAATTCACCACTTGCCAATCGCTTGCGATACTCCTCCCGTTTACGGTTGCGCTCTTCGATCGACGGATAAAAATGTTCAAAAAACTCGACGAGGTACGGAAACCGATCCCGCGCTACTCGACTGACGTTCATCGCCAACCAGATATCGAAGAAACCTTCGCGGATCGTATAAAGCCGAGAACGTTTGTCATCGGTGTTTTCAACGGATCGCAGGTATTGCGAGGTCGACAACCGTTTGAGCAACGAGGATACTTGCGATGTTTTCATTCGCATCCGTGCCGAAATTGCAGAAGGTGTTTTGGGTTGATCCCGCATCGTCGCCATCGTCTCTAGGACGGCTCGTTCCTGAGGGCCAAGATCGCGCATTCGATCTTGGTAGAAGGGGGTGATCCGGTCCAACAGAATTTGAAACTGTCTCTTCACCTCCGAAACGGCCTCATCAGCAATCAGTTTGTACAACATCAATGTCAAGCGTGGACTGCCGCCGGTCATACGATACAGCGCGATCAGTCGTGGTCTTAGGTTCGTGAAATCCCCAAGAAGATCCTCTCGCCTCTCCCACTCGAGATTTTTTCGAATCAGCTCAATCGTTTGCTCTTGCGTGAGTTGGTCAAGGATTTGAACATCAAAAAAATCGTAGAATGGTTCTTTGTGGTTGGTGATTGACCCAAAGTGCAAAGGTGCCGTAGCGATCAACAAGCAACCGTTGTCTTCCATGAGAAAGCCCCTCAGGGCCGCGATATCGCGGGTGTCCTTGATCTGTTGCTCGAAAACCTGATTCAAATTCTCAAGCATGATGATCAGCGACTGTTTTTGATCGCGACGGCGTTTACGAATCGCCGGAACAAGCGAATCGATCACGATTTCATCGCGTTCTTCGGTCGCCAAACGTTGATAAAGTTCTCTCCACTGGGCTTCCTCTGGCAATGTATCACAAAGAATCTCGCAGACACCCAATAAAAAGTCCGCGAACGAAAGCACTCGATGGCTTTCTTCGGCAAACCGAATGATGTGGTAGTTCTCTTTCAGCGACGAATCGCTGCGAACGACATCTTCTATCAATGACAGCAGATGCGTCTTGCCGATACCGCGGGGCCCGATGAATAAGAGGTGATGCTTGGGTTTCCGCCCCATACCCTTGCGAAGGATTTCGATGGTATCTTCAAGGATCGGCTTGCGCCCGACGGTGATACTACGGCGATGTTCTTGCCCAGTGATCCCGGCGCGATATAGACCCAAATCCGAACTCCGTTGAGCATCAGGCATAGTATTTTTTCCACCAAGCTTTGAGCAGTCCACTAGCAAAGTCAAATTGATCGTTCGACGTCTCAGCGACATAGAAGTCATTCTCAAGATCGCGAAGTAGTTGATTGAAGAGACGTCTTCGCTCGTGATCCGGCAAGTTGTCTCCCTGAGACTGGATCAGGCGATCGAATTCCTGCTCGAGAGCTTTACGAGGAACGCCATGGTTACTTTGACTAAGCTTCGCCAGCAGAGCGTACGCTGCTGAGCGTTTGGGCTCGTCGTAGTACTGATTGATTCGCGAGTAATAGTGTTGTAGTTTGTCCCGGGCCGCACTGCTGACGATCAGTTCGCTGAATGCGGTGTGCACGTCTTCGATTTCCAGCGGTCGTTGCACACGCTTCCAGATTCGATACAGATCCTGGGTAACCATTTGAAGAAACAATGGTACGGGGCGCCCAAGTCGATTTGCCACTTCGCTTGGAATGCCAGAATGGAAATCGACATTGCGGTCAGATAGCATTCGACTAACAAATTCTTGCACTTGAGAGGAGGTCAGGACTGGAAGTCGCTCGTCGTGCAAGGAGTTGATCAAATCGATCGAACCCATCGCATCGAGCGTACTCGAAAGGTTGACCGAACCACCTAGTAGCCATCGAATCGTATCGTGCTTCGGATGGGGACTAACGCAATGACTTCTGAACCATGCCAGAAAAGGGCGAACCAACTCGGGATGATTCCGTTTCATGTTGAGAATTAGATCGGGGAATTCGTCGACGATGAATAGCAACTTCTGTTTGGATCGCCGAACCACTTCGAAGAATTCATGATCGCCCAGCAGCTTCCAATCGTCGCTCCCTTTGGATTTCTGCTCTCTTAGGGCGATTTTGAAGCCAGCGAACCCCACTTCTTCGATTCGATCCAGTGTGGACCCGATCCAACTGGAGCCTGACTTGAAGATCTTACGAAACAGCACGGGGTGCTTGGCCTGAAACGCATCCAGAAGCGTCAGGAGAAACTCGCTAGGATGGTCCAGGTCTTGGACGAAGACCGAAATCGCCGAGTAGCCCTCTTGCGGCTTGGCTGCCATGAAATCCATGACGCTTGTCTTGCCTGTGCGGCGTGGTGCGGTCAGCAACACGTGTTCGGTGCGGAGGATTTCCCAAAGCAAGTTGATGAAATCGTCTCGAAACCACATATCTTCCGGGTCCAGTGGCGAACCGGTGTAAAAATCGGACATTGCATAACTCCTCGACTAATTTGTTGCACAACATTCCTGTTGTTGAATAATAAAGTCAGCTTTGAAGTTGCACAACAGTTTTGTTGGGTAAATTCTTCAGGACACGCTCGGGAATCTGGAATCATCGTGGGCGGAAGCCTGTCGCCACCGAAAACGGCATTTAGGCACGACGGCCGTCAAATAGGACAGCAAGAGTGGAACCCGCCTTGAATGCGGCGATTCTCAAATCTACCGGACAAACAAACATCAATAAAACCTAAGCGTTTGTGAACCCAAGCAGCCGACCTTTCGAAGACACAAAAAACCTAAGGAGCCACTTCCAATTCAGGTTCTAAATCGGATCGTCCTTTTATTCCGGAGCGTCTTCACGCCGCGATGGAAGAAGTCATCCTGGTGCCGAACCTGACACTTTTTAGTCCGCTGGCATAAGTTCGCTAATCTGCGGCGCAGCAGGGAAAATTCGCTCGACACGGTGGAAAGAAAGAGGGTTTGCATCATGGATTGTCTCCACGCATCTTGGCTTGGATCTTAGAAATCGCTTCTTGTTCAGACATGCCCATTTGGGTCAGGATGCCGATGTAGTTTTGCAGTACTGCTTGCATATGAGGGTGCTCGTGCCCTGTAGCCTTGCCGAATCCAACGAAGATCGAAACCATCCTCCATGACAGCGTCTCGGCCTCCGACAGACGGTTCGTGGCCTGAAGCAACAGAGCTAGGTTGTTGAGGGCGGTCGCTACATTAGGGTGTTCCTTGCCATAGGAATTCTCAAAGATGG
>JAJTEK010000053.1 GCA_021299695.1 Pirellula sp. | reverse complement strand
GGCAGCCTTAGGATCGCATTCAAAAAGTGAATGGTGATGTCAGGGTACTCTGGGTTCCCCAGCAACAACTTGCACGCAAAATCGACCGTTGGGTCTATCTCGATGAGCATTCCGTTCATCCCCCGCTTGTTGAAATCCCTCTCCACACAAACTTCAGTGATTGTACACGATACACGTTGAACCTGACTCGTTTTTTTGACTGGTTAGCGGCTCGGGAATTGGCTAGCAAAAACTCGGGGGCTGTCCCCGGCTTTTTTCCAGCTTCTGGGATTGGAGTATGCGATTGAGATTCGAGCAATCGTACTGCGAGTATCAGATTGGCTTCATGCTCGGCGACGATGCCAAGCTGGCCGCTGCTTGTTCTCAACCCACCATTCGCACCGCTTCGCTTCCGCTCCCGGACATATGACGATCGTCAAGAAGTCCACGAACATCATCTCTCGATCCCCACGCAAAGCGGACTTCCAGTCCGCTTCCGCTGAAGGTCCGCGCACAAGGCGTAAAAATCGCTTGCGAATCAGAAAAACGCTCGCTTCGATCGCTCAAAAACGTCACGACTTCGGCGCATCGCGATGTTCAAAGCGGTCTTTAGGATCGTGCGCAGAGCAAAATCATCTAAGAGCCTATCCGAAAACCTAATTGGTATTGAAAAAAGCGAGCCAACCTTGGATATGAGAGTTGTCACACTTTCACCAGCCAAGGAGGGCTCACCATGGAATCACAGACTAGCTTCGATGCGTACCGAATGCCAGATGCGATGTGGGAAAAATCCGTCTGCTTCTGCCTGATTACGAGACCTGTCTGCTCGGAGGCAGACCACGGAGAGATTTACGATCCGTCGCGGACGCAATTTTCTTCCGACTACGTACGGGTTGCCAATGGAAAGCGATTCCCAAGAGTCTTGCTCCAGGCAGTACGGCACTCAGTTGCAGTGAGAAACATGGTCGAAAATGTTTTCGATTGCAAGCATCAGGTCAGGATATTCGCGGACTTCGAACTTGCCGTCGGATTCGACAACCTTGTATTCCGCCGACTCGTAGGCAGCCCTTGCCATGGTATTCCAAGCGAAAATGCCAGCCAAAACGAAGATCGCCGTTACTGAGAGGTAAATCATTGTCTTGCGTTTCATTCGTTTTGCCTACAAGTACACGAACCTAGATGCGATCCAAAATCGAATCGCATCGAAGATTACTGTAGTAAGTCGCCTAGCGGTCAGCGGTGAAGCCCGCGTTTCTAGTTGTCGCTGGGCTGGAGCGAAAATTCCATGAACTTAACCTAACTATGCGTCGAACTAAAACTGACCTTCGCGCACTTGCTCGCGTTTTAGACCTTTTCGAAACTCAATAACATTGTCAGGCGTAACAGATTCGTTTTCAGGCAGAACGACTTCACCCTTTGCGAAACTTTTCTGTGCAACGCTCTTTAATTTGGCGAGAATGCTTGAACCCTTGAGAGCTTCTTGGGAATCGTCATAGTAGTCGAACCACGGTAATCCTGCCTGTGTGTAACTCTTAGCGGTAGGCGTTGGATGTGGAGGGGCCGAACCCGTTATCGATTGCCAGACCATTGAGTTGCAAAGGTGAATGAAACATCGGCTGCTCTTCGTATCTTGCCAGTCTTTTCGATCGTATGGGTCTTCAAAGATTTCTTGTCGCATCCTTCCGCCTGGAGCTAAACCCATATCGGGTGCCGCGGCAAAACAACAATCCTCCATCAACATTGAACATGCACGTTCGTCTCCCGGGCGTTTTGGAAAACGTCGTTCAAAAACGTCGCGCTTCATTGGATACACGGCGATTTGTAATCCACCATGTTCGGCGTTTCCTGTGATTTGCTCTTCTGCGGAGTATCCGCTTCCCAACGGCATTGCTACGAACTGTCTTATGACACCCTTCTCGACAGCGAAGCCATCCAGCCATGGTTGCTCCGGAACAATCATGTAGTCTTGTGGATCTCCCCGAAGGCCATCTTGCCATTCCAACCCCGAGACAGCACACTTCTTTCCCGCAGCTATCTTCACGGCGAAGGGATACTCAACCCAGTGGTCATCGATCGTGGAAGACTCGAAGTTCAGCCACATCGCCTCGGACTGATACATCGGTAGTAGGACGCCGCCTCTCTTGAGCCATTTTACCGGCACATTCTGCGCAAAATCATCGACGTGTCGAAGTGGGAACTTGCCCAGCCCAGGTGGCAAAGGATATGTCTTGTCATCGTCTGGGATGCGAAGTGTTCTTTGGAAGCTGATACTTAGCTTCGCTTGAGGATGAACCTCGGGAAATGTGAAAACCAGCTCGTCAGATTTGAGTTCAATCATTGTTCGATTCCCCATGGGTTAGTCAGGCACTTAGAGATAGATAGGTTCACCATTCTCCGTCGCGAACCTCACGTGCAATGCGTAGTACCGCGTGATCCGGCAAATCCTTGAGCTGGCGAATGAGCTCCGCAAAGAGCTTGGGGCGTTTGAGAATTACAGCCTGCAGTTCGCCCGAAACTTTGCCGGCCAACGCAAGCAACACATCCGGGTCTTCGCCCAATTCGGCTGCCATCGAGAGAATGGTTTTCTCCGAAGGAGGAGGCTGTTGGCCACGTTCGATCTTGCTCAGGTACGACGGCTCAACGCCTACCCGAGCCGCGAGCTGCCGCACCGAGAAGCCTGCATCACCAGCCCGTCGCTGCTCCCGAAGCTCTCGTACATGTTCGCCAAAGGTGCTCATGCGTGTAGTGTATACTACACATACCACGCGTCAAGATCTTCGATTGTGAACGGAACTTGATTGTCGCACGATCCTGGATCTGGTATTCTGTTAACCGAGTACACGACTCAGTTTTGACAACGAATCAACCGTATTTGGTAAACAGGCTAGGCCTTGAGGCCTTTGTCCCGTTTTGTTCTGCGTGTCTGATCGTCACCGAGAACGTGAGTGTACGCGAATTAACATAAACTATTACTAGCAAAGCACTTATGACTGCCTATTTGGAGAGGCTCATTGCAGAGAGCGTTCGGATAGGGGAGCTTTTCCGTTGGTTGAAACAGATCATTAGGGCCGAACAACCAAGCTTGTGCGACGAACAAGTGAGCGAAGAACTCGATCGCCGGAAAGCCATCAAGAGAAGAGTTGAGGAAGAAGGGCTATTCCAACCCTATGTGGAGGGTTCAATTGGAAAAGTCTAGTTTTGAAGCGTTGATCGATGTCATTCGCGTGCTTCAAACGCATCAGATCCCGTACATGCTTGTCGGCGCTTTTTCCAGCAACGCCTACGGATACCCTCGCGCGACCAAAGATGCAGATATCGTTATCGAATACGAGGAAGGCGTTTTGAAAAAGATCTGCGAATCCCTTGGTAGCGACTTTAAGCTCGATCCACAAACCGGTTTCGAACTCATGACCGGGTCCATTCGAAACATTCTTACTTTTACACCTACCAAATTCGAGCTCCCCGATTGGAATGGTCTTACATCCAACAATGGACCGACCAACACGGCACGACCGAACTTTTAAATCGACTAAAGTCTGAATTAGGTATTTGACCGGTGCAAGCCTGCGGTCAAATGCCAAGCGAAGCAACCAATGCAGGACTTCCAACCTGCGATTGACCTCAAGGAGTATCTTCGATTTTTTATCGCTGTCCGAATACGAACCGCTGGTTTTTGGGAAAGTTATCCACGTGGCCCAAAACCCACTTGGTGAAATCGTACCATTTCACGAGTACTACCGGTGGGTCGCTGCGACGTGTCATTGCTTTCCGATGTCAAAAGTCCAGCGATTCAAATATCCAACCAAATCCCATGCATAACGACGCGCAGTCTCCTGGTCTCTCCCTCGTTAAAAATTCGCGCGCGTCGCCCTGGGCGACGCGCCAAAAAGAAAAAAGGGTAAAAGACCCAAAGGAAAAAGGGTTACTTCTTCAGACGCCGCTTAGCCGCCAACCCCCCTAAACCAAACACCATCCCTATCACCATCATGCTCGGCTCAGGCACTACGGCGTCTGAATTCAGACTTGCGACACGAAAACCGATGTCGAAGTCAGGATTTGCACCGCCGTTGCGAGTTGACGACGACATGTTGATGCCGAGGTTAAAAAAGTTACCGCCGCGAGTACCCCGAGGAGAAGAACCGTTATTATTGAGCAGATCCACCGAACTCTCTTCCCACTCAGTGACGTTTCCGCCTAGTCCCATCACGCCATAAGGACTCAAGCCACCGGCGTTTGTTACATCCGCAGGGGAGGGGTTAATAGTATAGTTGTAAACTGCCGTACCTTGTGTTGTCCCACCAGTAGTTTGCGTTGGAACACCATCGCTACCCTGGGGGTAATCCCAATACTTATCAGCTCCCGGCTTATTCGGATCATAATAGGCTGCCTTGTACCACTCGTTGAAGCTCGGCAAAAAGAAATTCGCTCGCTTGCTGCGATAAGGGTTCGATGCGTCGTAATCGAGAGTTTCAGACACAGTCCATGGGGTGAGGTCAGTGGTTATCGTGCTATTTGCGTACTTATACGCTGGAGCGAACCCCTTCTGGGTATTGAGCCAGTTGACGAACCGGGCCGCTTCGTTCCATGTAATACCGGTGGCCGGCCTATTTGGTCCATTACCGCCACGAAAATTCATATCTGCAAGACTAATCGCCAAGCTGTTGCCCGTGCCAATGTTCGAGTTGTACTTGGTGATCATATCCCGACTGACCTCGAACTTGCCAATGTCGTAGGTGTAACCCACGGCGCCCGCAGGATTCGGGATCCCGGTGGTATCGGCTGCATTGCCGGGATTGCCGATCGTCACAAACGTCATGTTGAATTGGTTAGCACCAGAGCCGAACGAAATGACCGCCGCGTAACTCGGTGCGGCCATGCTGGCCACTGTTGCCAAGGCACCTGCGGCAACACTCAAAACTCGCGAGCTTGTCCAAAGCCCATCAAACGAATGAAAGCAACTCATCGAAGGAACTCCTGAGGAATAGAAACTAAAAAGCAATCCCTGCATTTACTTTTTCTCTTCCTTAAGCAGGTTCGTATCCTACTCCCCCCAACCCGGAAAACCGGAAATAACTGGATAATTGTCAAAATAGTTAGGAGCCCATCGATTTCGTCGATGCGGGAATCCAGTGTTTCTTCGAGCGAGGAACTTCTTTGTTTCAATCCTACCCCCTCTTCTCCAGAACCATCTGTTTTCCCTAAAAAATCGAGAGTTTCCAGCCGACTCATAAGACGACTCACCAAGCGGTTAGTCCAATGCTTCCCCCGCCAACTCGAACCTCCGCCCGGTAGGTAAACAATAGAGGCCGCGTTCTCGGCCACGAACCTACCCAAGCCACGATCGGTGGCAATTCTCTTGTGGAGTTTTTCACCATGACCAACTGCGCTGAAACTGCGCGCACGCCCAACGAGCAACAACTCGTCGATGTTGCATCGATCCTAGCTGCCGGCATCCTGCGGCTCCGGAAGCGAGACTAGCTACCTGAGAGCAAGCAAGCTGGAAATCCTGCCGAATCTTCTGCGGATCGCCTTGAGCTTTCTGGCGAAAACGTGCTCACTGTCGTCCACGGCGGTTAACCCGCCGCGTGTCCGATTTACCCAAATTCTATGGAGAAAAACATGCAACTGAATGTCGGAAAAGAGATCGCCGCGATGGAGCAAATGGGCGTTGGCCGTCGGGGCTGGGCAACTCCCTTGGCTTCCGCCTTGCCCTGAGTTCTTCCTAAATTCCCAAGTCGTCGGAATCTTGGGGAACCTAAAGTTTGTTCAACTGCTTTCGAGTTTTGAGGTAGAATGAATAGGGTGAGGTTTGTTGTGAAGAAGGATCAAGTGGGAGCAACAGTATGAAATGGCAAGATTGCATATCGGTAGACCCGATGGTGTGTCATGGAAAAGCTTGCGTGAAGGGAACTCGCATAATGGTTTCAGTTGTTTTGGATAATCTCGCATCGGGACTTAGTCGATCGGATATTCTTCGCAATTACCCATCATTAAAAACGAAGATATCGATGCCTGCATTTCCTACGCTGCCGAACTTGTGCGTGAACGATTTGTGTCGCTTACGCCAGGAGCAGCATAAATGCGTTTCAAGGTCGACGAGAATTTGCCAATCGAGCGATGACCATTTTCGATCAGGAAATGGTCGGCCAACCGGACTTAGAAGTTGCCAGCGTCTGCCGGGCGGAAGAACGAGCACTCGTCACATTGGACCTCGACTTTTCCGATATTCGGACATACCCGCCCGCAGCACATGCAGGAATCATTATTCTTAGTCCACGCACACAATCGAAATCCGATGTTCTTGCTTTGCTGGATAGACTCCTTCCTTTGCTAGGTGGAGGAGAGCAAGTTTCTGGAAACTTATGGATAGTGCAGGAGAATGGGGTTCGTATCCGAGAGGGAAGTGATCGCTAACGATAGTTGTTTCAAGGTAAACGGTGACCATCGAAGTAGTCCAGCAGATCGGCCGAGGACACTTTGCTTATAGTCCACGCCCAGTAGCCGACGCGTTTTGCGATCGCGCGACATCAACCCACGGGTCACCAATGAGCTTGTCAAAAACTAACTCGCTGCGGGTTAACAAATCCGCTCCGATGGCCAGATCGACACCGGGCGACTTCCACCGGGGTCTATCGACCGGCAAAACTGAAAGGCCCGTTTTTCTAAGGTTTTTCGCATTTCAAAGCGAGAGATTCTCGGGTATATCCGAAGAGAGTTTCGCTCGGGGAGGGATTTTCAATAGTTTCTTCGGCGCTGCGATCTACCTAGTCTACAAAGTTTTTAAGATCAAACCCCAGCCTTGGAACATCGCGATCTTCGCGCCCATTTTCTGTTTAGCAGTCATCTCGGTGATTAATCTTTGGACTTTGGCTTTTCCCTATTCTCCGCGAGCCATATCTGCCGCGACTTTTTTGTCGGATTTGACGATAGAGCTGTCGGGTTTCATGAGGCGTAAGTAGTCGCTACGATGTAGCGAAGAGATTATCTCCGTAGGTTCGGATGCAGTCCTGCTGCGTCAATTGGGAAATATTGCATTCCAACCAAACGTCCCAACGATCATACCGGACATTTTCAGTGCTCCTTAAATGTACCTCCCACCATACATTGTCTCGCTTTAGATATTGAACCTCCTCATCTTTTCGAATGCGATCTACCGAAGGATGACGCCTATTGGCTTGTACTACTTTTAGAATCCCCGAATTGGGGCAAACGTACATTGTATCTTCTCCGAGCTTATTTCTGGACCATCCCCCATACTGAGTTTTTCTGTAGACCGTCGCCTTATCTTCAACCTCCACATGGAGTTGAACGTATTCATAGATATGAAATAGAACGTGTGCTTGCACGGCATTGTCAAACGACACGTGTTCGCACAATTCCTGGTGGACTTTATTCCAAGGTCGGCCAATGTTCGATCGTAGAAAACGGCGCATCGGCCCGAGATGCTCATTGAGATCTTTGCTTCGTCCTTTCCATCGGCCAAGCATAGGTTCGCAAATAGGCATTTCTTCGACAGGCATCGACTTGAGGTATCTGCGATAGCCCCTCTTGGGGAAAGCAAGTCGGGCGCCATACCTACGAGAGCCAAACCTAGGTCTCTCGACAATTACCTTAGCCATGTCCGAACGCATCGCAGACTTCCTCTTTGTTGGAACGAATAAAACCGACTGGCGAAGTTTTGATCAGAGGTTTATGGCGTGTTTCACCACACAGGCCTTTCTCAGTCGAGCTGCATCGGCGGTGATTCAATAGACCGAGTTTGCAGCAATCGGGTTCGCGGTAAATCGGAAAATTCCACAATCTCAGTAAATGAGCCCATGTGAAGCTCGGGATTCTGAGCTTTGTCTCTAGCTGAGCCCACCTCGTGGAGTCGTTCAAGAAGTTTCGCTATGACAAAAACCCGGGGACAGTCGCTGAGTTTTTCTAGCGATGCCGACATCCGTCCGGTGTTGCAAGACATTCTGGAAAAAGGCGTTCGAGAACTCGGCCAGTATTTGAAGTGGGCGTTGAATCGACCCAGTTTACAGAAAGGAAGGTGCACAGTGGCACTCGATCCGGCATTGCCCTGGGTAAAGACCTAGTCCACCGCAGTAGAATTAGATCGCTTTCTTGAAGTTCTCGATGTTGCGATAGATTCGTTTTCAAGAACGCACCCAGCTTCCACGTTGTATCGCACGATACCTGGGCGACGAAAACGCATGGACTTTGCCCAAACGAGAGGCCAAAGGGAGTGTTAGCGCATTTTAGAGGGCACTTGCAACGATGAATTACTTTTTTCGAGGGATTTGTGAGAATCCTGCTGCCCTGGCACCTTGGTCCAGTTGCAACGATTGATGAAAAGTACCCCTTACGCTTTCACGATCGGTGTAAGCAGTCTATACTTACGAGATTCTGGAACCGGTTGTCAAGAGCATTGAGGCTGAATTTACTTGTTGCTTATGAACGATCTTCAGAGATTAGCTCGGCTGAATGAAGCGCAGAATGATTCTGATTCCTGGAAGGAATGGTGTTTTGCCTCCCTAGAAAGTGGAATTTCCTCTGATTAGGCTAACATAACCTGTTTCCTGGAGGGTTAGCTCTCCAATGAAAACCGACGGATTGCGCAACAGAGTTGCGCAGGTCGCGAAAGGTTTTGCATGCGTGCGGTGATGGTGACCGTCTCGAGCAACCATCACCCAATCAAAATCGACGAAAGGGGAGTAACTTTGACTGTTCCAGGTCCCCTCAAATAAAAGACGATGGCTCTTTGGGAAGAGAATTCTCCGCGTTCGGGATTTCGCAATTCCCCGATTTCAATAGTCTCTTTAAGTGCTCCCTGTAGTCGTTGGTGCAGATTGGAAGAGGAAGGGGGGCGACGATCACCTGTTTCGCCTAAGATCGGACTAAGTGCCTTAAGCAGGCTAGATTCACCTTGCCTCCAACGAATAATATTGGGAGCTATCTGCTTGCGCAAGTTAGCCCAGTTTTTTTTCGAAAGATTCCCAATATCTCTCAATTGGATTTCGGCTACGGTGACGTCCGTTTTCTTAAACGAATGCACTGGATTTACCCAAAGCAAATCACACGCAGTAGCACCGTTTTTTCGTGCGATTGCCGTGTTGTAGGCAGCGTTGTACCATGAAGCCACGGTAGATAGCCATTCCGGCTTATCACTTGCGAATGGATCAGTCGCAGCTTCGGCGAGCTCTTTCAGATGTTGAAACACTGCAGTTCTGCCAGGAAGAACTGGTGAAGTGAATGAATCACTGTTTGGTACAGATTCATATTTGGGCAAAAGTCCGCTTGTTTTGACTTTCAAAATCGCTTGCCCAGCTAACGCATCGAGTAGCCCAGATTGAGGAATGAGCGACCACAGGCCTGTGGTCGTAGACACGATCCGTGGTCCATTCTCTTGAAGGGAAGTCAGGCGGTCCAGGTTTTCTATTACTCCATGAAATGCGGGAATCGATCTCAGCTGCTTCATCCGCGCTGATTCGGACTTGTTACGGATGAGCTTTCCGACTGGGACCTTCGGCGAGTCTTCCCACGCGGTTGATAAGTGCATGCTGCCAATCTCTAGCCCTCTTTGAGTTTTCTTCGTAAGGAATTGAATTGTCGAGGCGGGAAAAGACTGGTTTCGACAGAATGCAGTGAATGCGATCCTGTCGGTGGCGTCCAGTCGTAGTAATGCCCTCGTCAAAAAGACGCCATCTAGCAAATTAGCATCCGTGAGCTGTATGCGCTCGAAGATCAGTGCGTAAACTCGGAGCATTCCTGTAAGGAAGCTTAAAGCAAGTTCATCACCATTTGGCATATTTTTCGCCAAGATGCTAAGAAGTTTCTGAATCACAGAGTCTGCCCACTCAGTTGAAAGCGACAAGCGAGGTAGTGCCTCTGGGCGATCGATTGTGGTCGACTTATCAGAGGTTGCTGTCTCGTCTAGTCGGAAATTTTCCCATGCAGTGCATTGAGACCATGCGGCAGATATCGGTCGTTCTGTTAACGCAAGCGCGCGCAGGCTTGGATTGGCACTTGTGCGAGCGAGGTTGGGGAATGTCTTTTGAAGCACATCAGCCGGACCTGGACGCTCTAGCAGCCAGTCGTTCGGGCCTATGCACTGGAATGGTCCATTAAACTCTCCAATGTTCGCTCTTTTCGAAGTCACGGAATAATTTGGCTTGGGCCATCTGACTTCACTGAACGACTTCTCGTATTGAACTTGACTATTTCGATACGCCATAAGAAAAAGGAACCGATTTGCAGCGTATGTCCCAGCTACGTCGAGTGATTCGTTTCGCCCAACTATTGTTGCACTCTTCGCGCTCGCGGCTAAAAAAAGACCATCGTCGCGGCCGACTATTCTAATAATCTTGTCTTGATACTCACGTGAATTTGGAGTTGTTCCAGCTGCTCGAAGCTCGAGGATCCGATTCTCAACCCTCGCAACCTCTTCCAGTTTGTTTGAAGGCAGTTTAGAAAGTTCGTCGGCAAAGTCTCCGTAATAGATGCTTTTCCGATGATTGTCAGTTAACCTTTTGTCGGCGAGAGCTGCAAGCCCGATCAGATCTGCGAGAGCTCCATCTCCACTACCCAATACGAACAGATTAGCGTTAGGTTCGACTGAAAGTGAAGGAGGATCTATGTCCCAGTACTGCGGGAAATTTGACCAGCCTCGAAGCCTAAGAACTTCCGGTCTAGATTGTTCTACTCCAAAACCAATGGCAATCAAAACCGCATCAAATGCTTCCGCCATTTCCCTTTCATCGCTGCATTTCCATTTGACGAAGGCAGTGTCACGGGAACCTCGTACCCCATCTTCTTCTATTTTTGCATCGCACTCGAGTTGCACATCAAAATGCGTTTGGACGATCTCGAGTTCCGTCAGTACTTGATTCGTAACTTTCCAGGCTTCGCCGGCCGTCCAATTCAAAACCGGTAAACGAGCATGCTTGTCGTCCCATCCCTGCTTTGGCCAGTCGTAAAGATGGGGGTGCAGATACCGATTAGATCTTGAAAAGCGTTGCAATGGGCGTCCACGTTCGATAAATGTAACTCTTGTTCCGTTTATCGCAGCATAACACCCTGCAGTGAGCCCTCCGAAACCAGCTCCAACCACCGCAAGTCCACGTGCTCCAAGAATCCCGCATTGATACATAGATTGAACGATGTTAAGAGCTCTTCGTTGCTGACTCAAAATACGACTTGGACGCTCAGAAGTAGGCAACAAAAACACTCGTGGATTCCCAGTTACGCTGCAACTCTGCAAAATGTCTTCGGCTTTTACGCTCATGTTACAAAACTGCCATAACGAGAAATGACATTTGCCAAGGACCTGTCGGTTGGATCGAGCCTTATTCCAAGGCTATTTAGCCTCTTCGTTGCTAAGATTGCATCACTACGCGCGACCCTCACCAGCTTCAACTCTTCCAATTCCGGAGTGTCTATCTCCTTGAAATTGCGGCTCGCCAGCCCCGCTGATATCATGAGCCTGCGCATGTGGCTTGGGCTGACTGCGTCGGGACTAACGCAGTGGATGATCCCGTGAGTGCGCTCCTTCAGAACCATGCGGATGGTGTAAACAAGATCATCAAGTACGGTTATTGAGTTGCACCCGCGAGTTACAAAATCGAAACTGCAAATCTTGGTCAGTGTATTTCGTGGGTGAGGTTCTGAATCAACGGGGAGTCGAATTCGTATAATTGAAAACGGAAACCCAAGTACGATTCGTTCGGCTTCCAACTTAGTTCTAAGGTAGAAGTTTGGAGCGAACGTTTGGTCGCTCTCTCGCCATCCGCAACTCGAAAGCGCAGCACCGCGAAACAAGCAACCGGAACTCAGTTGAACGAGAAAACAGTCAAATTCGGCGCATAGTTCAGCTAGAATTCTCACCCCTTCAACATTGGATCGCCAAGTAGCTTCTGTGTTCCTTTCACACCAATCGATATTTGGCGAGCCTGCTTTGCCAGCACAATTGATGAGGAACTTTGGCCGTACGCACTCAAAAACGCCTCTAACTGCCTTTCGGTCAGCAATATCTACGTCATACGACACGGCATGAGGTAGCTCGCGAACTACCTTGCTACCTACAAAACCACGTCCGATTACAAGTATTGGGGCAAACATAGAGCAAATGCATCAAAGTAGTTCTATTTGAAGAAGACCTCCTCGAAACTAATCAGATTTGCTGAAGCGCCTACCAAATTTGAACCGATCGATTGATTATTTTCAGGCCAGAATGAGCTGGAGAGGAATAATCGGTGCAATCGGAAAAAAAGGACTCAAAACTACCCCGCCCGTGGTTCATAACGTTCAACGCGGTTTGGAAGCAGTTGGAAATTTTTCGCGTTTTCATGGAAGCATTGGAAGCCGAAGGAGCCTTCTCCAATTTCCCATACCACCAGAAAAGAATGGACGATTGTCAGCTGCATACTACTGTAATTTCGTTGCTGAAGATTACCGATTGGCCGGATGAGCACAGCGTTGAAACGTTAGTGTCTAACTGCCTCGATGATTGGATTACCGGATTAGATTTTGCGCCTTTGAAGAAGGTGTTTACAGAATTCTCCTTGGAGGCGTACGAAGTTAGGTACTTTGATACTGTTTCTGCTGTTCAATTCCGGTGCTTGGACGGACGTGTCGCCGCGTTTCGACAATCAGTAAGAGAATTCTATAGAAGCGAAATCGACCGTCTAAAAGACCATCTTGCGGATTCGCAAGTTTGCTCTGAATTGCAGATCGATCTTTCGCGAAACATTGGAGGCCACCTTCACAGCGCAATCGCTCGGTCGACATCCAACAACGAGACCATTAAGTTGTCGTGGAGTTCACTCCCGCTGTCCATTCCAGCTGTGAGGGTCGAAGAAATAAAGCTCCTTATTTCCGATGAATCCATGAGCAATCGCCTTGCTAGGATCGACGGACGTTTCAAGAACCTACGCTACTCTTAAATTGCAATCGTTTCTGACTCGAAACCCTGCCTGTGAGTCTTCGCAGTAACTCACACCGGTCACCCTGCGATAGCCCAGGACTGGCGGACACCGGCGGCGAACCCTAAACTCAAGCCGGAGGAAGCTCAATGTCAACCAATGAAAAGAAAGCCCGTCGGACCTTTGATCAAGATTGCATCGATGGCGCAGTCAAGCTGGTAACCCAGGAGGGATATAGCTTGGCGGCTGCGGCCAAGGCCGTTGACGTTCCCTATACGACTCTGCGTCAGTGGTGCAGGGCAATCGCACGTTAGATGCTAGAAAAATGTTTGATAAGTCGTTCGATCATCGATTTATCCCATGAACATCGTTTACGTTTACCCCGAATGTTATCTTTGATGGTAGTGTCCCGTTGCAAAATGCTCAGCGCAAGACGTCGAAAAACGGATGAAATTTCTGGGCTACTTCCTTTGCGGATTCGACTCGAGTCTTCGGAAAAAGTTACATCCAGGATCCAGTGCTGTTTGTTCTCGATTCCCCAATGCTCTCGGATTCGTTTGGCATGATCTCGAACCTTGGGAGCAAGACTGCTGATAAACGTCTCAGAGGATTCTTGTACTTGCCCGTTGATCTCCCTGGATCGATAAATCAGCCCTATCGTTTTTATACCTTCCCAGCCCGCCAATACTGAGCAGTGCTTGGGCGCCGGCAGTACAACGACTTCTCGTATCTCGGCTCTTCGACGAGTTGTTTCCCCACTCTGGCAACGACGCAACTTGGGATCCTCATTGTCCATTGCTTTAAGAAGCGTGATGTTCAAAACCTCTTGGAGAGCCGGTTGGTTCCCTTTGACTGTCAGAATGTAGTCCGCATCCTTTGAAACAATTGCTTTGGCTGTCTCAGTCTGACAATGCATCGCATCGGCCGTTACCACCGCACCTTGTAGATCCAGAAGGCGGATAAGCTCTTGTGCTGCCGGTATTTCATTGGATTCATCGTCGACGGAATTGAGCCCTATACACATGCGAAGACCGCATGCCCAGGCCGAAATCGAATGCAGAGCCGACTTACCATTAGCACCATCATGAGATCCTCGGAGCGTCTTGCCATCAACAGCGATGGTTTGACCTCTGAGGCTACCAGCAATTTCATTGGCCCAGCTTTGCAACGCTGCATAGAACTCTAAGGTATCGAGCCGACTGAAAACACGCCCAAGAGTATCGTGCGATGGGATCCCATTTTCGAAGGGAAAGAACTTTCGAAGCCAATCGAGCTTGGCGTTTCCGTAGCGTTCAACGTCTACCCAACCTTCTGCATCGCAAATCGAGGCGCAAAGAGTAAGAAAGATCATCTCGATCAGGGGATGGTTTGCACCACGATTTACACGTGGGTCGGTAACTTCTTCAAAGTGATTGTAAATTTTACAAACGAATGAGGTAGCCAAGGTCGAACTCCATCGCGAAAAGGGCTTGAAACTCTGTTTCCCCAAAAAGGGGATTGATTCTTCAAATCCTTACGCAATCATTATGCCAACTGGCCCTCGACGTGCGATTGCCCTGGTCAGCGGTCCGATTATTCTAAATCCAGCTTCAGCGGTAGTTCGTAGGTCTTAAAATTCGTTAATCTGACGTATTCATCAATGGCTTGGCGAGCTCCATCGATATCACCCACCTGAAGTTTTGCTTGTGCTAAGATGTACCAATGGTACGGGATCTTATTGTTCTGAGAGATGATTTCATTGGCTAGTTCTAAGTTTAGAGCGTAGAGATTTCGATGTTCAGTCGTGACCATGGAATCTCCGAGGGTTCGATGAAGTAGATAAATTGGATGTTCATTCCCCAGTGAAACAATCGCACGAATAAAGTCTTGGCTGTTCTTGGGTACCTTTGGATTCATCGAAGCTTTGATGTAGTAATCAAGAAGATAGGTGAGCAACCAGCCTTTGGGTTCGCCCGCCAAATCGTCATCGATATCGCCAAGACTTTGGATTGCTTTTTGATGGGACTGCTTTTGCCACAGTGAGTAAGCTTTGATCAGCTTGGCGTCGAAGTTAACCGGTTGTTTTTCGAGCGAAAGTTCGCAGGATGCGATCGCATCATCGAATCGCTTCGTATTGGCCAGAGCCTCTGCTGTATCGTTCAGTCTATGTACTCCCCACTCCGATTTGCTCTGATGGTCCCAGTCATCACACAGCTGTCGATTCGCTTGCGATTTAGTTTGTTGCATTTGCTGCAAGACTTCGAACGCTGCTTTTGAATCGACCGATCGAACATTCCACATTTTTACGAATTCGTCTGCGCTTATCGGCCTTATTGGAGTCTCACTGTACTCGGTCTTAGCGAACCAAAGATTCGGTCGAGTTCGAGTTTGAGTGTGCCGTGCCAGCTTGGGCGCATCGCGGACCAATTCGATCGGTAAGTAGGGTATGTCCGGAAACATCGCGTTGGCTTGAGCATGAAGTTTCGCAAAGTCCAGGACTACGATCGCTACATCTCCTGAACCGACGCCGCAGACGATTAACTGTGTATTGTCATCAGTAATCCAGATGCGCACCGGCGCATACTCCTGGAGGTTGAACTGAAAGATATCCCTTTTTTGTTCAAGGGAATAGACAATCACATTCTGGGCACTCGCGTCGTTCCACACGAGTAGTTTCCCATCCGCAGAGAACGCTGCCGCTTGGCATTGAGAGTCGGGAAAATCGGCGGTAGGTTTTTTCCATTTCCCGAATGCAAAAATCCGATTCGATGGGCAGAGAAATACCAATTTGTCATCCTTGGAGAAGAAGGCGCGTTGGTCCTTGCCGTCAACAAACATTGATTTCTGATCGGTTTGTGCATCGACTAGCCATAGTCGATCGTCCAATCTACCTTTGACGCTGATCCACCTGCCGGTACCACTGAAATCGACCTCTTTACTGCCTGGGACTGAAACGCGATGGAACTCGTCAGGGTTCTTGGCAGGCCAGCGAAACATCTGACCCTCGGTCGGATGAGCAAAAAAATAAGACCCGTCGCCGGAGGCTTTCGGATAGGTGATGCTGAAGGGTAATTCAGCTTCTTTGAGCAACTTGAGTGTCAGTGTCCCTAGTTCGGTAAGACCATCGGGACTGGACTCGTAAGTCATTTGGACTGATCGATCCAAGTCGATTGCATCGAACCTGCCGGCATGGTCAGTTCTTATGAAAGCGGGGTCCTTTTCCGAATTGGTCGAAGGCGAAAAGCGGTGTCCATCCAATAGGTCCAGAGCAGTCAGTTTGCCATTGGAGTCCATCGAATTGGTCAGAAGCAACCGTCGTTTTTGATCCAGAAGCAGACTATGGAATCCCCTATAGGAGGTATATGGATAAGTTGTCTTTTGGATTCCATTTTGAGAGTCAACTTCGAGTCGTTGGAATGAACCGTTTAGAACATTGATCGCGATCGTTCGGCTATCGCTTGACCAATTGAGACTGAAAAACGTCCATGGCCAAGTTGTCTCGTAACGCTCGAGCGTAGCTGTGTCGATCAGTTCCACATGATCGCCCCAATAGCTGGCTGCAAGCCAACGTCCATTGGGAGAGTAGCGAACCTCTCCACCGTTGTGATTGACATCGAGTTCATCGATGACTTTGCCGGTCGGCCATTGAATCCTGCGCAAGATGGGTCGATGATGAGTGGTCGCAAACTCATTTCCCGATGGATGCCAAGCGAAGGACTGGACGCGGTCCTTGGATGCGATTGCCAAGGTGGTTCCGGTTTCGAGTTCCCGAAAGTGAATCTCTGGAAAATAATAGGAAGCCACAGCAAGGAGTGGGAGAGTAGGATGGGGATAGATGATCGCTTCTTGGAATGGACCGGAGGGTTCCAGCCGGTAGAGGACTTTGCCGGTACTAGGCTCTAGTCCTAGGATAGTACCGTCGAATTCGACGCAGTAGAGGACTTTGCTCGAATTGTCCCAGTAGCTCATCCCCAACGAGAGGTTCTCTCGCGTCCACTTAATATTCGGTGGGCTTGTTGTCAGATCCCAGCATTCGAGTCCATGTCCGATACCGCTTGAGGTAAACTCTTGAGAGACTCCGAGAGTGGCAAAGTGGGCGTTGGGAGACATCGAGATCCATCGGTCTTTTTGAATGAGCTCGAAGGTGTGTAAGTGATTCCAGTCGGGCATGGAATACAGGTGAGTTTTTCCGACTTCATCGAGAAAGAGGATACGGCGATGATCCTGATCGCACGCGTATCTTAGTTTTGTCTGTGCCGCAGGTACTTGGGGAATCGGTACGGTTTTCAGTTCGGGCATGGAGAGAATATCGGTGATCGCACGCTGGACCTTGGGGTTGGGTTGAGTTCCTTTCAATCGTTCCGAGGCTTCGTTGAGGATCTTGACGGCTTGGCTACGGCTATCGGCTTTGCGCAAGGAAGCGGCTCGGTGTGCCGAGGCGACCTTTTCGTCGATGAAGCTTTGGTTTTGAGACCGGCGGATTAACTCGATTGCTTTGTCTTTGCGTTGGGATTCGATCCAAAAGTAGGACGCAAGGAGGGTCAATGCGATGAAGAAACCGGTTGTCGTAGCGAGCCAGGTGGCTAAGACTTGGTGTTTGCGAATCCATCGTCGGCATTGATCGCGTAGGGGATAGGTACGGGCCAGGATGGGTTGTCCAAGCAGGAAACGCTTCAGGTCATCGCGAAGTTGTGCTGCGGAGGCATAACGATGACTCGGAAGTAGCGCGGTGGCTTTTTGAGAGATCGTGATCAGGTCTATGGGGATGCGGGGATCGATCTGTTCGAGCCTGGGAGCATCCTCGTCTTTGATTCGCCGGAGCAAGTTGATGTGTGTGTCTTTTTTGTATTTTGGGATGCGAGCCAGGAGTTCAAAGAGGGTGATACCTAGTCCATAGATATCGGATTTCTCGGTGGCATGGGTGACGAGGGCTTCGGGGGCCATGTACTGCAGAGTGCCTAATCCCGAGGTGGTGGAGTCAGGGTTGTTGTGGTTTAGATCTTTGGCCAATCCAAAGTCACCGAGCCAGATTTTGTTTTGTGAATCGACGATAAGGTTGGAGGGTTTGATATCGCGATGGAGGATATGGTGTTGGTGGGCCGTTTCGAGGGCGTCGGCAGCATCGTGCATCCACCGGGCGATTCGAAGCCAGTGGGCTTTGGAACCGCGAACTGAGTCAGCGAGATTTTCTGGGGGATCATTGCGCCACTGGGAGATGATTTCACTGAGGGTTTTTCCATCGACCAGTTGCATGGAGTAGAACGAGTGAGCTTGGTCGGTTCCGTGTTCGAAGATTGGGATGATGTTGGGGTGTGTGAGAGTTGAGCAGAGTTTTGCTTCTCGGAGGAACCGGGTTTGTTTTTTGGATTGGATTTGTGGGTTATCGGCGGGATTCGAGAGGAGGACTTTGAGTGCGACGAAGCGATCGAGTCCGAGTTGTTTGGCTTGGAAGACGATTCCCATTCCGCCGCGACCTATTTCGCGGATGATTTCGTATTGGCCCAGGATGGAACCAGGTTTGAGGTTCCAGTAAGGGTTATGGATGGGGTTGGCAGAAGTGTTTTGGTGCAGGGAGGCGACCAGGGGCAAGAGTTCGGCCAATTGGCCGGCATGCTCGGGGTACTTGGATTGATAGAGTTCCAGGGTTGGACTGCGATTCTCTTTGAGATCGTTTAGAAACTCATCGATGATTCGGTCCAGAGGATCGCTAGAGTCGTTGGATTCATCCATAGCGCATCAATACAAAAAGGTTCTCGAAGAGCGGGGTCCTAGAGACTACCTAAAAATGATAATGGGAATTGCGAAAGTTTGTGAATACCTTCAGGGTAAAAAATCGAAAGATTGTATTGGTTCGGATGTTGGCCGACAAATCGAGTGCGGCTTGTATAACTGCCGGATCGGCCTTGTTCCATCGCTCTTGAGCACCGCAACTGGTTGCGAATTTGAAAACCCTCCCGAGCTTGCACAATGGTCGCACGCTCTTAGAACGTTTTTTCGAACAACCGCTCCGAATGGTCAACCACCATGGCGACTTTTGGCTCAGCCATGAATTTCCTGCGTTTTTTGGTCATCGGAGTCCACCGGAATTCCACTTTCAAGCCAGGCAAGACAGCTTTCTGAAAGCAACATCTCGCCCGGGCGCACTGGCCCGCTCCCCCCTATTGGTGCCTACAAGACCAAGAATTCTTGACGAATTTTCAAAAATAATGTCCGAGGTCCTAGGTGCGTCTACGATTAGACGTACAAGCGGGTGTTTCTTTGACTCGCCGAGCTTCACGACCATCTGCCGGCGGATTTAACGAGATGTGTCCAACGAAACCAAGGGAACATGTCATGACGAGTCTCCTTAAAGAAATCAGCTCACTTATAGATGAGTGCTTCGAAACAGACCCGCCACAACTCCCGAATAAACTGAAAGTTCCAGACGCTGATAAGATTACTGATATTCAAATGGATTCCACCGGCAAAGGGATTCAAAAATGGCTTGGAGAAATCAAAACGCTAGGATTCTCTAGCGAAGCGGTTTTGATCCGGGTTTTGCAAATCAAATTCCTGAGAGTCGCCGAACTTCTGACACTCCTTGGGGTGATCGAGTTTGTGTTCAAGGATCCTACCGCGTACAGGTCATCACCCCCAAAGAACCCTTATTATATATGAAGGCGAAAGCATGATTAAAAACCCATTTAAACTTGTCCCCTTTAAAGAGGCTGCATGGGCAGAAGGTTTTTGTAAAGGTATTTCGGCCATGAGTTCGCCTTCTCCTAGCGATTTAATATCCGAAGAGGATCTCGATGCCTTCAATGATGGCGTCGCCACAGGTTCTGATGCGTACACAAACGGTGTTGCATTCGACTCCCCATGCGTCGCAGCACTCGAGGGAAGTCCAGGACATGGTTTTGGGCTTTTTGTGGATGGAGCACACCTATTACACGCTGCTTGGGAAGCGCGTCACTTGGCAGGGCTGTCCGGAGCGTTTGGCGGGCTTTTAGTTGTTGTTATTTCTGTAGGTACGTCTGCTCATCACGCACTACCTGCCAATCAAGTTCTACCCCGACTCGGTCAGGATATCACTGAAAAGCTTGAATCGTTTGGCGCTGGATCGATTGAGTTTTTCTCCGGCGTAAGCCTGGATCTTTCATCTGAAGACTGCACAATGATTATGTCTCCGCTTTTCTTCTCTCTTACCCAAGCAAGATCAGCGGCGATTGAAGCGAATCGTCAAGACGGATGGCTCGTCGTTAGTTGGCGGACTGATCAGTCGAACAGCTTTCGGATCGTTGAAACGAATAACCCATAAAATCTGTATTTTGAAACGATGGAGGAATCCGATGCCGGAAGTTGCACAGGTCCGTCGATTGGCGTTCAACGACGAAGAGATTGGGATGGGGTTCAACAGCAAGACCGGGTTGGCTGTGGGTAGCCCGTTGAAGGGATTTTCTTGGGATGAGAACTCGGCGGCGACAGGCGCAGAAGTTGTATCGGCGATTTCGATCGTTTCCACATACGAAGAGCTACAGGAGACTTTGGGTATGTCGTTTGAGGCCCAGGGCCGCTACGGCATTGTATCGGGATCGGCGAAGGCAGCGTTCTCGGAGAAGACAAATTACAACTCGATGTCGACCTTTGTCGTCGCCAGCGTCGTGGTCAGGAACCCCTTGCGCCGAGGAAAGAACTTTGAGGTGACGGATGTAGCTAAGGCCCTATTGGCGTCGAATAATATGGACCAGTTTGAAAGGGCGTTCGGCGACAGTTTCGTTCGCGGTCTGCAGACCGGTGGAGAGTTCTACGCAGTTGTCCGCATCACTTCAGTGTCGACCAGCACCCAGGCATCTCTGGCTGCTGCATTGCAGGCCGAATACAATGGGTTTGGAGGGTTTAGTTTCCAGGCTGAGTTTGAAAAGACGAAGAAAAGTGCGTCAACGAAGTCCGAATTCACAACGGTAATGTATCAACGAGCGGGCTCAGGCCTGGAGATATCTCCCACCGTGACGATTGACGAAGTAATCGACAGGTTCAAGAGGTTCCCAGAGATCGCAAAGTCCAACGCGTCTGCCTATGAGGTCGAGATCGCAACATACGACACAATTCCGCTACCGGTGCCGACACCAGTCGAACAGGAAGCGTTTTTGGAGACGCTGGCCGACGCGAGAGAGAAAAAGTTGCGCTACATCCAGACCCGCAACGATCTAGAGTTCGCGATACGGTTCCCCGAATTCTTTGAGTCACTCCCACCGGTTGAGATACTCACTGCTACCACTGCGGGCTATACGAAGTTGATGAACGCCGTCACCCAACACGCTATCAAGCTGTCGAAGGGCCAGATCAGCCCACCGGCTTTCTTCGACCCAGGTCTGTTGTCGCCGCCGTTGGCTGAACCCGCCCCAATACCATTGAGGAAAAAGAATTTGCAGGGTCAGGCTGAGCTATTCAATACGATGCCGAACCTCGTGGGCCAACTGGCACAACCCGTCGTCAACTTCATGGCATGCATGCAGCTGGAGAATGTCGACCATTGCCTCAACTTCATGGGAAGTGAACTTGATGCTCTGGGTCTCGACCGCCGGGATCTGGGTAACTTCTTCTTCACGATTTTTCGTAGCGGGGTCAAGTTCGAAACTACAGGTAACTTTAGTATCGGTTCCAGAATCAGATCCCAGTTTCCTGCCCCGGGCGAAACGGTACCACCACTTTCGGTCATCCGGTTGGAGTCCATGCCCTAGATCGCATTTTACACTAGGCTTGCTGATAAGAGCCTGAAATGGAAGGAGGTATATCAGTTGAGTTATGCGCTCAGCTGGTTCCGATAATCGATTCTTTATCGACAGAATCCAGTAGGGAACATGTCGTAAGAAAGCGGCAGTCGCGGCGAAACCAGTGTCGTTGTTTAAGAATATCAGAAATTGATGCTGGTTTAATTTATTGGTAAATTGCTCGAAAAAGGGGTCTCTCGCCACGCCCGTTAGCTTGCCGGGGTTGATGTTGAACCAAGCTAAAGATCCAAGTCCTGTACTCAGGTGTAGTTAGATTCAAGGTGCGCCCTTGTTTCTATCCCTGTTCTCAAGGAGATCCTGCTGATGTCTCGCTTACTGTCCTCGAAAACCGCAAAAATTTGGGCCGAACGCATCGCACAGTGTGAGCGATCCAATGTTCCCACCGCGCAGTTCTGCCGGTCGATCGGCTGCTCGCTGACGTCCTTCTACCAGTGGAAACGCAAACTCGCTTCAGCGCCCCAATCCAGCGCATTCCTGCGTGTCCAAACCTCTGAGCCGACCAAGGACACTATCGAGATCAAACTCCCCTCGGGAATCTCGATCCTCGTTCCGGTCTCGGCCGTGGAATCCATCGCTGCGATCCTCGAACAGGTAGCCTAAAAAAGATGCTTACTACGAACCCCTCGGTTCCAATCTATCTGCACTCCGAGCCCATCGATATGCGCAAAAGCTTCGATGGGCTCTTTGGTATCATCAAAGGCGACCTCAACCTTGATGTGCGCGACGGTGGTCTATTCATGTTCCTAAACAACCGCCGCAACCGCATCAAGATCCTTTACTGGGATACCGATGGCATCGCCATCTGGATGAAACGTCTCGAGGAAGGATGCTTTCAGCGACCACTCCGGTGCGCCGATGGCAAGCATGTGATCATCACTCATGCGGAGCTTCAATGCATCCTCTCGGGTGTTGATTTATCCTCGGTGCGGAAACGCAAACGCTATGTGCCTCCATCGACAAGCGTCGCTTAGCGATGATGCTCGATTGTTGCAGAAAATATTTTTGATTTTTTCGCCTTGCATTGCCGATCCCCTCTTGCGCTATTTCATCTTCGCGCGATAGTTTCCGGCATGCAAGACGCAAACAAACTACCCGACGAATTAAGCACTGCCCACGAGGTTATTCTCGTGCAGTCAGACGCGTTGGTAAAACAAAAAGAAAAGATCGAAGAGCTCAAAAAGGAGCGTGAAGAACTACTCGCCGAGATCCGCTTTCTTCGCTCTGGTAAGAAGCGAGAGAAGTTCATCAACGCCGATCAATTGCTTCTTGAGTTCCCGGAAGACAAAGAACTCCAAGCGGCCCTTGAAGCAGCCAAGAAAGAAGCCGAAGAGGGAATCGATGAGATCACCTATATACGCAGGAAGGCTGCCAAGCCTCGTAAGGTCGCTCAAGATACATTCCCTGCTCACTTGCCTCGTGAGATTGTCGAAGTTGAGATTCCAGAAGAATTCAAAAAGCGAATCAAATCTGGCGAAATGATTGTTATTCGCGAATCGATCCGCGAGTCGCTCAAGTTCATTCCCCCGAAGCTCGTCGTGGTTGAATACAGAGAACCAGTCCTTGCCTTTGCGAATACCCCTGATCAAGAGATCCCTGTCCAGGGAGAAGCGAATCTTGGGGATAAAGGCCGCTATCATCCATCGGTAGCCGCGCAGATCGTCAACGGCAAGTTTGGAATGCATCTGCCTTACTATCGCCTCCAGGACCTCTTTGCTTCGTCTGGATGGACACCGAGCCGTTCGACGCTGGATTACTTGACGGACTTGGTCCATGAGACCACTCAAGACCTACCCAAGCTCATGCTCAGTCAGATCAAGAAAGGGCGCTGTCTGGGACTTGATGATACGCAGGTCAAACTGATCATGCCCAAGGATATTCCCGATAAGGCCGAGGGGATCGAAGCTCCCCAGATCAAGCGCCTGATCGAGAAGATGATCGAAGCCAAGAAAGAAAAGAAAGATAGTTTGGATGCCAAGATGTGGGGGTACTCGAGTTTCGATTCGAGCGCGCCGTATGA
>JAJTEK010000184.1 GCA_021299695.1 Pirellula sp. | reverse complement strand
TAGTAAGAGAAAACAGCCGAACAGCCGTAAGAGGCCGACGCTTGCGCGTCGGGCGGAGCCATTGGGGACAATGGCTCTACACTGTTGGCTCTACAGGGTAAGAGGACGGCGGTGCGTTTCGTCGAGGTAACTCTGCAGATCGGCCGATCTTGAAACCAACTCAGGATGGCTCTTGGCAAGTCTCTCAAGAATCCGCTTGAACTTCTTTTTGGCTTTCTTGGCCTCGGGCGGTTTGGCGCGACGGTAAACGGCAAACGCGTAGTTGAGATCCTTGATCTCGGTCTGCCGATTGCCCCGATCTTGGAGGACCGAGACGATCTCGGCGACCATGAATGCCATCTTCAAGTGACCTAACGGATCGCCAGGTATCGGTCGCGGGTCGCGGATGCCCGTCCATACCGACGCCAAAGGGTCCGGCGTGGCGGTTTCTTTGCGCTGGCTCTCTTGGGCATTGATGGTCGCTTCAAAGATCTGATAACTTCCTTGCTCGTCCTCCCAGTCCTCCTGCGATTCGTGCATGGAGAATGCGAATTCATCGTCGAGCTCTAGGTGATGGCCGTCGATGCTGCTAAAGCTCGTCCCGAACATCCCGTCAGCCATCAATGCGCAGATCGGACAATCGCAGTCCCCTTGATGACTGGTGGTCGCTACCGCGTCGATGCCCTCGATGTGAACTCCATCTCCAATGGGTACTCTCCGGCGATCGCATTCGATCACGAAGTTTGGCGATGGGCCGCCCTCGAGCGGACTTGTGAGCCAGTTCTCTTTGATCTGGCTGAGGAATGCGACCAGGTCGGTCACTGCCGACTCGCCTCGATTTGCGGCATCCTTGCCTTGCTTGGTCTCGAGCCATTCCCAAGCCGCACCGAGGATCTCTCGGCAGAAATCGAAGTAAATGCACATCTCCTGACTGCCCATGGGTGCAGTGGAGTATCCTTGCCAATCGTCGGGCGCTGCGATCATCGGCCCGCCGTTTTCGTAACGATTCTGTTGTCCTTCGGTGACCTTGTTGGACCAATCGATCGCGCCGTGGAGCATTTGCCGAGGGATTTTGCCATCGAGATCCTCGCGCGGCGTCATCAGCCAGTCTTTGTGGGCCGCGACGGTCAACTCGTAGCGATCCCGCTTGGTGTTGCCCTGGGCACATTTGGTCCAGTCGTCGCTATGGAAGACCTCTAGGGCTCTTTTGGCGACAAAGGTCAAGAACGCATCGCCATAGAGGATCTCCCGATCGACGATCGGTCTTGGGATCGGACTTTGGCGAGCTTCTAAGAGGTTCGCCGGCGCGGTGTCGCTTACCAACTCCCACCATGGGGGCAGATGGATCGACAGATGACCTGTGAAATCGCTATCGTCGGCTTGTTCTAGACGAAACGCCGCATCGCGATCGATCGCTTCGAAGTCCCCGCCGGTCGAGAGGCGTTTTCTAGTGAAGTCGATGACGACCCACCCTGCTGCTGCTGCGATCGACTCGAGGACCGCTTCTGGTTCGATTTCCTCGAAGGGCAATTCGCTGGTCGATTCGCACACGGCCGAGGAGCGGTACCGTGGCCAAACGCTTAAGGCATCTTGCCAGTTCGTCGGGTCTTCTGAGATCAATGCGATGATCGTCAAGACGGTGTTTTCGTCGAGCGATTCGGCAATCCAAGCGTTTGCGGAATCCAACACCGCAAGTGTGATATCCTGATTTTCCTGATCCATCGAAACATCCTCCCTGGATTAGATAGCGACAGCAACGGCTTCCGAGCGAGTTTGGAAACCAGACGTTGCCGTCGATTTTCGGATTATATCGAGGGAGTGCAAAAAACTCGTTTTTTGGTTCAAAATAGCGCAGGGGGCCCGAATCAGATAGCAGTTCGACGGGGTGAAATCCGCGGTAGGAGCGTTTGGTCAGCGACAAAAAAAACTTCGCTATAAACGACCCAAGGGATGGGCGGTTCCTAAGAACCGCTCATCCCCCGAGTACTCCCCCTGCCTCTCGTTCACAGCCTTCGCTGTACGCTTCGTAAATCGTTGTTCGGATCAGGCTCCCCAGTTGAATTTAGGAGCCGGTGGTGCTTGGAGCTTTCTGCCGCTGGCTTTTTTCAGCGGGATCGCTTCGCTCGGTTCGAGAGGTGCTCGTTCGGCTGGCTCTTTGGTCGGTTGGACCTCCGAGGGCGTTGGGGTGGTTGTGGTTGTCGTGGAGCGAGCCGTGGCGGCTTGGTTGGCGGTGCCTAGGTTTTGAGGGAGTTCACCGCGACTCGAGAGCGTCGGACGGCTTGCACCGGTTGCGAGTGTCCGAGCCGCAGAGCGTTCGCGAGTCCGTTCGGAGGAGTCCCAGTAGGCTTTCTCGGGCCAGAGTCCTTCTTCGAGGCTGATGTTGTTGTATTCGAGCAGCGAGCCTTTGAGCATGTGGACTTCGACGATGGATTTGTTGTATTCGGATAGTGCTCGGGCATAGTTCCGACCAGCGTTGGCTCGGCTCTGTTGGGCTCTCAGGAGCAAGTCCATGATTTGCTCGGCACCGGATTCTCCAGCGTTGAATTTTTCTTGGTAGAGTTTGACCCAGCGGTCGGCTGCCGAGAGGGCTGCGAGCTGTTCGGTCATCTGGATGTAGTTGCTGTTGAGTTCGCGAAGGACTTGGCTGATGCGATGCGTTGCGGCGATTTCTTTTTCTTCGAGCAGAGCGTGGTCACGAGCGAGCGTCAACTGTTTGTTTCGCACGTCGTTGCTGGCTCGCCGGGCACCGATGGGATTCGGTAGGAAGTCCAATCGAACGGCGGCTTCTTGGTAGTCACCACCGAGGAGTTCTTCCCAAGCACTCGGGGAGGGATTGGTCCGGGGTTCGGGTGGGAACGGCCCATTGCCACCTTGATCGAGCAAGGAGGACCCTACGCCTACGTACCGGTAGATGAAGGAGAGGTCGACGTTGGCGAGCATTTGATTTTTGGCCGAGAGGAGTTCGAGTTCTCGCTGCTTGATGATCCAACGTTGGCGACGCAGGTCGACACTTCGGCTGAGCATTTCGTTGATCGAGCCGTCGAAATCGAACTGGGCCATACCGATGGCAGGTTTATCCGAGGGTCGCACGAGTCGCCCATCGGAGCTGGCCCATCCCATGAGGATTCGGAGGGTTTGTTCGCGGCCGAAGAGGCCTGGGTCCCCCCCGAGTGCAGCACCGCCGGCCAGGGCTGCATCGAGTTGGGCTTGGAAGTCGTGGTAGGTGTACTTGGCTTGGGCTTCGGTCGTCCCTGCGGCTCCCTTTTGGAGTTTCTCGTAAGCGATGTGGTAAGCCTTTGCGGCGCTGTCACGAGCGATCCGAGCGTTCTCGACGTTCCAATAAGATTGGTAGAGGTCCCAGTAGGCGAATTCGACATCGCGGACCAGATTTCGAACGCGTTCTTCAAAGTCGACGAGCGATAGGTCTTCGTTGATGCGAGCCAGTACCACGGGGATTCGATTGACCGAGGTCCCACGACCGCGAAGGAGCGGATGCTGGACTTGGAATTCGAGAATTTGCGTGTAGTCGCTCGGTACGGCGCGACCTGGTCCGGAGGTTTCGATATTGTTGTAGCTATAGATCGATTGCGAGCGTGCTGAGACGACACCACCGGTGGCCATCCGTTTGGACAGTGCCATTTGTCCGGTGCTATCACGGCCTCGGAATGGGGTGGGGTTGAAGGGGTTGTTCTCACCGACATTCCGAGCGCGGTCGGTGTTGTTGTAGGAGAAGAACGCGGAGAATTGGGCGTCGAATTCGCTCAATGCGTCTTCGACTCCACCGACTTGGTTGGCGCGAGATGCACCTCGGGGCAAGACGCGGTTTCCGTTTTGGTCGACAGCGATCTGCTGGGGACTGGTGGTCGTCGCGGCGATGGCAGGATCGTAGACCGAGCTTTGCTGTTGGCTCGGGGTCGAGAGGATATTTGCGGCGATGTCGACGTTCTGGCGTTGCGTGCCAGGGATGGTTCGGATGAGTTTGCTGTTGACCAGAGCGTAGGAGACGCATTCTTCGAGGGTCAGGTCAAGGAACTCGTATTTTTGGTTATCGAGCGTCAGCGGTTCGAGGGCGTCGGTCGCTTCGGGAGCCGGGTCGATTTCCAGATCAGGAATTTCGATTTGCTGTGCGTGCTGGAGATACTCGGCAAAGTGAGCGCGATCACGCAGGTAGTGAGGCTGGGTCGGATGGCAACCGGCGAGCATAACGCTACCGATTTGCAATCCGATAAACCACTTGTGAAAGGTTCGTTTCATAAGCCGGGGGTTCCCATCCAACGTGTGTCAACGATTTGCCGAGGTACGGCGATCGAGCGCCGAGAATTCGACGAGTTGATCCTTTGGTGTTAGGCCCCCCTAACAAGCAGGTATTGAACTTGCTTACCAAGGTTATCGGCGGTGGCCTTGGTAGACTTTGACGATTACGGAAGAAATTCCGGATTGTATTTGAGCTAGCAAAAGGGCTCGTCAAAAAGAAAACCCTGCCCTGAGGGGTCCAGGGCAGGGTTTTTCGGATCAAGCTGTACGTCGTGAGGTTGACTGTTGCTAGCTAATCGAGGAAGCCGACGAGTTCTTGAGATCGACTTGGCTGTTGAAGCTTTCGCACTGCTTTGGCTTCGATTTGACGGATACGTTCGCGTGTCACTTTGAAGATGTGTCCGACTTCTTCGAGGGTGTAGCTGTATCCATCACCGAGTCCGTAGCGGAGCTTGATGATTTCGCGTTCTCGGTAGCTGAGGGTTTTGAGCACCGAGTTGATGCGATTTCTGAGCATTTCTTGGCCGGCACCGATGGCGGGGCTTTCGGCCGCGCCGTCGGGAAGTAGATCTCCGAACTGGCTATCTTCGCTGTTGCCGACTGGACGGTCGAGCGAAATGGGGTATCGGCTCATTGCCAGTACGCGTCGAGCTTCCTCGACGGTCGTTTCGGCTCTGCGAGCGGTTTCTTCGAGGGTCGGTTCGCGACCGAGTTCTTGGAGCAACTGGCGGGAGACGTTTCGAACTCTGGACATGGTTTCGACCATGTGGACAGGGATGCGAATGGTCCGGCTTTGGTCCGCGACAGCCCTTGTGATGGCTTGGCGGATCCACCAGGTTGCATAGGTACAGAACTTGAAGCCGCGTCGGTATTCGAATTTATCGACCGCCCGCATCAGTCCCGCGTTTCCTTCTTGGATCAGGTCCAGGAAGCTCAGACCGCGGTTGCGATACTTTTTGGCGATTGAGACGACCAATCGCAGGTTTCCTTCGCTGAGTTGCTTCTTTGCGTGTTGGTACTCGGTGAAAACCTTTTTGACCATCATGACGCGGTTGCGCAATGAGGAGGGGGTTTCTTGGGTAGCAACAAGAATTTGGCGGTATTCTCGGCGGAGTTGTGCGATTTGCGACGGTGCGACTTGGTGGGACTTGAGGGTCGCCAAGTCGTGTCGAATTTCGTCGACGCGAGCCGACAATCGTTCGAGCACACCGATCATCGCTTCGATGCGTTGGGTCCGCAGTCCGAGTTCTTCGATGAGCCTTACGGCTTTTCGTCGGCGTCGGCCTAGGTGGACCCAAGCTTCGGTCCGCTTCTTGGTTGGCAAGGAGCGGCTCAGGGCGTCTCGGTAGTCTCGACGGTTGCGTTTGAGCAGAACGTCCAGTGTTTTCAGATTGCTAGGTAGTCGGCCTAGAATCTGTTCCTTTTCGAGCCGATCGGTCACAGAGACTTGGACCGTGCGATCGAAGGGTAGTTCCCCGGTATGGACTCGGCGTAGGATCTTGTAGGCGTATTGGATGACGTAATCGCATTCGAGGAGTTCGGGTGACTTCGATTTTCTTGGCCAAACGGATCTCTTCTTGGCGAGTGAGCAATGGGATTTCTCCCATCTGAGTCAAATACATCCTGACAGGATCATCCGACCAGGTCTCGACATCGTCCATTCCTGAGAGCAAATCGTCTTCGCTCTCGAGTTGGACTTGGTCCTCGGGGACCACAACATCGACCACCGCATCGGTCAAATCATCGCCTTCTTCTTCAAGCGATAGTTTGTGCAATCCGTCCAAGTCATCAGCGCTGCGAGGCAGATCATCATCGAAATCCAACAGGCCGTCGAACAAGGTCATAATTCCTCAAACCACAAAATGAATGCAGGGTTAGAGAGTGGTTCGTGTCAGCAACGAGCCACAGACTACCGAGCGATGATCGACCGGACTGGTTCTCGGAGGAACCGATCGGTCTGGACAAGGCAAAGCAAGTGTAGCACCGAAGATCGAACGAACTGGACTCCCGAATGAATTGGTAAATTTTTACGAATGGAGAGAGTGGATCGAGCCAGCCTTGGCCGTCTGCGGACGAGGATCCGATACGCTGAGAACGATTTCCACGAAAACGATCATAGTAGTTCGAGTTTTCTCAACTACTCAAAATTTCCGTAGGAATCTCACCGGTTCGGAACACGACCTTAGAAAAAACCTTCCTTGACGCCCGGAATCTCCGCGAGGGTTCGTATTGCTGCTTGGACGGTGCCTTGGGTGCGGAACTCGCATCGATCGACGCATAGATCTTGGCACGTGGGACAAACACCCCTAACCCGGTTGTGCTTCGTCATTTCATGGTCGTGTTCTGAAGTTGGAAGTCAGCCTGGGGATATGGATATCGGCTGGAACTCTGTTCGACTCGAACGACTTAGCAAAATCTGGTGGCTTAATTGGGGTCAAGCGACAAATAACCTCGTAGCATCCGGTCAACACGGTTCCCCGAGGAAGCTCTTTGGGTTCAGCGAACTGAACGCCTAGGATACATGCGGCCCGAGGGGTTGACTTTGGCACCATAATTTTAACCACCCGAGGGGCTCGGTCTAGTAGACTCCAAGAACATTCTTGACCAAACGGCTTGGCAGGACCCCTAAGCGCAGTATCTTCGGAATAGTCGAGGAGTTTTTTTGCGAGACTTTTCCGGATAGGCTCAAGAAGTTCGAGGGACCTTGTGGCGATTCGAGGGGTGCGGGTCCTTTGGAAGCGGACCTTTGGACATCTTGGGCCCAACGGCAATTACCGGGGGCTTTCTGAACCGTTCGGGGGCTAGCCGTCGTACGCATTCCTTAGGTTCTTTCCCGGATACCTAGTTATCGGTTATGTTTCTGGGGATGCCTTTTTTAGGGATTGGTTCCTCGATTGGTTCTTCGGCGGATTTCGATCCTGATCCCTGTGACTTTAATCTCCAACCTCAGCCAAAGCCTTTCGGGGCTTTTCCACTGCGATGCCTCAATATGCTTTTCGATGCGACTGCGCAGCGACGATTCCAGTCGGGATAGCCCAGGCGGGAAGTTCGGTTCGATGCGAGCAATGTTCCAAATTGATGGAGGTGCCAGGGACCAAGGTGCTGCGGACCTTGCCAATCTTGGAGGATGTGGTCGCAGGTGCGGTTCCCAAGGCGGGCTTTGCTCAGCGTTTTTTGCCGGCGTTGCTTTTGGCGATCGCGGCATTGTCGTTGACGACTGCGGGTGTATTGGCCAAGGAGCGATGGTTTTCGCCGATCGAGTTTGGGCATACTGAGGAAGAGTTCTTTGCTGCGTTTCGCGACGATGCGCTGCAGGATCCGCCGGCGCGGGTCTGGGATCACTGGAAGTACTTGGTCGAATCGGGATTGCCGGTCCATCAGCCCCCGGACTACTTTGTGATCAACGAGTATTTCGAGAGGCGTAAGCCGTGGCTGATCGGCTCATCGATTCTGGGGGCATTGAGTTTGGGAATGTTTTTGGTTTTGACGTTTGGGCAATCCAAAGGCCGTCTTGGCAGCACTGGCCCGAGTGCTTGATGCCGCAACGAATCGAAATGTCCGAACCGGCGGCTCGACTTGAGCATGAATCCCGAGGAACGTGCAAACCGGCCTATCGCAGGTGGCTTCTTGGGCTTGTGCTTTTCCACCTCTTGGCCGTTGTGGCAGAGCCCTTGTTTTTCTATTCCCGCAGCGACGTTCAAGCTGGCCCGGAATTTCTTGCCCTGCGCCGAGGATTAGGTCCTTACGTCGATTGGATGTATTTGGACCATGGCTATTTCTTCTTTGCCCCGAACCCAGGTCCGAGCCACTTGGTCGGTATTCGCGATCGATCGGTAGTGTTTCCCGATCGCAAGGAGCAGTGGCCGAGGCTTTTGTATCATCGTTACTTCATGCTTTCGGAGTTCTACAACAACTCCTTTGCCCCGACGGCCTTGGACCCCCAGGAGATGACCGACAGGATGTTCGTCGCGCGGTGGGAGGAGGATCGGCGTTTTTATCAAACGCTGCAGCGATCGATTTCCAAGTCGATCCAATCGCAATTGGGTACTCGGGGGGAGGAACGGCGGGAGGATCGCATCGAGTCGTGGCCTGAGCTTGTGCGTCTAGAGCGTCCCTTGCCCGGGCCGCAGGAGGTTCTCTCTGGGGCCAAGCGTTTGGGGGATTCTCGGGATTTGATCGTCTTGCCCGAGGGACCTGAGTCGCCGTCGGTCCCGGCAGGCCCGGCAGGCCCGGCCTTGAGGGGGCCGCTACCATGAGAGGGTTTGGAATCGGCCGTTGTTTTGTCGATTCGGCCAAGGAGTTTTGGGGGGCGCTTGAGTCGTTTTTTTTTCGCCCCTCGGGAGCCGAGGTGTTGGCTTGGATNNNNCCGAGGTGTTGGCTTGGATCCGAATCGCGACCGGTGCGATGATCGCTTATATTCACCTAGTGTGGTTGCTCAGGCTTGAGAGTTTTTTTGGTCCTCGTGCGCTTTTGGATTACGAGTCTCTTTCGATGTTGCATCGCAACGTGTGGAAGTGGACGTACTTGGACGGACGCGAGTCGCTCTGGCTGGCGTGTGTGCATGAAGTTCTCGCGCTCGGAATGGGGCTAGCGATGTCGCTTGGGTTTTGGACCCGATGGACGGTCCCAGCGGCTTGGTTTTTGACCTTGATGACCGCCCATCGACTGGCTCCGTTTCTTTTTGGGCTCGACCAGATCGTTTTGATGTTGGCGATGTATTTATCGGTATCGCGTTGTGGGGATGCCTGGAGTCTTGATAAGCGATTTGGATTGGTCCAGGGGCCGGTTTTGCATTGGCAAAACACGTTCGCTACGCGTTTGATCCAATTGCATTTGTGCGTGATTTATTTTTTTGGTGGGTTGGGAAAAGCTCGGGGCTGGATGTGGTGGGATGGAACGGCGATGTGGTACGCTGCGGCATCCTATGAGTACCAGTCGCTCGATTGGACCTGGATCGGTCGCTATGCGACCTTGGGTTCGATACTGACCCATGGAACGTTGTTTTGGGAGATCGCCTATGCGGCTTTGGTCTGGCCGCGGCTGACGCGTCCGTGGATTTTAGCGATCGCTTTTTTTGTCCATGCCGGGATCGCGTTATTCATGGGCATGATTACTTTTGGCCTGATGATGCTGGTAGCGAATTTGGCTTTTGTGCCTTTGCCGGATCCTCGTTGCGATACTTCGAGTTGAAGATTTTTGCATCGAACGGGTCGGTGGCTTTGGTTTGTTTGCTAGCAGCCTTTTCGAGTTTACGGATTTCTTCTTGGATCTCCATGAGTTCGCTAGCATCGATCGCGACCGAACCCGATCCGCTCTTGGGAGGTTTGGACAATTTTGGGGACGGCGCTACGGCTTGCTTGACCTCCGAGGTCGAATCGGGTTTTGCGTACAAGGCGGCCTGGACGACGGGGTTCGGGGCCGTCGTGCTTGGGGTCGTCGTGCTTGGACCCTGTGGGTTGAGTCCCTGGGGCGTGAGTCCTTCGAGCGAACGGATCCACTTGGCGAGTTTTTCGAGGTGGTGTCGATCCTCTTCGCGTTGGAGGTTGAAGCTCGCATTTCGCTGGGCCCCGTGGGGGCGAGCGGCATAGTTCAGCAGGTCGGATTGGTCGGGTTGCGAGGCGTCGACGAATCGAAGAAATTTCTCAAGGTTTCGCTCGTTGATCGAAGCGGCTTGTTCGCCGACGGGTTGGAAAATTTGGAAGTTGTTTTTCGAGAGAATCCCATGGCAACCGCTTTGCCCACACCTTGAGACAACGATCGGTGTGATCTCGGTTTGGAAGTTCCTTCGGAGATATCCTGGGACGGTATGAACGGGAAACGATGGTTCGCTCGATGCGGGCGCTCGTGGGAGTACGGCACTGGCTTGCACCACCGGTTCGGGTGGCAGGATCCCTTGGATCGCCATCGCTTGGCGGACGTTCTCGTCGGCCATTAGGGCTTGTTTGAGTTGCAGGTCGAGTTGCTTGAATTTTGGATTGTCGGCTGCTTGTTTCTCGAGTTCGAGGTAATGTTCGATGGCTTGATCGAGCATTCCGTTTTGGATGCACCATTGGGCAAGATGCCAATGCTCACCGGTTCCCCATTTGCGAATCGCTCGGGTTTGGTACTTGTAGAGCGATTCCATGGAAGGCCCGATAACCAGGATCTGTTTTTTGGCCAGGGTGACTTGTTTGCCTTTGTCCATGACGACCGTGACGGAGTCGGCTTGGGGTTTGACGAACCCTTGCAAAACCGCTCCGTGTTGAAGCAGCACGAATCCATCGCCGTAAAAATTCAGGGCCGAGTTGGTCGCTGTGGGATTCGGTTGGGCCAAGGCGGACTTGGGTCCGATGGCCAGCATGGAAGATGCAACGAAAAAATAAGCCAAGGCGCAGGTAAAAAATCGAGCGACCATGGAATGACGATGTCCCTGGGAATGAAAAACAAGTCGGTATCGAGCCGATTTCGGATCGGCGGATCGAATCGATGGATGGGACGGGAAACTAGCAATTTTTGAGGGGCTAGTGCAAGTCGGATCGTTCCGAGCACTGAGGAAAGTTGCTCAAGTTGTCTTGGGTTGTGTTGAAATGGGGAGTTTTCCAGGCAACTTAGGGGGCCTGGGTGTCTTGGGTGCTATGAGCGATTTTTGCGATCCACTACACTGAGAGTCACTACAGGAGGCCAACACTCAGGGCCGCTGTCGCTCGAGCGACAGCAAAGAGGGAAATACTCGGATGGATGCGGAATGGAGAACACAATGGGTCAAAGATTCTGGAGGTTGGGTTCGAGGGGCCAGTGCTTCGGTGGGCTGAGTTTCAGCCGATGGGGTAAGTTCACTGCGATGGCTTTGGTGAGCCAAGCTGTCCTAGGTCCGACCCGAGTGGCAGTCGGCCAGGAGTCTAGCGCACCGTCAGCCGCACCGACCATTGCCGTTCCTGAAGATCCTGCCCTTTGGAACCTCGTAAATCAATCTTACGGCGAATTGGATCGAGCCAAGCTTCCGGATCTTGCCAGCAGCCGATCGAATCTTGAGGCCCAGGTTGAGCGATTTGAGCGTTATTTGGATTCATCGCCGACGCAAGGTCCTGCGTGGAAGAGCTTTTTGCGTTGGGACACGCTACGCCAGGAGTTGGCACAAGCCGAGCCGAACCCTGAGACTCTGAACGATTTGGAGAAGCGTTTTCGGCAGAATTATTCCGGGTTGGAGTACTCCCCGTTCGTTGGGGTTAGGGAGGCCCTCACGCAGTATGTCCAGCAGTCTCGGGTCTCGCGTGATCCGGACACGACGATGCAGATCCTCAAGAACCGCTTGAGCAAGCTTTCCGAGCGCATGCAATTGCCCGATATGCGGCGTGATCCCAAGGCGATGCATGACCTTGGTCAGGTTGTCACTTACATGAAACAAGCCAACCAGTCCCCGGGGCTTGTATCGAGTGTTTTGAGCAAGTTCTCACAGCCGAATATTCGCGCGATCGTATCGGACGATTTTCTGCGCAAGTCCTTTTCTAGGCCGGTCGATCAAGCCAACCCGGTCA
>JAJTEK010000183.1 GCA_021299695.1 Pirellula sp. | reverse complement strand
CAATTCCAAGATCCGCTGACGCCGACTTGCTGGCGTGTCCTCGATCTCAATCGGATCAGCCTCGGCTTTTCTGGTGTCCCGAATCGTGATCCAATCGTTGAATCGGTATCCTCTCCCACCACTGGAAATGATGTCCTGCTTCCCGCAGATCAGCCCCAGCTGAGTCTTGAGTAGATCGGACGCCGAGTCTCGAAACGCTCGAATCGAACACGTGATCGAATTTTGCCCGGATGCACTGCCAAGCTCGTCTACCAGTTCCGGACCGCTCTTTGCGATCCAGGTGCCGGTCTGTGTCTTGACGTTGAGGGCTTCGAGGATCCGTGTTGTTTGCTTGGACCTGGAATAGTAAAAGATGGTCTGACCACAGAGGGTGATCCGGTCGTGCTTGAAGACCAATTCGCCTCCGGAGAATCGCTTGGTTTCAATCACCGGAGATTCCCGAACGATTACGTTTGACGCTGGCTTGGGTGTCTCGATCGTTTTGGCCTTCGGACCGTACTCTCCGACCACTGCGAGAATCACGCTCGATAGGGGACGCGCTGCGTCCGAGAACGGTTTGGCAATGCATTCCCGAACTCCGTTCCGTTGCAACTCGCTCGAGAGATTGAAGCCGTCGGCTAAGTGGGCGGTCATCATGATCACCGGCGGTGGACTCGGTGCTTTCATCCGCTGGATGTCTTTGAGCAAATTGATGCCGTACTGTTTGTCGGCTCCCCCACGATTCGCCTTCGCGGGGATCTGCAAATCGAGCAGGACGTAATCGAAGTCCATGCTCTTCAAAAGTTGCTGGGCGTCTTGCTGATTGGTGGCCACCTCGAATTCATGGCCCAATGAAAACAAAACATCCTCGACCATTTCGACAATCGTTGGATCGTCTTCAACTACAAGTGCTTTCATCGTGAAACCCTACTGACTTTCTCGTGGCAACAAAATCGTTACCGTTGTTCCCTCATTTTCGCGACTCTCCAGTCGTAAAAGTCCTCCATGTGCCGCTACGTTGCGTGCCGCGATCGGCAGCCCGTAGCCTGTGCTTTGTCGTTTAGATTTGTTGCGACGACCTGGCGTCAACAACAGCGGAGTGCGCAACTCCTCGTCACAGATCCCTTGCCCGGTGTCCTCGATCGTGAGCGTGACCCATTTCTGGCACGTCGATGCCGCTATGCGGATCGCTCCTGGTCGCATGGTTCCCTTGGCTTGGAACGCCTCGTACGCGTTCTTGAGCACGTTGGCCAGTGCGATCACGATTTGGTGCCGCGCCAGGGGCACGACGATCGATTCTGGTACGTCCTGTTGGACCGATACGAGTTCCGGGTCGAACTTGGCTTTGCGTACGTTGTCTCGCGTCAGTTCTAGCGCCTCGGCGACCAAGACCGCCAACCGCTCAGGAAGTCGCTCCGTGGGGACCGGTCGCGTAAAGGTGACCATGTCTTCGACGGAGGACTCGAGCAATTGCAGGTCATTTCGGACCCGGACTCCATACCGTTTGGCTTGGCTCCCTGCGTCGGCAATCACTTCCTCGATCAGCGAATAGCAATTGACCTTCAAGTGGGTCATGATGCTCCGCAGATCGTGGACGATCGATGCGACCAGCATTTCACTGTACCGCTCGGCCATGCGCAGCGATTGGGTCGCTGCGGTTTTACCGAACTCGTCTTCGATTGCTTGCAACTGCGCTGAAACCTGATCGGCTGACTTGCGTGCCTTGCCTGCGGCTCGAATCTCTCGCTTGCGACGCTCGATCGCCCGTTCGACCGATCGACGCACATAGGTGTTCGAATCGGCCATCAGTTGATCGGTCAGTCGTTTCGATTCGGCTTCCGGGAGTACCGGCAGCAAATCCGCAATCGCAGCTCGAACTTCCCATTTCGGGTCCTTGGCTAACAAGGCAACCAGCAGGAACGCAGTTTCCGAAGCGGTACCGACGACGAAGCTCTCGGTCATGCCTTGGGCTAAGCTTTTCCGTTCCCACCAAGGGATTGCGTTGGCTCCCCCTTGGAGTTGCTGAAACGCCTCGCGCAAGCTTGCCTCAAAGCTCTCGACGATCGCCTCAGTACGCATAGCGACACTTCCTTACCTTGAAAGCGTTCTCGCCGCCTTCGAGCAAATTGACGATCTCGCGCTTGCACTCGTCGACCGTTCCTTCGTTCGACTTGCGTGCCGTGGCCCCATCGGAATCGAGCACAAACACCCGCTCGGCATCACCGAGGACCGGGATGTTCGGATTGTGGGTCACGAAAATCATCTGCCGGCGAGACTTCATCTTGAGGATCGCTTCGACGACCGCTTCGGAGATGAACCGGTTGTCGAGATTGTCCTCGGGCTGGTCGACCAGCAGCGGATTGGCGCTTTCGAGCAACAGCAACGGAAGCACCGTCGTGCATTTCTGACCAGTCGATAGCGATAGAGACTCTTTGTAAGTCTCCCCATCCTTGAGTTCGATCGTTGGCAAATCCATCAGTTCGACGGTTTCGAGTTCGAACAGCACCGAGGAGTTCGCCATGGCCGTGACCACTTTTTCGGCTTGGTCTGGATTCAGCTCGGCTCGTTCGATCAATACTCCGGAGTCACGACGACGAAGTGCGACGACCAAATCCCATGGTACAAACGCATCGACGATCTTTTGGGCCACGATCACGTGTTTGACTCGTGCGCTTTTGAGTCCATCTTCGAGGATCCGCTGGTATCGCTCCGGATTCCCGTTCTGCGAGATACTTACTCGGATTGCGGGAGCCAGATGTGCGTTGATGTTCTTGACGATCGCTTCGCGAACAGCGAATCGCTCGTCGCGCTGTTCCGACAGTTGCCGGACAAGGTTTTGACGCTGGGTTTCCAAGTTCCCAAGCTGCTCGATGTTCTGTTGCTTTTGACGCTGCTTCGCCAAAAGGTCATTTCGCAAACGCTCGAGTTTGGCACGTTCGGCTGCTTGGCCCTGCGCCTCTTGATGCTTTTCGATCAGAGCTTGGAATTCCATCTCTTGCTGGCGATGGGTGGTCGTCAATCCGGATCAACCAGATCACTGCGGGGCATGCGAAAGAGTTTCACGAGAAGCTCAAAGCTAGAGGGATGGCTACGACGACGATCCACAAGCGGATCCAATTCGCGAGGCAATTCATGCACGACGCGGTCGATTGGAAGATCATCGAAGAGAACCCATTCCTTAAGGTAAAGACCCAAAAGAGCTCGGTGAAGGTCAACGAGTTTGTGCCTCGCGAAGTGGTCGACAAGCTGATGAAGAAGGCAAACCCAGTTTGGAAAGTGATACTGGGGTTGAGTCGCTACGGAGGGCTTCGGACGCCCTCGGAAACGCTGTCGCTACGCTGGGAGGACATCGATTGGGAAATGAACCGAATGAGTATTCCAGAGCCAAAGGTCGAGCATCACGAAGGTCGTGGCATTCGTAGCTGCCCGATCTTCCCCGAGCTGCGACCGATCCTCGATGAAGCGTTCGAGATCTTCGGCGATAAGAGCGAATATGTGGTCGCGGCACCACAGTATCGAGCTGCCGCTAATACAGCGATGGGCTGGAAGAACTCGAACCTGCGCACCGAGATGACGCGACTGTTGCGACGCGCCGGCGTCTCGGGTTGGCCACGATTGTTTCATTCGATGCGGGCCAGCAGACAAACGGAACTGCAGCGTGAGTTCCCGCTGCATGTGGTCTGCTCTTGGATTGGCAACTCGCCACGCATCGCACAGCAAAGTTACCTGCTAGTCACCGAAGATGATTTTGCCAAGGCGGCCGGTGTGGCGAAGGTGATGGTGGAGGGGGGAAACTAATTGTTTTTTGAAGAGTTTGTACGACAAGAGTTAGGCTATCCGCTACCGATGAAAATCGACAACTGGATTCCGTTTCTATATGCTATGGGACAACAAACTCCATCAAAAATAAATCTTTGGTAACTTCACTAGCTCTTGATCGAGAGGCGCGAACGCGTGGATAAGAAAACAAAAAATTCGTCCCAAAGCTCTTCAGTAGAAGATTGGAAAAGTCTTCTCGTCGGTGGCATCGTTGGTGGCCTTGTTGGTGCTATCATCGTTGGGTTGTTGGCATGGATGGCGAAATCCAGTATCGCCTCAGGGCTGTCGGAATACCGGCTGATCCAACAGCTCGAGAAAGCCCGGGAGATTGTGACGGCCTGGGACTTTCTAGCGTTTCCATTGTTGATGCTCCTGGTCTTCGCCGCACACGAAATCGGTCATGTTCTTGGTGGTCTGTCGCAGGGGATGCGATTCCTGATGTTGATCGTTGGACCTTTCGGCTGGCATGCCTCGTCCTCCGGCCCGAAATTCCAGTGGAATACTAATCTAGCGCTTATGGGAGGCCTCGCTGCCATGCTACCAAAGAAAACTGGAGCTACTCATCGGCATTTACTGGTGTTGATGGCCGGAGGTCCGCTCGCCAGCCTTGCACTGGCCATGTTCGCCATCGCACTTGCATCGGTAGGAGGCCCTCGCTTTGCGGCGTATTGCACGTTCGTCGCTGCAACATCGTTTGGAATTTTTATAGTTACTCTGATTCCTGTGCGCTCGGGGGGCTTCATGAGCGATGGCTTGCAGATCATCGATGTGCTACGGGGGGGCAACGCGATCATCGGTCGAAATTCACTCTTGCAGATTTTCGCGCAAAGTCTGGACGGTGTTCGCCCTCGCGATTGGGATTCGTCGGCGATCGACGAGTTGGCGAGGGCTGATTGCAAAGATTCGCTGCAGCGTACCGGTGGCTTGCTGTATCTACTGGCCCGTGCTATGGATTGTCGACACGATGGCGACATTATGCGGTACCGCGCCTTATTGGAGTCCAGTGTCGATGGATACCCGTCGGGTTTCAAGCAATCCATCCATATCGAACTCGCCATCTGCGCGTGGTTGGCTAGGGATACAGACGCGGTTCGACGGCACCTCAAGGCGAGTAATGGTGGGATCGTCGAGAAATCCCGAAGGCTTCTTGCACAGGCGGCACTTGCGAAACTTGAGGGGCGCAATGAGGACTGCGAGCGGGATCGTCTCCTCGCGATCAAGGCGCTTGAAAAGGCGGTAGACGTCGGACAAAGAAAATTGACGGAAGATCAACTCGCGATATTAAGTGGTGGTTCTTGAGCCGTTGGATGATGATGGTGCTGGATTGCCAGACACCGTTTTGCTAGCTAATAACTCACAACGCAAGTTTACCGTTCGACCGATGGCTCGTATTTGATGCACTGCGCATGCAGGAATAATGACGCTTTGCCATTTGGTGAGTTGTAGCTGCGAACCATTTTCAAGATCTATCTCCACGCACCCCTCGACGACTATAAAGAGTTCGTCAGAGGTAAGATGATATGCCACTTGTACTCACCTTCGAATACTGCACGGCGAAGGCAGAAATCGTTGACACGATTGATAGCGATACTCGTGTAGGTATCTGACTCGTTGGCGCCCTGGGCCTCTAAATCCACGACCGGCAATGCTGGATAGCGGACAGGCTCGCTCGCGTACTGATCTGCTGAGTATTCCATGATTTTCTGGGTTCCTTGACCAATGAATTCCAAAATGAACGCTGATCCCGTTTTAGACTGAAGAGGTTCTTGGTGTTAGCACACCAAATAGCAGCCAAGCTACGACGAGTCCTAGAACGGTTGCAGCGATGTCGTAATAATCAAAAACAAGATAGCGGCTAGACTTTTGTAGGTACTCCCAAGCAATCAGCCCAACACCTGCGACTAACGTAAGTATAAAGAAGTATCGACGGATAGCCAAAGGGTTTGCTTCTTGCTTCTGATCCACCCAGATACTGAGAAACACGAACGGGATAGCGATGGCGGCCGCCAAGTTGGGAAGTACACCAATCAAGAAATGAACAATCTCTGGGCCATCGAAGGATAACGTTCTACTTCTTTGTACAAGGCCCAATAGGGTCAATGTACCTATGCCTACTAATCCATATCTTGTTGATAACTTCATGTGCTGCTCGCCTGAAAGTGTG
>JAJTEK010000052.1 GCA_021299695.1 Pirellula sp. | reverse complement strand
CGGCTGCTCCCCTCACACCTCACACCTCACACCTCACACCTCACACCTCACACCTCACACCTCACACCTCACGTCCGCTCCATCCAACCGCTTGGCTCCCCTTCTCCACCGGGGCTTTGGCCGGGGGAGTAAGGGGCGGGGGGGCTGAGGGGGCCGACCGCGCGTAAGGCTGCTTGGCTGTAATGGCCACATATGGCCGTTAATACAATACAGACAGATCGATCCACACAGATTGGCATTCATCAAGCCCGGAGGGCTGACACAACCTCTGCCGGTGGTGGTAACCACCGGTCCGGGCGTGATCACTGAACTCTTGCGAGTCTAAGCGACATGCATCGTGATCCTTGGATACCTGCTGAGGATCGCACCAAAGTTTTCCGGCTGTTTGGCTATTCCCTCTGGCCTCAGGTCCACTTGCAAAGCATCGAGGAGGTTTTCTCGGACTTCGATGAGCGTTGTTGCTGTGCTCATGGTTTTTCATGATCCATGCCTAGGTTCACTCGACGTTGGTCCTGCGTCGCCAGTCGTTCTCTGGCGAGGAGAACGGCATCGTGGAGTTTGCGTTCCAGAAGACGTCGGTCTGGCAATTCGGTCAGGTACTGCGCCACTCGAATACCACTATTTTCCAGTTGGAGCAGTTCCACATGCTCAGCGGACTTCTCAGCGCACAGGATCAACCCAAGGGGAGCGGCTTCACCTGGCTGGGCATCATGTTGTTCGAGCCATCGCAAATAGAGTTCCATTTGGCCTTTATCGGCAGCTTGAAATTTACCGAGTTTCAGGTCGATGGCGACCAGGCATCGCAATCGCCGGTGGTAGAACAGCAGGTCGATGTAATAGTCTTCGTTGTCGATCGAGATCCGTTTTTGGCGAGCGACGAAGGCAAAATCGGTACCTAGTTCCAAGATGAACGCCTCGAGTTCACGGAGTATAGCTTGCTCGACATCCTTTTCTGAGTGAAAGCCGGTCAGTCCAAGGAAATCCAGGAAGTAGGGGTCACGAAAGACCATGTCGGGTGTCAGTCGATCCTCATCGCGCAAGGCCGCGATGTCATCAGCGATCAGCTCGTCGGGCTTTTTGGCAACGGCGGTGCGTTCGAAGAGCATGTGCCCGATTTTGTGCTGCAAGGTTCGTGTGCTCCATCGCTCAGCACGGCACATTTCTGCGTAAAACTCGCGTTTGAGCGGTTCTTCGATCGACAGGAGTTCGCGAAAATGAGTCCAAGACAATTGTGAACGCAGTGCGTTCACAATCTGTTCATCGGGGAAAATCTCCGCAAAACGAACCATGTAGTGGAGATTTCTCCGGTCGAAACCACGGCCGTACTCCTCCGTCAATTGCGCAGACAGTGTCTGCAAAACCTGCTTCCCATAGTCGGCCCGTTCGTTCCCAAGCACGTCCTGTCGAATCCGTTTTCCGATCTGCCAATACATCATCACCAGGGTCGAATTGACCGCCTGGGCCGTCTGCACGCGAGCGGCTTCGATCACCTGGCGGATGTCGCCAAGCAGGTTGGGAATCGCGACTTCGTTCGGCTTGCTCGTGGCCAGAGATGTTTTCGATGCTTTCGATTTAGCCATGATAATGAAACCTCCCTATCCGTTAACCTTTTGCTTTCGTACCCTGATTGCCTGCGCAGTCCGCAAGCGCAAGCAATCGTTCGAGGACACGCTTACTAAACTCGTCTGGCCAACGCAGGCGGATATCTTTCTGGTCGTGAGCGGAACGGCGAACGTAGCTCGGATGTTTTATACCTACAGGTGGCAAGAATTCACAGCATGCGGACAAAGCAAAATCTTGCTAGCAATATGAATTCAGCACGGCCCGATCCATAAGAAATACACGGGGACAGTCCCCGCGTTTTGCGTGAAAGAGAGCCCCTTCATGAAATGGTTTTCAGGCCTGGAAGGCCGGCACAGCCTCTGCCGGGGTCGTAAGGCCCCGGTGCTATGGCCCCCTTATTTGCCTTAGGCCCAGCGGGCCGACACACCATGGATTGAAACAGCCTTCATCAACCATGCTCCCCCATGGTTGTGCCAGCCCTTCGGGCTTAGCGCTTCCTAGGAGCCAGGAACCGGTGGTTCACACCACCGGCATAGGGTCTGCCAGCCCTCCGGGCTTGGAACAGCCAAAGAGAGCCCCTTAATAAAATAGTTTTCAGGCCTGGAAGGCCGGCACACCCTCTGCCGGGGTCGTAAGGCCTCGTTGCTATGCGTTTTGGGTCATCACTGAAATCTTACGAGGCTAAGCGACATGCATCGTGATCCTTGGATACCTGCTGAGGATCGCACCAAAGTTTTCCGGCTGTTTGGCTGTTCCCTCTAGCCTCACGCCTCTGGCCTCTGGCCTGCTCCCGATCCGGCCGCCCCAAAGGGGCAAAATGAGATAGCCCAGGGCAGAGCGAAGCGCCGCCCTGGGTACGCTTGCGCGACGGGGGCATTGGATCGTTCGCCCTAGGCGAACCGTTCGACCCAAATCTGGGCGTTTTTCGAGGACGCTAAGCGAGACATAAGCAAGATCTCCTTGAGAGCGTTGGGATAGAAACAAAGGAGCCCCTTGAATCTACCCGCAAGCGAGCCCTGCGCTGAGGAAAACCAGATTAGGTTGGTGTACGCTTACCGCTCACCAGCGAAGAGAAAAAATCCAAACGCAACAGCCGACAACGTGCTCGACGATGGGTGGTGGAGCGGACTCATAGTTGGATGAATCGATTCCGAGCAATTCTGGTGCAATGAGACAAAAAACTGTGCAACAACATCGCAGGCTTACACCTTGCATGCGCTCACATCACATTTAAACGTGCAGGGGTTTTCGGATGGGCTCTTAGACTGTGACGCATTTGCCCTTAGTAGAAAGTACTTCAAGCCATCCATTATTCTCTTAATTTTTTTTCATCCAGTTATTTTGAGACATGACACGATTTCGCCCTGGAATTCTTCGGCACTGGATGTTAGTTCATCTAATGTCGGAATGCCGAATGAAACTCCTAGAACGCTCCAAGCAGACTCCGGAATGAGCCGAACTATTCCGGCAGAAAGTGCGCCGATGATAGCAATCGATGTGAACATCGATGACAGGAGCGTAGGATCTGCAAGAACAAGGTCAATCGGCCGCAGTGGTTGTTGCGATTGACTTATACCCATTGGGGTTAGGCGTTCACCGGATTTAGCCATCTCGGCAATAATTTGCGGATTTGCTCCACCCTGCCGGCGCGCCCACTCTTGGGTTAGGCTTTGAGAAGCGCCCGTCAGAGATAGAAAAGCTCCGAGGAGCAACATCCAACATCCTAAGAATGCAAGTTTTTTCAGCCAGTTTTTTCGATTGTCCCTCAACGAGTGGGCCTTCGCAACGACTGTAAGCACATCGTTCGCAAGAACGATATCGGCACCGACGGAAACCATCTTTCCATCTGACCGACTAAGGCGGAATCGCCCTAAATCAATTTTATGCTCAATTGATGTTTTCGCTACTCTGCTTAGGCGATGAAGGATCACTGCAGCATTGTTTCCTGACGCTTTTATCCTATAGGGTACGAGGGTTGCGATTTGCCCTTTGATAGGACTTGGTATTGATTGGAGTTGGTTCATGGTTCACCTCTTCTTTCGAGTGTGTAAACGAGTTTGTTAGCAGCCATAAATACCGGGGACGAGAGTTGTGTCTCGAGTTCTGCTTCCAGCACGCCCTCGGTGTTTACGTGGGCTTGTTCGATCCACTGACTCACTTCCAAGAGTCCTACAGAGAGTTGGGGTTTATCCTGGTTGGCCAATGAGGGACTCAGTGGTAGTGCCGGAATCAGATCGTGGGTCAAGAAGGGCCCGAGCGACTGGGCGAATTTAATCGCACGGTCGCATGCGGCCCGTTCCAGATCTCCTAGATCCAACTTGTTGGTTTGGACATTCTGGAGTTCGATTTGCATGGAGATAAACTCTTTCTGAACACGACCGATCTCGTTGTCGAGTTGGAGTTTCGCACCAAGGATATCTGATTCAAACGCATCGAGCGATTGACGGTACATCAAAGCGGTTGAGTGAAGTTTATCCAGATAGGCTGGATTACGTTCTGGGAATGGGAGCGATGAGGCCCCCATCGCTGCCATTGTCCCAGCCATCTTTGTCGTATACTCAGCTCGTGCTTCAAACGATGCCTCTGATGCATTGTAAATCTTCAGGTCGCTCAAGAGCATTTGGGCCTGTTTTTGAGGAGTCCCGATTGCGCGATCGACAGCAAGTTTGAACTGCGACTTGGCACGGTCGAGGTCGTTCTGCAGGAGATTGAGTTTCTGGGACATCAATCCAAGCTTCTCGATCACGTTCTGGCGTTTGAGTTGAATTGACTCCTTCTCCTGCTCTGCAAGCTTTTGGCTTTGATCGATGGTTTCGATCTGGGGCGAGGGCCTCGAATCCTGCACGTATGTACTATCCAGTTTCAAGGCCGAATTGACCATGAACCCAGCGGCTCCGACAAACCCAGTAGTTGCCAGTACAGCCAAAATTTTTCTTTTGAAATTTTTCATTTCTTACTCCTTATCGATTATCTTCGTCAAAAATACCATGAATTTCGCCGACTCCCTCGACAGTCTCGAAACCGATCTCACCGAGGGCCTCGATAACCTCTCCGGTAGTTCCCATAGCCATCTCTGGGATGGCCTCAACTATATCGCCGATAGCGTCTGGGATTGTCGCCATTGCATCACCTGCTGACGCACCAGCCTCCCCGAATTCTCCGTCCATCGCATGTTCGATCGCATCGATAGAGCAATCCAGTGCATCGCCAGCATCGTTGAACATGTCGCCAGCCGCATCGATCAGAGGTTCGGCAACGGCCAAGCTCGTTTCGGCAATCCCTTCGACCACTTCGCCGATCACAGATGCCATGGCCTCAATAATCTCTCCGTCTGCTCGCCCGATACTTTCCATCTGCGAGCCCAGATCGTCCATGCACAAGCCAGTGGTTACCGCTTCGAAGGAATCACCGATTCCATGCAGTACATCAGCCATCGCATGCCCTGCATCGACTAGCGAATCGGCATTCGCCAGATGGTCGATTGATGCCTCTAAAGACATGTTGACCTCTTCGAGCTGCTGAAAACCATCACCACAATCGTTCATTTGAAAATCCTCTATTGTAATTAAGCCATGAATAAAAAATTACTGAGCACGAAAATCAGGAATTGTAAAAACCGTACGTACATCGGAATTTGCTTGACGGTTGAAACTTAAGGTATGGATCGTCTTCCACGGAGAGACCCCCTGCTGAGTGTCGAGGGTCAGCAGGTGGAACGTGGCCTGGCCGTCCTCGTGGGAGAACATGGTGTACTGTCCATCGAGGACGAGATACTTTGACGAAACAACGGCTAGCTCATAACCGTCTCCGGTGACAAGCACACCTTGATCCACTTTGGAATCACGACTCAGGATCTTTCCATCTTGAAGTCGAACACGAAGTCGAAACTCCGCATGCTTGCACTTAGGTGAGTGCCATTCGACCAAAACAAGGACAGGGGTATCACCACCTTTCTGGTAGAGGAACTTGAGTGCCTCTGCCGGAAGTGATCGTCCTGAGGGGAGCGTTAGCTCTGTAGGAATCGACGCAGATTGCTTCTCGGTCGTTTCCTCAGCGGTAGGATCCTGCTTAGGGGGCTCGTTTTGGGTGGCTTCGGCCTGCCTAGCATCGCGATTGCTTAGTGCATTGGCGACGTTTTTTCTATAGGCCTCAAGCTTTGCCCTCCTCCAGTCTCCACCTGGATCTTGAAGAATGCTCTGGAGGAGGAAGGTGATGATCAGTAATGAATATTTCATGATTTGCAAATCCTGGGTTGAACGATCTAAAAATTACCTTAACTCAGGCAGTGGTCTCCAGCTTGCCGACGAGTTTCGGCTTTCAAAGCCTGTCGCGCCGTCTGGTCGCCCTGGTTTCCAATCGAAGTTCACGATCTGGTCTTTCTTCGAATCAGCGTCTCGATGAATGAGGGTCATCTTGAGATCAGTTGGACCGCTTCCTGAGTAGTGATTGACACACCACTCGTAATCTCCGAGTTGGCCGTCGACTTCAATAACCTCCCAAGTCTCTTCATTGATTTGGTTTGACTGACCGGAGTTGCTAGCACGAACATCCCGGCTAAGGCGTCCAAACGTCTTGCTTGGCTCGGCAAAGAAGACGCGATCACCGTCTCGATTGACAGCATACAAGTCGATATCGATCGGTTCGTTCTCCCTTGAAGGAGTGCGCCAACAAACACCGACGACCGAACGGCCAGCATCTTGTGCGGCCTCGAAGGCCTGTTGAACCCAATTTGGCAATACAGGTGCTACCGGACGAATCTCACCAGTGTAGGGATCTACCTCCACAATTTGGCTTTGCGTATGTTCGGTGTCCGTGTTGAGTTCCCATTTAGGTGCTTCATAGAGACAGACCTTTTCGTCGTCGCTCAGAACTGCATCAGCGAGTTTGATCTCGCCGTCTTGCAGACTTTTTAAGACGGCCCCTGAATCTGGTGACACCTGTCCAAGCTTTGCATTATTCTTCGCAGCAAGGAGCTGAGTTGCTCGAATCCAGGCTTGTTCTTGGGTGTCATTTTCGCCCCAATGCCAGCCCTTGGGGATGAACCAAAACGTCGTATCATTGAGGTTCTCGTATGTTTGACTGAAGGGCGTCCCAGGCTGGGTGATAACACCATCACTGATCCAGCGGCCACCAGAGCAGTCAAAGGCACCTTTTTGGGTGTGAATGGGTGCTGCTAGGACAACGACGTCCAGTGGAGTGTCGAACTTGCGAATCTCCGAGGCCGCTCGAAAGATCGCAGGCATGCTGAGCCTTGGTGATTCTTCCGAATCGGTAGGTTTCTTGCGGAGGAACTCCCCAATGTCCCGAAGATCACTACCTGCCTTTTGGGCTTCTTTGGCCGTCCACCTAGCAACTTTGGTCCGAGTACCGACCTTACGTGGACCGTTTTCGCCAAGCTCCACGATCGTCAGATTGTCTCCTACCTTGTGATTTTTCGTGAGTTTCTCAAGGAGTTCAGGTGTCAGATCTCCAGCGGGTGAGAAAACAATCATCTCACGCGGCGTAGAATTTCCAACCGAGTCGTCCCTGACACACCCGGAGGTAACCAGCAACAGCGATACGAACACAATGATTTTGATTTTTTCCATGTTAATATTCCTTTTTCCTAGAATCAAGATTGTGAAGTTCGATTTCGAGTAACCATAGACCAACTCGGTGGCAGTTGGCTTCGAAGGTCGCCAAGCACTGGTCAACCTCGGATCGAGCCTGGGCAACGCTCGCTCCGTAGCTATGGGCCATCGTCGAGATCGTTAGTGCCATCTGAGCGCGCGGCTTGAACTGAGCGAACGCACTTGCAGCATGAAAAACAGATCGAGCGATACAAGTCAGACCTAACATGAGCGCTAAATCCAACAAGCACACACCCCCAAGCAGGAGCGCATCGACAGGTAGGGCTGAGGGTTCGGTGATCTCAAACTCACTTCGAGGTTTCATCAGCCCAGCCCCAACAGTGATTGAAATCGCACCTACTACGGCAAGCAGGAAAACCCCAAGACATAACCGGCGACTAGGTTTTCCTTGGGGCACAATGACTTTCGTCGCCACGGTCAATGCAGTCGAGACAGCAAGTCCGGAAAGTACCGAGGGGATCGCTTCAACACCAACGAAATCAAAGAGAGCCTTACCTACACCAACGGCACAAGCAAGCCACCCAAAGACCATGGAGAGCTTGACGATCGCAATAAGACACTTACCTTTGATAGTCAGCGTGCTTTCTCGAAAAAAAGCCTCCTGACCCTCTATAAGCTCACCAGAAGCAAGTCGGTTGACCGTGTCAATCGAACCTGTATCAAGGGCGTCCATAAAAGCCTTGCCGCCATGGACAATCGTCAAGGCCTTACTTACCCCACTGAAGTGACTGGCAATCCAGTTCTTTCCCGAGGCGACCAAAGACTCGCGAGTTCCAGCGCTGGTCAAGCCTGTAGCAAGAATGTTCGCGCAGCTAGCATCGTCGCTATCGCGGACATCCGACAGATTGAACTCCGTCCCAGCCTTATTGAGCGTGTCCATTGCCATCTGGAAGTCGTTTGCCCAACCTGGCAACTCCCGAAGCGGATCGACTTCGCCACGCAATGGACTTATTCGCTCACGCTCTCCTTCGGGCTCCCCAGACAAGACCATCTGACCAAGAAGATTTTTGGAAGGCTGGCCTAAGTCGACTCGAAGCAATGGCTTCGAGTCGCCATTCCAACGAGAGCGACGCAAGTCACCCACCCTATCCTCAAAAAACGCGTCCATCGGTGAAACTCCTTGTAAAGTTGCGAACACTAGGTTTTGGGCAATTGGTTTGGTACTTGGGATCATGGAATCCACCCGGATCAGTGCAATTTGCAACGAGCACAAAGCCCGGCGTCTGCGGCCTGGGCTCCCCCCCCGGCAAAGCACTGATTTCCAATCGCCGAAAAACTCGGATTGGATCAACGACTCGACTTTAACGCTTTTTCCGACCGAAACCGTGAAGAAAGCGTGAACGGATTGTGAATATAAGATGAAGAAAGCCAAAGCCAACTCTAATAGATTGAATTGCTCTTTGGGGTCGTGCGCTGGCTATTGCCAAACGCACCAGAAAAGGCCGACGGCTCGTCAAACCCTGGAGTTTTTATCACCAAAAAGTTATAGGTCGACAGGTTCGATTCCAACGTTAGCTGTTGATATGCTGTCGATTTACTGTACGATTACTTGAACAAGAGAACCTTTGTGGTCTCGACATGCGGACAAAATTGGCAATCAACACAGGCTATCAAAATCTAAATAGGTGGTGACCTTATGGGTAGGGAATCTGCGTCCTCTGAAGAGGAGGATCTTGCTCGTTTTCACAAGATCGCAAAAGGAGTTCGGTTAGGTTTTTCTTTGACCCATATTGGCAAAGAACTTGGGAAAGTGTCTTCTAACGTCGTTGCGGACACCCTCGCGCGCCTTGAGCTTCGGCATGGCGAGAAACTTGTCCAATCGCTTGCAAAAGACTCGCAATCACATTCTCACAAACTAACCAATGCGGGAGAAAAATTATGGGAGGAGCTTCAGAGAGTTATGAATTTACAGCTAGCCCCCGACAAGTTAAAGCTGCACGTCTCCCACAGTCTTTTAACGCTCGACGTAATGTCGCGCGCTTTACCCCCTCTCATGTCTCGATTAGGAAATCGTCTCCAACTCGACGTTAGTTTGCGACAGCGGTCCGACTTTGACGATCTGCTTTCAAGACTGGTTTCCTCCGAATTCGATATTGCGATTTCCTGGGCAACTCAGCCTCGGTTACGGCGACGACCGGGGATCAAGCACGAAATCATCTGCGACAATATCCCGCTAGTGGTCGTTTTTAGGCAAGGCTCGCTATTAGAGGGTACGACACTGGAAAACGGTGAGGGAAAACTAACGCCGCATGTTTTTCCAAAACAATTGTTAGAACTTTCACACTTGCGATGCGTATCGCTTTCGTTTGGTTCGCAAGCAGGCGAGGCGGTTATTCCAATTCCAATGGAAAGGGGACGACGCATCGAGGTTGACACAATTGAAGCACAACTAGCAATGCTCCGCTGTCACGGCGCCGATTTCGCTGTCGTACCAGAGATCGCATTAGAACTAGAAAGGCACAGGACCCAATTTGGGTTGCGGTATGCACGAATTGTAGAGGATACGCCAATAAACGGTGTGTGCTCACCGTCTATCTGTACTTGCGTAGCAGCGTTTTACGCCGAGCGCCCTGAGCGACACATCGCCTCGACCGCAAATATCGTCATTGACCGTTTAAAACAGCAATTCAACGAAATTTTTTCAACAAACACGCCATTCTCACCTGAGCCGGAATCTCCCGCTCTGATACCCGACGACAAATTTTTTAAGTCGATGAAGTACGGATACTATTTAGACATAGACCGAAAGCCGATCTTAGGAACACCCAAGTGGCGGCAAGAAAAAATTGTCTGGCGGGATACTCACGGTGGTTTGGATGCAAGAGATTTGATTGTCAATCAGTATGGCGATAGATTTTTCATTGAAACTGCTGAAATTGTTGATCGCGCTTATATTGTCAAAGCGTCGTCTCTAAGTTCGGACTACGAGTCTCTTTCTTCCGTGCCCGCGTTTGTCTCGGTTTTCAACTGGTTTAATCTGGAAGATGGACTTATGTACGGGACATGGAATGGTTTAGACGCAGATAGAATCGCTACCGCTTTTGCAACGATTTGGTCAAACAAGAAGATCGAGTTTAAGAAGCTCCGAGCCATAGCCTCTAGACGCTCCATCCGTCTTGTGCTGAATTCTCATGAAAAAGACACGATATTTCTTTCTTCGAAAGATCCTTCTGGAAATAATGAATTTGAATTTGAAGTTGAAGATGAAGATGAAGATGGACCTAAAATCTAGGGGACGTCCCAAAATAGCTCCGTGTCCGTCTGTATTGGTTTATCGCCAAGTGGAATCGGTCACTTTAGGGTTAACGCAATGTGAGGCCATCGGTAAGCGTACAGTCACCTTGGCGAGATTTACTGATGCTCAGGCTTGCTGATATGCCCGGGGCCCGTTAAAGGCTGTAGATGGATGCTGCGGTTTGTAGCCCTGCGGGGCCAGCATGGTGTTGGCAATCGATACGCCACAGACGCACTTCGCTCATGACGGGGGGCTCTGTCGTCAGAGCCCAAGAGACCCATGGGTACGGCTCTGCGATCATGACTCTTCTGATGCGCTATTTGCCTTTGCGTAGCTCTGCACGTACCTGACGCCGTGCGGCTTGCATAACGGCCGTGTCGGTCTTATCGCGTTGCTCTTGCTTGCAGCGTGGCCGTAGTTGGAATCGCAAGACTTCAGTTACTTGCTTGCGCGATCACTGAACTCTTGCGAGTCGATCGATCCGTCCGCCCCAAAGGGGCAAAAGGAGATAGCCCAGGGCAGAGCGAAGCGCCGCCCTGGGTACGCTTGCGCGACGGGAGCATTGGATCGCTCACCCTAGACGATACTTTCGGCCCAAATTTTGGGCGGTTTTCGAGGACGCTAAGAAGGACATAAGCAGGATCTCCTTGAGAGCGTTGGGATAGAAACAAGGGCGCACCTTGAATTTACCCGCAAGCGAGCCCTGCGCTGAGAAAAACCCGATCAGGCTGGTGGACGCTTACGCTCTAGCAGCAAGGAGACATTGTGTCGGTAACGGAAGCGACCCAAGGCCGAGCCGGCCGAGGGTATCGACTGATTAGAGACTGCTCGGAGACGTAGTCAACTCCCAGCTCTCTGCTAATGCGATAGCGTAGATGTGAAAATTCTTTTGACCGAACAACCTAAAATTTCCAAGAAAACAAAAAGCCAAGAGATTCCTGAAATGAAATCCCGATCCTAGTCTCGCCTGCCTGATGATGTGATTTGAGGCCCCATTTTTCAGTAATTATCAGAGCGCTTTCCTGGACGTGATTAAAAACGCTATGTTGGTTTCCGTGCATAACGGCATTTCGCAATTTCTCACATAAGTGAAGCCTTTCCATGGCCTCAGTTCGAGCAACCCCCAAGAATTGGTTCAACGTATTTGACTTAAGAAGTCCAAAAACCTGATCAAGTTCTATCCAAAACAAAACACGATCTGTCGAAGAATGATCAACCTCAACAGATCCAATTTCAATGGCCCCTATCCCATTGAAAATATCGAGATCCAAATCAGATGTATCTGCCTCTTTATCTTGCCTAATAAACATACGATTTACCTTTTCGGAATCAACTATTACTGACCCAAGCAGTGGAATTGCATCACTAGAAGAAAGCCAACTTTTCTCAACGAAAATCAAAAAACCATCCTCTGTCTCTCGTCTTTCTGGCGGAGCAATTGGTATTGGCCATTCCCACATTTGAATCTCGCGAAGCCATTTTGGTGCCCACGCAAAATCCAACTCTGCTCTCGGAATTCGCGTGGCGAGGGGCATATAACCTTTAGCCGCCAAACGTGGTAAACCGAAAGTGACTTTTTCAAATAAATCCCTCACAAATGCACAGTGCAACCAAGCTGCATCTAAGTAGAAACCATTGGAAAACAGCAAGGCTGTTGTTAGAATTCTAAAAAACGTTTGTGAATCATTCACGAGTGCTGGTTCGAACACAAATGCTGGGCGTTTCACAATCACGACAAAATCCTACATGCAAAGAATTTACTTGTTAGACATCCAAGGTATCCCGATAACGTGGGAATATACAGGATGGAAGTTGCCCACGGTAAGAAAAGTGTCCAAGATTGATATATAATCACCAACCCCCTTCTCGATGTTTGTATTTTGCCACTCTCGCAAACTCGCGAACATCTGACAAATCCGCTCGCGGATTGACGGATACCCCTTACTCGACATATCAATCAGCGTAGCTTTTTGCTCAAGAACACACTTTATCTGAAAAACCATAAAACATGCTAACAAACCCGTCACAAAAGCAGCAATAATCATTGCGAGATGATCGGACTTAGTAGTGGGCATTCTAGAAAGCAAACATCTAAAGGCAAAACAGTCCGCTTCCAATTCGCACTGTCTAGTATGCGACGAATTAAAACCACTTGTAAAATGTTGTAAATCATTATGCCCAATCTCGTGGAGTAGAATAAAACTTATCGCGAAATCGGTCGCGAGCTTGTAAATTCTTAATCTCTTTCCACTCATTCCTCGAAGAGCGCACTGCATCCAACTCGGCACCAAATCATTTTTGAGAATTTCATCAAAGTATCCACCTCGATGTTGCACCCACGGAACTTCGGCACCTTCTGGTATATCACCAGACGGATTATCGTTTGGAAAGAAAAAATTCGATCCATATGAGAATTCAGGATATATTAGAGCGTCCGACCATATCCTCGCGCACATGATTCGAATCGCTTTTGCGTATCCTTGCGTAACGCAAGCATACCCGTCATACGAACTCGCGGGTGAACGTGGGGCATCCTTACGAACAAAAATGTACAAATCTTTCTTGGAAGGCATCGCTCTACGCTTGACGAAGCGAATTTCGTTGTATTGCTCATTTGTACCAAAGCATAACAGTTGAGCAATATGGAGGATCCGTTTGCCGTCGCCTGTTAGTGAATTCTCAGGGATTGACAACCGTTTCACTCTGTCAAAACAAAGGTCAAAAGAACTCATTTGCGGAACTCGTCGTCATTACACAGGAAATCATCATCTAGGATTTGTTCGACAAATTTCTTGGATAGCGCGAGACTCGAAATCTGGGGGATTATCTCTTTGCCGGTAAAAACCCAATCTAACCCTTTCTCCTCATCTCTCGTTGTATATTGAGCCAATCTCGCTCCGATTCGCTCGCCATCGGCGGTAACAATCGCCGATGATAATCCTGGTAGCGGTGAGCCCGCTGCGTCATATCCACCTGTTAAGCTGGGGGCCAAAACAATTTGATTTGTATTTTGCTCGTATATAAATTTATCAATTGGAAGTCCAAGCGTCGCGCCCAATTGCTTTGCATATTCAACAGAAAGTCCTTCTACCGTTGTCTTCCACTCATCTTCGGAACTCTCATTTACAAATGTTGCATCGAGAAATTTACGCAGGAATTGAGTTTTTGAAATATAGGCATCGGTCCCAGGAATCATGAGATCATCGTATTTTTTACCTTGCGAAAGGTCTGCGGTGATGGGTATACCCAGTGATGGCATGGAAATAAACTTTCTGTAATCAATATTTGGCCTGTCAATTAACTCATCAAAAGCAGGGCTGATTGTTGTGTCGACGGCGAAAGGTCGGCCATAGTTATAAGTTAGTATCGCCCCGAATGAATAATGATACGCTTCATTTCCAATTCGCATCAAGCTTCGCAGATTCTCGCTGTCATCCGAGGAATCTAACGCACATTGATCTAGTGCCGAACGGCAAGCCTCCTCGTATCTTGTTCTTGCTGCCTCCTTAAAAGGCCTTAAGCCGGGCGAAGCAGGCGTGATGTCACCAAATAGAATTTCCTTTAGACGAGTGAGTACTTCTTTGTCAAGACCAAGACCAAGTTTTACTGGCTCCTTATCAAGTACATTCAAATAGAATCCTGCCTGTACCTTGTGGTTTCGTTGAGGCGGCCAGCGCTGTACATGTGACTTGCTCCATTCGGTTGTGCATATTTGGTCCCACGTGGCGCGAAAAATATCCCAATCATCTGATTTAGCAAATCCCATATGCGATGGAACCTTACTCGATTCTGGCAGTTGCACTAACTCCGCTGCCGTTTTACACCTCGTAAATATTCGAACGAATCCACTGTCCAGCATGCAAAACAAAAGACTGTCCTGGTCCATCATTTGTTGTCTAGCTAGCGGATTCATGAAAAGATAGCCATCGTTTATTAGCAGTCCCCCGCCAAAAAAAAGGCTTTTTGCAAGAATCTGGTTAAACAAATCCGGCGATCTGTAGTCTCTATAAAATTGCGCAACCTTATCATCGAGTAAACCACAATATGAAAAAGGAAGCAATTCGGAAGACTCTCTCAATTTATCAATTTCGCTCATGAATTAAGACCTCTATAGAGATTTATCTGGCTTCGTGTTTTTTTGGTTTTTGCCATTTAAACATTAGGCAAGAAATCAAGATTGCAAGAAGCGTCACAGTTACAACCGCTATTGATTTATATTTCAAGACCTTCTGGCTCACTTGCCATGAGCTCAGCCCCTTTTCCCAGTCGTCTCTTTTCCAGTAATAAAGAAGTGATTTAGTCGATTCGTTATCCAGTAGGGTTGTTGTGGCAAGTGCTACTGCAATGACGCCAAGAAGAAGCGTGAGGAAATTAAATCGGCTTTGGGAAAGTTCGGTTTTCCTCTCTTTAACCTCCTCAAGCGCTGCGAGCTTGTGGAGGTTTCTAGTTTGATAATAATCCTTTACGCCTTGCAGAATTTCACTATATTTATTTACGCTCCTCTCAAGGGATTCAACCTCAGAGATACAGTGCTCAATATTATAGAAATACGGGTTTGGCGTTTCTTCCAGTTCAGCGAGACTCGAAATAGCGTTGATTCGTATCTTTGTTAATATAGAGACTTGTCTTTTAATCGTTCCTAGCATTCCTCTTGTCATTTGAAGGGTAGATAAGCAAGTTGAGACTTCGGTGAAAGGAAAAAGGATCTGGGTTTTGGAGGATGCGTTGGTGTTATTCATTTGTCGGTTTTCCGGCTTTTTTTCAATGTTTTTTTCGAATTGTTCGAGTAGGCGATCTGGATGATTAGTTGAGTCTCCAAAAAGATTTCTTCCGAGCCAAGTAACCTTCGCAGATAATAGATCAATGATACACAGGGTACATCGAAGCGCGTGCTCTTTGTGATGCGCGAGTTCCAAGGCAAAGTTAGTTTCAGTTGCATGGGGAACTTCAATAAGCGTTATAGAATGGTTTGATTCCGGTTCCAAGGATGATCGCTCGATAAAGAATACCTGCCCAATATTTCCGTGTCCGTAATCCCTTGTAAGCGAAGTTTTTTTGATTTTTGGATCGTCATTTGATTTCGATAGATCACTTGGTAGGATCGTCTTTGGATTGCAAAACCAATACTCCGCGAATGCTAGAAACGAATCCTGTGAAACCGACGATGTTAAAGCGATTTTCTTTTCCGCGAATTTTTCTCTTAGGCTCGCTATAGTTTCACTAATGTGATCGCACTCTATATGAAAGTATGCTTGCACGACCCCCAGTTCTGATGAATAAACTGTCGGATTGCGATCGAAACTGGATGAGGTTGGACTCAGGGTTTGGATGTCTTCATTTAAAAAGTCGATGTTTTTGATTTCTGAAAAAACAGAGAATATTGCAATTATACGAGATTTCAAAGGGTTGCCTCCTGTATTATCGATTCACAGATTGGCTGAGAAGTGCCTTAAGGTTAACAAGGGAGTTTGGTTCAATTTTGATGTTCTCTGCTTCGAAAACTTCCAACCATGTTTTTCCCATGGGCCATGTGTCGAACGCCCATCTTTCATCTATCGCTCCACGTTCGCAGTGGCGATTCCAGAATTCCTCAAACGGTTCGAGCAAAAATTGTAACGCTTTCCCATGTTCTTCATGACATTCGGACGTTAGCGTAATGATTAGAATTTCCACCACGCATGCAAGACACACTTTTGTTTTGTCTTGCATATTCGCGATGTGGTGTTTTTTCGCTTGATCGGTTTCGTCCAAGAAGTCGTTTATCATCAAGAGGGCGGACTTCAAATTGTCGTTCGACGTTGACATCTTGTTTCCCTTATGGAAAGAGGATCGATCTGGGGTTTTCATGGAGACATTATTACGGAAATAAACTCAAATTCCTCTGGTATGGGGGGTTCCATGTGAAATTAGCTTGATTTTTCCCCTTTTTTCCCGGACATCTCGGTAGCAAGCCGCGTCGCCCCCCCAGCGAAGGGGAGTGGCCGTGAACTGCGCTGTCCTAATCTTTTCAAAGTTTTTCTCCCCATCAAAAAGGCACGGGATTTCCACTGTAGTCGCATGGAAGTACAGCTGTTTTTTGCAGGAATTTGCGTTGTTGTCTTCGCAATTTGTGGTCCGCCACGAGTCGTTTGGGTAGGGGTGTGATTTTTGTGTTGGGGAAAATCCCAGATACAGCCGCTGGGGAGAAATCGTACAGGCACCTCGGGTAGATTTGCTGAAGCTCAGGCTTGCTGAGATATCCAAGGTCTATTAGCAGCTCTAGATGGATGCTGCGGCTTGTAGCCCGGCGGGGCCAGCATGGTGGTGGCAAGCGATACGCCACAGACGCACTTCGCTCATGTTGGGGAGCTTTGTCGTCAGAGCCCAAGAGACCCATGGGTACACACCCCTGTAAACATGGCTCTTCTGATGCGCTATTTGCCTTTGCGTAGCGCTGCACGTACCCTACGCCGTGCAGCTTGCATCGCAGCCGTGTCGGCCTTATCCCGTTGCTCTTGCAGCGTGGCCGTTGCGGGAGTCGCAAGACTTCAGTTGCTTGCTGCGTGATCACTGAACTCTTGCGAGTCGATCGATCCGTCGGCCCCAAAGGGGCAAAAGGAGATAGCCCAGGGCAGAGCGAAGCGCCGCCCTGGGTACGCTTGCGCGACGGGAGCATTGGATCGTTCGCCCTGGGCGAACCGTTCGGCCCAAATTTGGGCGGTTTTCGAGGACGCTAAGCGAGACATCAGCAGGATCCCCTTGAGAACTGGGATAGAAACAAGGGCGCACCTTAAGAAATACTCGGGGACAGTCCCCGCGTTTTGGGTGATCACTGAACTCTTGCGAGGCTAAGCGACATGCATCGTGATCCTTGGATACCTGCGGAGGATCGCACCAAAGTTTTCCGGCTGTTTGGCTGTTCCCTCCCGCCTCTGGCCTCTGGCCTGCTCCCGATCCGTCGGCCCCAAAGGGGCAAAAGGAGATAGCCCAGGGCACAGCGAAGCGCCGCCCTGGGTACGCTTGCGCGACGGGAGCATTGGATCGCCCGCCCTAGACGAACCGTTCGGCCCAAATCTGGGCGGTTTTCGAGGACGCTAAGCGAGACATAAGCAGGATCTCCTTGAGAACGGGGGATAGAAACAAGAGCGATCCTTGAATTTTCCGAGATCCAGAGCGAGAATTGTTTTCATGGTCGTGAGTCTCCAGGCAGTAAGGAATTGAAACGGGTTTATCTCAATATCCTACCGAACTCGGCGTTCGGCGGCCCGACTCACGACTTACATGGATTCTCTCACGTACTCTTACGCTAACGCGGAGATTGGCCCTTAAAATCTTCATACATCCCCATGACTCTCTTGTGCATTTCATAGAGAAATCCACTTGAGTCCCCATCCGAATCCTGAAGCCCTTTGAGCAAATTCCAGTAAGCATCGAAATCAACAACAGAATCGCCACCAGCAACTCCTCTGTGCCACTTTTCCGCCTCAATCAAATATCTGAAAGAACGCAACAAGCGAAATCTATCATTGCCGGCAATACGCCAAGCATCAGTAAATGCCTTTTTGATACCATCTCGTGGACCAACGTGTCGAAAAATCAAACATTGAGGATGAAAAATTTCAACGAAACCCAAATAACCATAAACTCTCAACTGCATAAGTCGCAACTGAAACCACCAATGGGAATTGTGCGTTGCACCTTGCAACAACGCTTCTGAACTATCAAGTAAAACAACGGCTTCATCCAAAAAGGTAATTAACTGAATATTTAAGTCTCTTAAAAGAGACTTATGCCAAACCTGCAGCTGTCCGTCCGAATTGATATCGCTTGCCGAACGAGTAAGCATGCCGTGCGGGGTCGTCTTATGAAAAACCTCCTCAAAAATGGAGGGTAAAAAAACCACGTCGCGCAATACCGCCTGCTCACTGTACAGCTTACCATAGCCGTCATCTTCAATCAACTTTAGCCCACCTTGAATTCCAAACAAATTAGCATCAGACCTATTTGCTGGAGACCTGTTAATAACAAACTTTGTAAGACTTAAGCAGTTCCGGGGGACTTCCGGAAATTTTTTACAGTCTTTAGAAAAATCAACAACTAAAAACTTTGATGGAAGATCTACAAAACTTTCGCTATTCTCGTATCTTTGCAACTTGTCATCAAATTTGAAAATCTCACTACGAACGATATTTTTTAACCAAAAGCATTTCGTAAGAGCGAGCTCCGCCATGCGTATTTTTATGATCGCTAGGTCTAATGGGGTTGTCGATGGAGACGCATTGCAGATTGATTGAGCATCGATAAGGTGCCTATTCGCTTCCTGAAATCTGCCGAGATTCGCCAGTGATACGCCATAAATCCCTTGCAACTTCGTCTTGTACATCATCTCGAAATTAAAAGAATTCGGTGACACCTGGCGGCAAAAGTCGAGCGCCAAATTACAATAAAGAGTAGCCTTAAGCCAAATCTCGGTATTGATCATACCTATCGCATGATAAGACGCCTTTCCCCGCCTAAGATAAAGATAGGCAACCTCTGTCAATAGCCAAATGCATTTTTGATAATCATCGAACGTCTCCATCTTATCACGAACTGTTGACTTTGTTTCGCCAAGTCTTATACTTTCGTAGTTGCCCTTGCAATATCCATCTATACTCTCTCGGATTACCGATAGCTCAGGATTGCAACAACTGAAGAGACCTTTAATATAACCCTCAAACGATTCTTCGTCCGAACCGATCTTTTTCCAATCGTGCTTAACAACTAAAGGCTCCTTGTCAGGGGTCTTCTTATGCGTATTAAATTTTTGAGCAGATTTTGTCGGCCACTGATGGTAATTTTCCGCGTACTTAAGCTCTCTATCCCCACTTTTCCCAGCGAGTAAAACGGCACTTGCAATTTGGTCAAGGTTTTCCGAAAAATCGGCGAGAAGATTCTTTGCGAAATTCTTTTCCTGCTTAACCAGGCGGTTATTATTTTTCTGCGGGCAAATAACATCTAAAACCCCATACAATTTACGCCGTATCGCTTCACGCTCATCAAGCCAAGATACCTCGACAGAACTTGCCTGCCAGAATTCGACGTGGTTCCATGCAATTTTCAAATTCCGCGACGCTTGACCCATTGCGGTCTGAAATTGCCTTAATTGATATACGCTCAGTTTGTCGCCATGATTGGAATTCTCATCGTAGGAGCGAAATCTTGCATATTTTGCAAAATAAGCTGACGAATTCAAGTGGTATGTTGATTCGATAAAAGGAGCAATATGGCCCGAAGACATAAATGCTTTCATATACCAGTCAGCAATCCAAAAATGCGAGCGTGATCTTCTTGAGACAAGCTTAATTACCGATTTTTCTTTATTTTCCGCTTTTACTTCAAATTCTAAGTTTTCCAGAGTACTCCTCAATGTTTTCCTGACCTCGCCGTTAAACCACAATAAGCCACCCGGCTTTTGGTGAAAAACATTTAAATCAATGAGCTCGTTTATCAAATTGGAGGTTTGCGTCAATCGAAAAAAATCGTTATCGATTCCAAGTCGATTATAACGAAATGGACACGGGAAAACCCCCTCTACCATAAGTGATGAAGGATGTCGAGAAATCCTGAATAGTGTGAGTGCGTATAGGAACTCGATCGCCTTCTGCTGATTTGTATCAAGCTCGGGCGTTGAACCTCCCGGAATTAACCTCAGGAAAGATCCTCTCATGAACAAGCTCAATAAACTCTCTTGGAAAAGCGAACAATCTCCCCCTAGGTTTGTAATATCTCGAACCATTTGTTGTTCCAAATGCGATCCGTCTGAGTTCGGTTCTTTAAATAGAAAAGGATCAGGCACGTTTTCTAAATCTACCGCTTTTTCTCCTAACGAGGGTAAGCATCTTTTGATCTTCCTTTGTACTTCCTCGCATATTGTCTCGTTCCTTTCTTTTTGCCATTTCGTTAGCGGGAAATAAATTACAGCTATTCCAGTTGCAGCAAGAGCTTCGATCACCAAATGAAGAGCCCTGAATTTTTCCTCCTCCCATTTCGATGGGTCTGGATCAATTCCAGCGCAATGACCGTAGGAGTCAACTCCATAAAGGAAAACGACGATTGAATCAGAATCGACATGATAGGTCCGTAGAAGCATGTCAAAATGCTGCCGTAATCGTTTTACCTTTTCTTCTATTTTCTTCGGCTGATCACTCGTATCTGTATTTCCTTTATTATTTTTAAAAAGATCTGAAAGTCTTCCGAGTCCCTCGGGGTGCATCGTAACGTGGTTCACCATGAAGTCTCCAAACCTCACTGCCAACATACGGAGGAGTTCTCTTAGTAGTGCATCAGCATCAAGTTGTCCTTCTAACTCGAACCAAAAAACCTTTTTGTTGTGGTTCCTCGATAGATCTTGATAGGCAATCGCCGCTGCCTGCTCAACGGCGATTGCTGAGTGTACAATCCAAGGCGTCCGGATCTGTGTTCGCTCCAAACCCGAATCGCTATATTCTCGGTAGTTGCTAGACCAAGGTGTGACGGTAACAAATCTTTTTGCAACCGAATCCGGTTCCCACTTCTCCTTGATTACAAGCGATTCTATTGCATCGCGCGCTATTGCGATAGATAGCTTCCGAGTTGCTTTCTTTCCTAGTTTCCAAACAATGTTGATTTTTTGGTCATTATTTATTTCTCGTTTTAAAGCCGCCATGCTTCGATACTCTTCTTCTGAGTCGTTTTCTTGGCTCGGTGGCGCGGCATGGAGGAATTCGTACGTAGAACCTCCAGGAGGTAATGTCAACTCAATTCGTTGGTAAAGCTCGAATAAAAGCAATTCGGGACGTGGAGTCTTTGTCGTTATCACTCTACCAGCAAAACCGGAGGATTTGAAAAGGGAATCGACTTTATCAGCGTCGTAGTCGTTAAAACAAATCCAATATACACGTGGATCATCCTCACCGGTTTCTAACCAGTGTTTGATCATTTGTACACACCTATGATCGCTGCCGGAATAGCCAATCACTAGTAGTCGATCAGATCTCAGTTTCCATTCTTTCGGTCCCTTTCTAAAATTCCTTGAAAATGGAAAGTCTGATCTTGTAAGGTATGCAGCAAATGTCTTCTTGTCATAATCAGTTGGTTCTTCGTCGAGCGATAAGTCTGCTCGAGTGTCATGAGAGTCACCATGAAGTTTAACAAGCGTGTCTGTATGGTTCACACTATCGACTCTCTGCAGGCCCCCATGTTTTGTAACCGGTAAAACTGTCAGATGAATACCAATTTCTTCGAATGCTGTTTCTGTGAGATTATCGAAATTCGTTGTAAGTATCTTTCGAAATCTCAGGGGTTTCGATAACTGCGCTAAAATTTTGTGTCCAAAACTTGGTTTTCTTCCGCCGGTAATGAATTTGTTAAAGGCATCAATTACAGAGGTGTCAGGAGTCTCTAAAAGTATTCGACTTGTTGAGCCTTCGATCACTCTTATTCGTGAAAGAAAAGTGAGCGTTGCTTTCCAGTCAGCCAGTGAACGAATACCTTTTTCAACGATTTGTTCATGGTACGACATGCCACGATCAAGCATATAGTCTTCGAAATCTGCAGTCTCGATGTCATGGTGGGTAGTGCCATGTCGGTGTAGTGATTCGAGTAGTTTCTTGAATCGGTCGGGTTCGTCCCTAAAGGTTTTCCCTCGGAGTATAAGCGGAGTTGGGGGTTTCGCCATTGAGTGGTAAAAGTCGCCACTAACACTTTCCGCAATCGTTAACTTCTTTACATCTCGTCCGGAAAGCGATGAATCCCTTTCATAGGTTAGCTCCCACCCGTACCTACGACAAACAACATCAAATTCACTTCTTATCCAATTAATCGCTGATTCTATCTCCCCGTCACTTGGATAAGACGGCCAACCCTGTTTTTGAAGAGACCATTGTACGGATTTTACATCACTCGTCGCCGTCGAGTGCCTCACCATGAGATAGAAAACATAAGCAAGGTATTTCGTAAACTCTTGGCCCGTTATAATCCCCGATGGGCTTGACAACCCGCTACCGATAAAAGGTACAAAGCACTTGCCACCCAAGGCGTCATCGATTATTTCCGAAATGAATTCCTCGTTTGACACTAGATGTTCATATTTCTTCATTGTTTATTCATTCGTAAAAATGCCGAAATTCTCAATGAAACAAGTTTAGAGCTCGCGATAGCCGCTTAGTTTTCTTTTTTCTACCCCTTCACCACACCTTTATCGGCAAACGCAAACCCAAGAATCACTCATGTTAATTCAGAAATCGTAGTATTCCATGAACCCAACAGTAATTTCGAAAGAAAATTACAATAGGAAATACAGTGCCGAAACCCATTTAATTAGACAGGCTAATACTCATGCGTGTCTCGCACCCCCGTTCGTGCGTGATATAGTTGTAAGCGGGCGCCTGAAAGGGGCCAGTTAGACAAGCACGAGTTGGTTGATTTCTAGAGGAGGTATTTCGCCACCGCCCACGATGAATCCTCGATGCAAAGCAGGCTCTCAGTCCAAAAAATACAGGGAATTACGCGGCTCTAAGCTTCCGGGATGAGCCAGCCACAGATCGCTCGAACGCTAGGAATCGATAGAAAATCCGTCCTCAGGCAATTGCGACGAACTGGCGCAAAAGGGTAAGCGTACACGCGCCTGATCGGGTTTTTCTCAGCGCAGGGCCTGCTTGCGGGTAGATTCAAGGTGCGCTCTTGTTTCTATCCCAGTTCTCAAGGAGATCCTGCTTATGTCTCGCTTACCGTCCTCGAAAACCGCCAAAATTTGGGCCGAACGTATCGCCCAGTGCGAACGATCCAATGCTTCCGTCGCGCAGTTCTGCCAGTCGATCGGCTGCTCGCCGACGTCCTTCTACCAGTGGAAACGCAAACTCGCTGCAAAGCCTCAAGCAACCGCCTTTCTGCGTGTGCAAACATCGGATTCCACCAAGGACTCGATCGAGATCAAACTCCCCTCGGGAATCTCGATCATGGTTCCAGTCTCGGCCGTGGAATCCATCTCTGCGATCCTTGAACAGGTAGCCTAAAAGAGATGCTTGCTACGAACCCCTCGGTTCCAATCTATCTGCACTCCGAGCCCATCGATATGCGCAAAAGCTTCGATGGGCTCTTTGGTATCATCAAAAGCGACCTCAATCTTGATGTGCGCGACGGTGGGCTATTCATGTTCCTCAACCAGCGACTCAATCGTTTGAAAATCCTCTATTGGGATACCGATGGCATCGCTATCTGGATGAAGCGCCTCGAACAAGGTTGCTTTCAAAGGCCGCTTCGCTGCGCCGATGGCAAGCACGTGATCATCACCCATTCGGAACTCCAGTGCATCCTCTCGGGTGTTGACCTATCCTCGGTGAGGAAACGCAAACGCTACGTCCCGCCATCAACAAGCGTTGCTTAGCGATGATGCTCGATTGCCGCAGAAAATATTTTTGATTTTTTTGTCTTGCATTGCCGATCTCCTCTTGCGCTATTCCATCTTCGCGCTATAGTTTCCGGCATGCAAGACGACAAGAAATTACCCGACGATTTAGGCACCGCTCACGAGGTTATTCTCGTGCAGTCGGACACGTTAGTTAAGCTCAAAGTC
>JAJTEK010000051.1 GCA_021299695.1 Pirellula sp. | reverse complement strand
ACTAGAGCTGGTGGCCATTTGCAAGGACTGGGCACGCGGGCGCCAGCGCAAGGCACCGGCCAAGATGCACCTGCTACTCGACCCGCACAACTTCCTGCCCTCCGTCGCGATCGTGGACACCGCTGGCCAGCTCGACGAGCCGCCGGCCCGGGAGCTGTGTGTTGGTCCCCTCTCCGGGGTAATCGTGGTGCCGGGGGGCAGTGAAGCCCTCCTCGTCTGTATTCTGCTGCGCTTCCAAGCCTGTCTGTCTGGTTGGGTCGACAGCCGTTTGCGTCTTGGGCTGCCGCTGTCTTGAATGTTGGAAGTAACACCAATAGAAATGCTAGTCGAAAGGTAGATTTGAACATAGATCCTCAAAAAAACCAATCCGCAGAGTAAGCAAGGTTAATACTGATCCTCGGTCGAGTAACCATCCAGGCCCTAGATCTCAATCATGAGCGTCGCATCAGGATTCGGCGAGTTGAGAAACTCTTCGGTTTATTCCCGCCAGATCGTACCAGCGAATAAGCCAGCACTTTATCGCTTAAAACTCGATAGGCGACAAAATCGAAAACATCCATGTTTTTACAGGGTCAAATGCACCGGGACTCGTTTGGGGGTGAGTCCCGCGATTTAGAGCCTTTTGGGCGGTTTAGAGCCCTTTTCACAGAAAACTCGGGGACAGTACGCGAGTTTTTTCAGCGCCGGAGTTCTACTAACGCAACGGTTTTTGGTGCTGATTATCAGAATTTGTAGCCGTCATAACGGGCTTTTCGATAGGCCCATGCCGCGTCGAATCACGAAGTTCAAGTGCAAACTCACGAAGTTCATCAACGATATCGAGTCGACGATTGATTGCATCAGGAGACATATCTCGGCTAGTACCTCGTGATCGTGATTTCAAACTTTCGGCATGGGTGTTTTGTTTAATGTTCATGATTCACCATCCAGCCGTCGCAAGGCATCAATATCGGCAATATCTTGTGGTCTTCCAGCAACATTCTTCATTATAACAAGTCCCTTTTTTGAGACAATCTTGATCGCAATCTCACCAAGCGAGACCGTTTCTCGGTCATTCCACACCGGTTCTTCTTGCAGCGCCGGGTGGTCACGTTCTCTATCCGGCGGTTTTGAGACACTATTGATTGTTCTTTGATTGTTGCTCACGAAGACGCTTGATTTCCTGATTCCAATAACGAACAGCTTGGATATGTTGCGAACGTGTTAGCGCTGTCTTGTTGGCTATGTTTGTGGCGCTTCCACCGAGAATGACAGGGTGGATATCAAAGATTTCCAAGCCTCGCAGTTCCTTGCCTCGACTGATCGTGGACTTCATCTTACAAGCTTGTTCCAAGTGCAACGAGAAAACCTTCGAATGTGATGGACAGAACGTCGATCAATGATCGGTCCATTCCGACAAATGGCACCTGAAAATAACAAATCTTGCCATCGGTTCTATCAATTCCGAACGCTTCACCACCGCCATTTGAGCCAATCAGTAGGAAACCAGGACAGTAGCTTGCCGATTCATATTCGGTGTTGAATCCAGCAAGTTCGCTCAATCTCCAAAGAATCAAGTACGAACCACTACCGACGAATCCCTCGCCACCATCCATGTTCAAAAGGAACTGCTGATAGTCACTTGGAAGCGGAAACCCTATTGCTACCTCGGCATCCGCTATGTCTTTTTCTGACGCAGGCGAATTACCCTGAAACGACGAAAGTATTTCTGCGATATCCACTGATTTTTTCCCCACTATTATCTTGCACTGCCCTTAGAAGTTTGTTCCACCACGGAGTTACTTGTTGCCTAGGCTCGTTGCTGGGCAGTCGAATCTTGTTAACCGGGTCCGTTGGACTACCACCGAATTTTACAGGCTGAATTTCGTGGATTTCTTTTCCTATAGCTGCTTCTGGATCAGCACGCCGAATAGCTTGATTGACCTGATTTGCTGCTTTGCGTGCCGCTTCGTACTCCGCACCCTCAAGAATGCGGAACGGCCCTTCTGGCTTAGGTAAACCTTATGGATACCCTTTCCATCCCTGCTGCGTTATGGAGAACGAGCCCTCCGCCCCTGAGCTATTATGCACGAGCACACCGCCAGAGGCAACGCGAAAGACGTGTTCGCCGTGGATCTCAAGGTTGTAGACCCGTTCTTCGCTGCCGAGCTGCTCGATCGACTCGATCCGAACATCGCCATCGAGATTACGAAGCGTTTCCCCAACGCGAAGCTCTCCGGCTGGCACAAAGTCCAAGCGGTCGGCAGAATAGATCGAGTGATTCGACGTCACCCCCAGGGGCTCTGCAAGCCCCGCTAGCTTGATCCGCAGGATCCCGCCCCGGACGTGCGTGAAGGTCCCCGTAACGACTCGGCCGACCCCTGAGGAAATGCTTGGACACGAAAAACTCGGGCGCAGTCTCCGAGCTTTTTCAATTGGCTAGTGCTAAGTGCCCAGTGGCGGCTCCTACCAACCACTAATAAACACAAATATTCGCTAATATAGAACGCCTCATAACCGCTTGGCCCCCCTTCGCCCCCAGGGCTTTGACTGGGGGAGAAGGGGCGGGGGGGATGAGGGGCCGACCGCGCGTAAGGCTGTTTCCCTAAAGCCTGCTCGTGATAGAAACGCTGGGAAGGTACCGATTAAGTAACAAAGGTCTTTTGAACAGGGGGGAATTTGTTTAAAAATCTAAAAAATCCTTGGACAGTCCCCAATTTTTTCCATACCTCGAAAACGGTTGCTTTCCTGCGGTTTCAAGACACAAGTTTTGCACCTGCGGCTATCGGATCGAAGCCATCAGGCCAGGTTGTCGCGACGTCGAAAATTGCATCCGTTAAGATTGCTTCTGACAATCCAACGCAACGTAGGTCCGATGATCTAAAGCTAGCGCCGCTAAAGTCACTTCGTCCAACATTCGCTCCAAGTAGACACGCACCATCAAAATTCGCACCTTGGTATATTCCGCTGCGCATGAATGCCTCCTCCAAGTTTGCATTTACGAATCTAGCATTACTTGCGTTTACCGCAGCGAGGTTCGTTTTGAGGAGCGTAGCTTCGTCCAAGGTCGCTCCTTCGATCCAAGCGGATCTAAGTGATGCCCCTGATAGATTGGCACCCTTCAGGTTAAATCCATCGAGCATTGCTCGATGCAAATTCTGATTTTCAAGAGAAACGCCAATGAGCGATTCGCCCGCAACTTGGACGTTGTCTCCGGTTTCGCATACGATTTCAATCATGGCCATGGTGTTGGATCAATCGGGATGTTATTCCAAGGTACGAATCCGTTTGGACGTCCTCCAGCCCAGGGCTGAATTGGCGGCTCAACTCCGCAAATTCTACCGGCGATGTATCTATGATTACCGTCGACAATCATTTTTCCATCAACCTTTATCGGTGGTGCTTGCTTGCCAGCACGAATCATGTCTATGTATTCTTGTACCTTTGGCAGTGAGACGCCGTTACGTTGCTGCGAATTGAGCGGGGAATTCTTCATCGCGTTACGAATCATGTCGTCCGTAACTGTCAACGCTCCCTGAGATGTACCCTCCGCCGCCGAGCTATTATGCACGAGCAAACCGCTAGACGCAACGCGAAAGACGTGTTCGCCGTGGATCTCAAGGTTGTAGACCCGTTCTTCGCTGCCGAGCTGCTCGATCGACTCGATCCGAACGAAGCCTTCGAGATTACGTAGTGCTTCCCCAACACATAGTTCTCCGGCTGGCACAAAGTCCAAGCGGTCGGCAGAATAGATCGAGTGATTCGACGTCACCCCCAGGGGCTCTGCAAGCCCCGCTAGCTTGATCCGCAGGAGCCCGCCCCGGACGTGCGTGAAGGTCCCCCTAACGACTCGGCCAACCCCTGAGGAAATGCTAGGTCACTTAAAACTCGGGAACAGCCCTCGAGTTTTTCAATTGGCTAGTGCTAAGTGGCCAGTGGCTGCTCCTTACAACCCCTAATACACACTAATGTTCGCAAATAGATAACTATTCATAGAGGCATTTTCCCTGGCGCTGTCCACCGCTTGGCAGCGGGTGGCTACGGGCAGCACTAGCCACCTGTCGCCAGACGGTGGAGGATTTCCTTGGCGATGTCCGAAACAACATTTCAGCATGCTGTGGTTGTATCAGCCCTTCGAGCCTCTGCGTCAAAAGAATACACTATCTCGGGCATCTAAGCTGAGGACTTTGCGGGAGACCTGCTTGACTGCGCCATCGATGAAATCTTGATCAAAGGTCCGACGGGGTTTCTTTTCATTGGTTGACATTGAGCTTCCTCCGGCTTGAGTTTAGGGTTCGCCGCCGGTGTCGGCCAGTCCTGGGCTATCGCGACATGCTGACTTTTTCGGCTACGATGGCTTAGTCGTTATCGGATCGAAGTACGGAGATGAACGCTTTTTGCGGAATATTGACGCTGCCGAATTGCTTCATTTTAGCTTTGCCTTTTTTCTGCTTGTCAAGCAACTTATTCTTGCGGGTCACGTCACCACCGTATAATTTTTCCGTCACGTCTTTGCGATAAGGCTGAATTGTAGCACGTGCGATGATTTCGCCACCGATGGCTCCCTGAATCGGAATCTTGAACTGATGGCGGGGGATCGCTTCGGCCAATTGTTCACAATAGTGCAACGCACGGGTTCGCGCCTTATCGCGGTGAACAAGATAGGACAAAGCATCGACCGGCTCGTGATTGACCAGAATATCTACCTTCACAATATCCGTAGCGCGATATTCAATTGGGACGTAATCGAACGAACCATACCCGCGGGTCATCATCTTGAGTTTACCGTAGAATTCGAATAGCACTTCACCCAGCGGCATCTCGCTTGACACTTCAATTCTACCGGCCGACAGATAGTTCATGGTCTGTCTGTCCGAACGATGCTCCCGACAAAGCTCCATGACTGGCCCAACGTATCCTTCGGGAATGAGAATAGATGCTTTGATAAAAGGCTCGGTGGTCGACTGAATCGACATCGGATCAGGCCAATTACTTGGATTGTCAACATCAACCGTCGTCCCGTCCTTCAATTCGATCTTGTACTTGACCGACGGAGCCGAGATGACAAGTCCCAAATCGAACTCGCGTTGCAATCGCTCTTGAATGACATCTAGGTGCAGCAATCCTAAAAAGCCGCAACGAAAACCAAACCCCAAAGCTACCGAGCTATCTTTTTCGAAAGTTAGTGCCGCGTCATTGATCGCCAGTTTCTCCAGCGCCTTGGTCAGTTCTGGATACTCGTCGGTACTCATAGGATAGATCGACGAAAACACCACTTGCTTAGCTTTCTTGTAACCGGCGATCGGTTCAGCCGCTTGTCGTTCCAAATGGGTCAGCGTGTCACCAATCTCTATATCCTTGACGCTTTTCACGCCCGCAACGACGTAACCCACTTCACCAACACTAAGCTGTTTTCTGGGAATCAGCTTAATTTGGTTGTAACCCAGCTCGTCGACTTTATAGTCGCGGCCGGCGTGCATAAAGTGGATCGTCTCGCCACTCATTAGCGTTCCTTCGACGACGCGTACTTGAAGGATAACGCCGCGATAGGTATCAAAGTATGCGTCGAATACCAATGCCTTGAGCGGTGCTTGAGGATCGCCCTTCGGGCAGGGTAAATGCGATACGATACCCTCCAGCAAGTCACCAATCCCAAGTCCAGTTTTTGCAGAAACCGGGAGCGCAACGAACGGATCAAGCCCCAAATCTGCATCGATCTCTTCGCGGACTTTGTCGACGTCAGCCGCAGGCAAATCGATCTTGTTGATCACGGGCAACAAGGTGAGGTTGTATTCCAGCGCAAGGTAGAGATTGGCCACAGTCTGCGCCTCAACGCCCTGAGATGCATCCACAACAATAAGTGCTCCGTCGCAGGCCATTAAGGAACGCCTCACTTCGTGAGAAAAGTCAACGTGACCAGGCGTGTCGATGAGGTTCAACAGATAGTCTTGTCCATCTGCTGCGCGATAGGACAACGTGATGGAGTTGCTCTTGATCGTGATTCCTCGCTCGCGTTCGATGTCCATCGAATCGAGCATCTGATCATGGAACTCACGCTGATTGACACCTCCGCAAGCCTGTATCAATCGATCCGCCAATGTCGACTTGCCGTGATCGATGTGAGCGATAATGCAGAAGTTTCGAATGTTTTTCATGCGAGCCGTTTTGATGTTTGATAACAGAGAAGCCTATTTTGCAATCAAGAATCATAAGGAATAACGCATTTTCTTGACAGGGATTGATTGTCTCGTTTCACGCGTTACGTTGTTTTTCAGTGTTCTTTCCAGGTCGTCAAGGTCAAAACTCAAGACTTCACACGAGCACATCCCTCGTTTCCTACGATTCCCCCTAACCCAAATGAGCAGATCTCCAGTTTGAAGCTTGGGACTGCATCCCGAGGCCTTTCCCGTTGCAGTTCCTGCGCCGCGCTAACGACGAACACTCCAACGCGCCCAGGTGGGCGTGTCCTGAGCAACTAAGCAAGTCGCCAGGGCATGTTCCAACTATCCAGCTAATAGTGCAGCCATCCTCGCAACGGCTTGCGGTGAAAAATCCTCTGCGGCTTGTAAGCTACATGGTATCCGGCTCTCCCGATCCAGCGGCACAATCGGTCGCCGTCCAACAAGCCTCGAGCACACTGGTTAAGGGCCGTTTTACAACTTCGCTTCCAGGCACATCGAGACGCGATGGTCAGGTTTTTCATGTCACTGCCACTAGCGTTTTTCGCCAAAACCTCGCGGCGGTACGAAAACGCGAAAGTGCCGTTTTTGCAGGGTTTCCGAGCACGGGACGTGTTTGGGGGTTGTCCCGTGATTTTGAGCCTTTGATCCCAATTTGAACCTTTTGGGGTGGCGATGGGTGTCTAATGCGTCCCGTGGTTTGGCGACGAGCGAAGTTTGGCAACTCGCAAAAGCCCCGAATTTGCGCGTAGAAATGCAAAGACCCGCTGGGGTTATCCAGCGGGTCTGATTGCTGTTGGTCACCTTGCGGTGGCCTGGGTGATGGAGGCGGTTTCGTGGACTCGCAAGGTTGCCAACTTTCATATTGTGAATTTCGCTGGTTCGAGTCTTGTTCGGGGAGCTGAAGTTCTGGCCTCGAAACAGGCCAACACACCGGTAAACCGCCAGCGCCGAGAGTCCCTGCTCTCGGCGTTTTGCCTTCAACGCTGGTTTTCCAGGGGTTTGCGACGGCCCGGTTGCTCTCGGACCCCGAAAGCAACCCATCGATTTTGGCGATAGTTCGAGGCAGTGCCTCGACATACCGACCAGGACTTTTCCGAGCCCCGATGGCAATAGTGATTTGCCTACGGTATTTGAAGTTAATGGTCAGCTGCTAAAATCAAGACCTATTCGACCAAACTCCGTCTCTTGACAGATGGCTCTGAGAGGTGCCTGCGTCGCAAACGCTCAGCGGATGCGAAAGCTCAACTGACGTAAAGAAAACATGATCACTAGAAAGCGATACAAGCGATGCATATTCACTCGATTCTAAGAATCGCTGCTCTCCTGTTGTTTGCAGCGACGCAGGCCAGCGCTCAACAAACACCGACGGAGTCCACTTCGGTCAATCGGACGGTGTTGCCGATTGCACCTGAACCGTTCCAGGGCGTGGTGGGTTTGCGATCGAAAGAATCCAAGCCGGCGTTCCCGCGTCCCGTCACCGCGCCGTCGGGGGCCCCGAACGTGTTGCTGGTCATGCTGGACGACGTGGGGTTCGGTGCCTCGAGCGCCTTTGGGGGGCCCATGGCCACGCCGAACATCGAGAAACTGGCTCAAAATGGCTTGCGCTACAATCGCTTCCACACCACGGCGGTGTGCAGCCCAACGCGCGCGGCACTCATCACTGGACGCAACCACCACAAGGCTCACACCGGCGTCGTGATGGAGATGGCCACGGGCTACGATGGCTACAACAGTCTTGTCGGCAAGGACATGGCCACGATCGGTGAGGTGCTGAAGCTCAACGGCTACAACACCGCGTGGTTTGGTAAGAACCACAACGTGGCTGACTGGGAGTCCACCCAGGCGGGCCCCTTCGACCGCTGGCCGACCGGCATGGGCTTCGAGAAGTTCTACGGCTTCATCGGCGGTGTCGCGAACAACTGGCGGCCCGCACTCTTTGATGGCACTACGCCGATCGAGCCCCACATCGGCAAGCCCGATTACAACCTTGACTTTGATCTGGCCGATCAGGCGATCAGTTGGATCCAGATGCAGAAGACAATGGCCCCGGAGAAACCCTTTCTTTGCTACATGGCACCGGGCGCTATTCATGCCCCCCAGCATGCGAAGCCCGAGTGGATCGCCAAATACAAGGGCAAATTTGATCAGGGGTGGGACAAGCTGCGCGAGGAGACTTTTGCCCGTCAGAAAAAGATGGGCATTATCCCCGCGGATGCGAAGCTGACGCCGCGGCCAAAGGATATGCCGAGCTGGGATTCGATGAGTGATCGGCAAAAGAAAGTGATGGCGCGGATGATGGAAGTCGCCGCGGGGCAACTGTCCCAGGTGGACTACAACTTCGGACGCGTGATAACGGCCATCGACGACATGGGCCAGACCGACAACACGTTGGTGATCTTTATCATCGGTGACAACGGCGGCAGTGGCGAAGGAACACTTCAAGGAGTCTTCAATGACATGAACATCGTCTCTCAGAGCACAGAAACCCTCGAGTATCTCGAGAAGAACTTGGACGACATGGGCGGCTGGAAGTCCTCGAACCTGTATGGCGTGCCTTGGGGCTGGGCGACCAACACCCCATTTCAATGGACCAAGCAGGTAGCCAGCCATTTCGGCGGCTCGCGCAACGGCCTGGTCATTTCCTGGCCAAAGGGCATCAAGGCAAGGGGCGAGATCCGCTCACAGTTCCACCACGTGATCGACATCGTTCCGACAATTCTCGAAGCCGCAAACTTGCCGCAACCAGTCAAAGTCAATGGCGCGGATCAGCACCCCATCGAAGGCACCAGCATGGTTTACACGTTCAACAACGCCAAAGCCGAAGATCGCCGCAAGACACAGTATTTCGAGATCTTTGGCAACTCCGGCATCTATCACGACGGATGGTTCGCTTCGACCACGCCATTCCGTTTGCCATGGAGTGGGGTCGGTACTGATGTTGATGTGCTGACGACCAAGTGGGAGCTCTACAACATCAATGAGGATTTCTCGCAGGCCAATGACTTAGCTGCGAAGATGCCCGAAAAGCTGCGCGAGATGCAGGTGCGATTCTACGCCGAAGCAGCCAAGCACAACGTGTTGCCGATCCAAACCTCAGCGGCGGAGCGATTCGGCGAAGGCATCCGCCCCAGCTTGACCGGCGATCGCAAGACTTTCGCTTACACGGCTGGCATGAAACGCATCCCGGAAGGCGCGGCGCCTCCCATCAAGAACCGTTCGTGGAGCCTGACCACCGAGGCCACCTTGAAGAGCGATGAATCGGGAGTGATCGCCACACAAGGCGGGGTGCTGGCCGGTTGGGCGCTCTACTTCGATCAAGGGAAGCCCGTGTTCAGTTACAGCTTTACCAACGGCGAGAGATGGCGCATCGCCGCCAAGGAGCCGCTGCCGGCCGGAAAGCACAACCTGGTCATGAACTTCACCTACGACGGTGGCGGGATGGGCAAGGGTGGTGCCGTTTCAATCAAGGCCAATGACAAGATTGTGGCAGAGGGGCGCGTGGAGAGAACCGTTCCCTTCCGCTTCTCGACCGAAGAGACGCTGGATATCGGCGAGGACACGGGCACGCCAGTGGACTTGTCCTACGACATACCGGCCCGTTTCACGGGCGAACTTGGTAAGATCGTCATTGATCTGAAATAGCATGGGGGGCGGTGTGAGAATTATCGCGATGTTTTCCAACCCGGGGACCGCCTGCATGCCCACATCAAGCGGCTTGCTGCTGCTTAGATGTTTGTCCAAATACTTGATTGCCGTTATTGTACTGTCGGCCATAAATGTCGCCGGCGTCTCCGCGCAGAGTTGCGATCCCGTCATTGGCAAGACCTATGCCGAATTGATACCTGGGACTGCTCCAACACCGCCCAACTCCAAAGGTGCGCCAAACGTCATCTGGATCTTGATCGACGACGTCGGGTTCGGTGCCAGCGGTGCGTTCGGTGGTCCGGCGCGCACGCCCGTCATCGAAAGGCTTGCCAACAACGGTCTGAGATACACAAACTTCCACACCACGGGCGTGTGTTCCCCGTCGCGCGCCGCAATGCTGACTGGACGCAACCATCATAAGGTTGGCATGGGCCTGCTCCCGCAAAAGCTCATGGCCGCCGAGTTTCCTGGCTACACCGGCCGACTTGATCCTACCAGGGACGGAACCATCGCACACTATCTGCGTGAGCTCGGTTATGGCACCTATTTTCTCGGCAAGTCGCATCTGACGCCGGATGAAGAGTCAACCGACCTCGGTCCTTTCGATCGCTGGCCGTCGGGCTTGGGCTTCGATCATGCACTCGGATTTCACTGGGGCGAAACCGATCAATACAAACCAGATCTGTTCGAAGTGAGTGGAAGGCAAGCTTCGCCTATCGGCCTGACTTTACGGACCTGTTCGGCATCTATCCGAACCCGAGGACTGCGGCGAACAATGCCGGCAAAGAGGTCTGGGAACTCTACTGCGTGGACGAAGACCCGACCGAGCTAAACGATTTAGCCCAGAGCAATCCGGCCAAGTTGAAGGAAATGCAAGCCCTTTTTGACCAGGAAGCGAAAGCGAATCAGGTTTATCCGCTTATCAATTGGAGCGACCTATTTCCGGGGTTCAAGAAATTCCAAGAGGAAGTCCGCAAGCGGAAATGATCTTGGCGGCTATTCAGCAGCTGTATGCTCCATTAGCTGGAGTATAAACGGATTACGACTCGTTCATAGGAATCGGCCGACTCCCGGGGCGATTACAACCGCATCCGCCGGTTAGAAGATCACCTGAAGACGCAACCCGGCAAGAATCGGCATATCGACGCCTTCCACAGCGGGTCGCGCTATCTGGAAGTTGATTTGACTGCCGCCGAGCCGCGATTGGAATTTGGACAAGCTCTGACAGGATGTCGTCAAGTTGCCCCGCCAACTCGAACCTCCGCCCGGTAGGTAAACAATAGAGGCCGCGCTCGGCCACGAACCTCCTCAGCCACTGCCGCGGTCAGTGGTCATTCTCTTGCGGAGATTCTGACTATGACCAACGGCGCTGAAACAGGGCTTGGACCCGACTGCGGCTGTGACAGCATTGGTCACACGGTTCGTGATCTCCCGAGAAAAAAGCCTGTCTAGACGTGTGTCACCGAGCCAGTGCTCGGAACGGATCCACGGCAGCGATCAATCTCTCAACGATTGCATCCGAGCTGAAATCCCGCTCAGCTGCGGCTCGAACTGACGTGCGGTCGAGAGCCTGGGCTATGGCGAGGGCGTCGAGGTAGACCGCCAGGGCAATCTGATCGGAATCGTTCTCCACGCACTGCTGACCCGGTGGTAATCGTTCAACAACGTAACCCGTCACACCCTCGCTTACGAAGGATGCGCCAGTGCGAACGCCAACAGTAGGGCAGCCAGCCAGTAAAATCTCCTGGAGCGCGAGCGGGCCGTGATCATCGTCGGCCAAGTAAGCACAGGCCCGCGAGCGACGGGCCGCTTCGAACAGCTGCTCCCGCTTGTATTGGCCATAATGGATCTGGATGTGTCGCGGGTAAAGTTCCGCGAGGTGCTCGAGCAGTTGAGGGCGATGCCCGTTTTTGGCGTAGATCAGCAGGTCGTATTCGTCGGGCAGCGGTTCTCCAGGCCAGGGATCGATCGGGTACGGCCAGAGCACGATGGGCGACCGGTTGGCAGGCAGATGATCTTGGCTGACAGTATCGAATCGGATTCCATTGAAGCTGCGGTCCCGAACAACGCGCTGCTGACTGCCCTGGCCAAAGCGTACGCATGGTAGGAGCAACTGGAATCGGGGCAATTCGAAGACCTCGAGGACATCGCCAAAGAGCAAGGCGTCGACCGCAGCTACGTCGGGCGAATGCTGCAGCTGACCTCGCTTGCGCCGGATATCGTCGAATCGTTCCTGGCAGGTCAGGCTTTCGCCGACATCAGCCTGCGGGATTTTCGTAAGGGAATCCCGGTCTCATGGGACGAGCAACGTCGATCCTTGACCCCAGCGGGATAGAGAATCGTTGCGGGAACTTCAAATAGATTTTCAGTCTGTCCAGTTCCGTTCTAACTTCGGCCTCTACACAAACGCGCCGCGCTATTACCCGAGCTCTTCTTCAAAGAAATCGTTTGAGACCTCCTTGAGGCTGTAAACGCCAATCGTCGAGACGCCGACGTCATGTTCGATCATCAACTGCGCAAGTTGTTTGCCGTTGATGAGCACAACTCGCTTTCCCTCGATTCGGTCCACGAAATCGATCGCGTCACGCGAGTAATCCGAGGTGGTGAATCACGAAACCTTTCTTATCGCGGATCCACTGACCGCGCCTACACATCGCCCATCTGGTATACTGCGTGATGTCAGGAAACAGAAACAAGAGGTGGCAGAGGCATCCAAGATGTTTATTCTCTGTCGGTTTTGACAGGAATCAACCACATGAAAGACAAACAAAGATGAAGGCAAAAGCCATACTGGCCGCTCTCAGCCTTGCGATAGGCGCAGCTTTCACCCCACAAGGCATGGCGCAGACTCGTGAGGTCGACCTCGACCGCGCACATCTGCCGATGCCCAACACGACTCGTCCAAGGTCGATCGTCTATGACGCGAAGAATCCGGATTCCAAGAATCCGCCCATCAACCAACTGCGTCCGCCGAAGGGCGCGCCCAACGTGCTGGTCATCCTCGTGGATGACGCGGGGTTCGGGTCCACCAGCACTTATGGAGGCCCCTGCCAAACGCCAACCCTCGAGAAGCTGGCGGCTGGCGGTCTGAAGTACAATCGTTTCCACACGACCGCCATCTGCTCGCCGACCCGACAGGCGTTGCTCACCGGGCGCAACCACCATTCCGTCGGCATGGCCGGCATCACCGAGATTGCGACCGGGGCGCCGGGGTACAGCTCGGTTCGGCCCAACTCCATGGCGCCCCTGGCCATGACGCTCAAACTCAATGGCTACGCTACCGCACAGTTCGGAAAGAACCACGAAGTCCCCGTCTGGGAGACCAGCCCCATCGGCCCCTTTGACGCGTGGCCGACCGGCGGCGGTGGCTTCGAGTACTTCTACGGCTTCCTCGGCGGAGAGGCAAACCAATGGTATCCGACGCTCTACGAGGGCACCACGCCGGTAGAAAACAAGAAGACTCCCGAGCAGGGCTACCACCTCATGACGGACATGACCGACAAGACCATCAAGTGGATTGCACAACAGAAGCTGCTGGCGCCTGACAAGCCGTTCTTCATCTACTACGCGCCCGGTGCCACTCATGCGCCCCACCATGTCGCGAAAGAATGGGCTGACAAATACAAGGGCAAGTTCGACCAGGGCTGGGACAAAGTGCGCGAGGAGACCTTTGCCCGGCAGAAAAAACTTGGGGTCGTCCCGGCAGACTGCCAGCTCACCGCGCGCCCAAAGGAAGTGCCGGCATGGGACACGATGCCTGAAGCATTCAAGCCTGCGCTGCGTCGCGAGATGGAGGTGTATGCGGGCTACATGGAATTCACAGACCACAACGTGGGCCGCGTCGTGGACACGCTGGAGAAACTGAACATCCTCGACGACACGCTCATTTACTACATCGTCGGCGACAACGGTGCCTCGGCTGAGGGTGGCATCAACGGGAGCTTCAACGAGATGAGCTACTTCAATGGCTTGCAAGGCCTCGAGACGGCCGAATACCTTACGGCGCGGATCGACAAGCTCGGCGGGCCAGAATCCTACAACCACTACGCCGTCGCTTGGGCGCACGCCATGAACACCCCCTTCCAGTGGACCAAGCAGGTCGCCTCCCATTGGGGCGGCACGCGCAATGCCACCGTCGTCCACTGGCCCAACGGCATCAAGGCCAAGGGCGAACTTCGCACGCAATTCACCCATGTGATTGACGTGGCCCCGACCATCCTCGAGGCAGCCCATCTCCCGCAGCCTCAGTCAGTGAATGGCATTCAGCAGGATCGCATCGAGGGCACCAGCATGCTCTACACGTTCGATAACGCCAAAGCGGCCGAGCAGCACGACGTGCAATACTTCGAGATCATGGGCAACCGCGGCATCTACTACAAGGGCTGGTCCGCGGTCACGAAGCACTACACGCCCTGGCTCAACGCGCCGAGGCCGGCATTCGACGATGATGTTTGGGAGCTCTACGACGGTAGCAAGGATTGGAGCCAGGCAAACGACCTTGCCAAGCAGATGCCGGAGAAGCTCCACGAGCTGCAGCGCCAATGGCTGATCGAGGCCGCGCAATACAAGGTGCTGCCGCTGGACGACCGGCTCTTCGAGAAGCTCAACCCGGATCTCGCCGGCCGGCCAGTTCTAATCCAGGGCAAGACTCAGCTCCTCGTCGGAGGCATGGGACGCCTCTCGGAAAACTGCGTCCTCAACATTAAGAACAAATCCCACTCCATCACCGCGGAAATCGTCGTGCCAGAGAACGGCGCAGAAGGAGTCATCATCTGTCAGGGTGCCAACATAGGCGGGTGGACCCTGTATGCCCACAAGGGCAAGCTCAAGTATTGCTACAACTGGGGTGGTTTCAAGAACTTCATGGTCGAGGCCAAGGATCCTCTCCCGGCAGGCCAGCACCAAGTCCGCATGGAGTTCGCCTATGCTGGCGGCGGTCTCGGCAAAGGTGGCAAGGTGACGCTTTACACCGACGGCAAGAAGGTAGGCGAGGGGAACGTCGAGGCGACGCTGGCGACGATCTTCTCCGCCGATGACGGCACGGATGTCGGTGAGGATTCAGGCGCGGCGATTTCGCCGGACTACGGCACAGTGGGCAACCACTTCAACGGCGAGGTCAAGGGCGTGCAGCTCTCGATCACGGATGACCCGAACAACTCGGATCACCTGGTCAAGCCCGAGGACGCCATCCGTGCTGCGATGGGTCGGCAGTAGGTGCCAATTCGCCTGCGGCTTTACGATGCTACTTTGAAATGGTCGAGAAACTTCGTTTAAAGAGCTAAGACGCCATCCGACGGTAGCTTTTTAGTAGCCTTTCGAGTCGCTCGTGACATCGAATGTCGCTCAGACGGATCGTATCGGGCTCACAAGTCTTCCGACTCTTTCTCGATGGCTCAATGATAAGACCCTTACCCGAAGGAATCAGTCAAGTCGATAATCGGAATAAGCCGAATAGCTTATCAAGGCAGAATATTTGTTGCATTGGAGGAAGTGTGCGTAATTTGGGTGATTCAGGCAGCGTCGGTTGCTTTTCTGAGGTTGCATGGATTTGTCGATGTCACGAAACAAACTACTACCCTCTTGTTGGTTCGTTCTAGCACTGATTAGCCAGTCCGGCTGCAGGCATATCGGGCCGAGCATGATTGTTGCTGACCGATTGCCCTACAACGAAGCACTTGCGACTTCGTGGAAGGAGCAGACCCTCCTGAATATCGTCAAGATGCGCTACAACGATACGCCGTTTTTCGTGGATGTGTCACAGATTACGAGTGGCTACTCGAAAGTCAGGTCAGGCAATGCCAATCTGAGCTTCAGCTCGTCGTTCTTCCCGGGAGCTGGCTTTGGCGAACGCATGGGAACACTCTTCGGCGGGCAGACTACCTTCGAGGACCGTCCTACCATCTCGTATACACCGCAGACAAATGCCGAGTTCATTCGCAACCTCACAAATCCTATCGCCCCGAAGTCCATACTTTTTATGATTCAATCGGGCTATGACGCCGACTTCGTGTTCGACCTATTGGTCGACTCTATCAATGGTGTTAATAACGGAAGTTTTTTAGCTGGGGAGCTACGTGAGGCCGATCCGAGATTTCATGCGTTTCTTCAAATCATGACGCGGGCACAACGGTCTGGCAACGTTGGCATGCGTATCGAACAACGCAAGGACGCGCCGGAAGCGGTAGTCTTGTTTTTTCGTGACAAGAACATCAGTCCAGAAACTGCCGCTGAGCTTAGTGAGGGCCGAAAACTGCTTGGCCTGAACGACGAGTTGAGTGAATTCAAAGTGGTCTTTGGTGAGGTTCCCAAATCAAATGATGAACTCGCAATAATGACTCGTTCCATCTTCCGGATGCTCGGCATACTTTCGCTCGCGGTAGAGGTGCCGTGCTGCCACTTGGCGGAGGGTCGTGCCCTGGACTTGGGAGGACAGGCAAGCCCGAACGTGCCCGCCTTTGTGGTTCACAGTTCGCTGGAAAGGCCCTGTGACGGCTACGCGACCGTTTTCTATCGAGGCTATTGGTTCTGGGTTGATGACCGGGACCTCCAAACCAAGCGATATTTTCAATTCATGTTAGCCTTTCTGGCTCAAGCCGATACCGGAACGAAGGATACACTGCCTCTGGTAACCATTCGAGCGAATTGAAAAAGAGAGGAATATCGCATCCAACCAGTTGCACCACGGGACGCGATGGTCAGGTTTTTCATGTCACTGCCACGGGCCTTTTTCGCCAAAACCTCACGCCTGTTCGAAATCACGAAAGTGCCGTGTTTTATTGGGTTTCCGAGCACGGGACTCGTTTGGGGTGAGTCCCGTGGTTTAGAGCCTTTGGCCCCAATTTGAGCCTTTTGGGGTGGCGATGGGTGCCAACCGCGTCCCGTGGTTTGCGTAACGGAGAAGCTCGACGAATCGCAAAACCCCTAGATTTATTGGGTAGAAACGCAAAGACCCGCTGGTGTGAACCAGCGGGTCTTGAGCGGAATGGTCACGTTGCGGTGACCAAGTTTATGGAGGCGGCGTCCTAGACTCGCAACCTTGCTATGGTTTTGACGATAGCTTAGTAAGGCAAATGGACAATCTGAGCCCTATCAGACCAGTCGGTATGTCGCAGGGTTCGCAGGGGGCAAGCGCTCTGACCCAGTGGTTCGATTCTACTTTCAATTCACTACAATCCACTCTCTAGCCACCCAGCGGCTCGCCGAGTTCTCGAACGCTTTTTTCCAGAATGTTCTGCAGCGCCGGAGGGAGAAGCTAAAAAAGCACTTCTTGGCAATTGTGTCAGGAGGCGGCTAAGTCGGTCTCTTGCTCGGTTGGCTTTTTATCAAGGCTGCATTGGTGTGCGGAGTGTTCTGACTGTGCAATCGATGAAAACTAGTTTTCGAATCGAGCGAGTAGTTTTTTGTTGCCGTCTGCGAACCTTTGTTGAACCAGAGTGGTCTGTTTCCGTATGGATACAGTTTTACTCAATAAGAAGTTCGAACGCATTGGAGCACGATTGAAGGTCGTTGATCGTCCTCGGCGACGAATGCGAACCCAGTCGTCACTACTGACGCTTGACATCGGTGAAGACCGAAGGGGCGAGTATTTCGAGATCGTGCCTCTGAATGGCGATAGTCCTGAGATCGAGGTTCTCGACGTTCAACCCTCGGATCGACATTTACTATTATTGGTCCGTGAAGATGGTGCCAAGAACAAGTATCTCTGCGGACATGATGAGCGGCACTGGTTTGTTGCTGGTATCCCCGAGTCCGCCCCTGTAGGAACGGTTCGTCAAGCTAAGGAAGCGTTACAACCAAGAGAAGTGCGAAGTGCCGTTGCTCATAAGCGGGTGTCCGGCAAGTCTCGAAATCGTCGCAAGAACGCAGCGTTCATTCGTCAGGGGGAATGGTTTTTTCTGCCAATCGCCACGATGGTTGTTGATGAAACACTGGTTCTTGGGAATGAACCCTTGAGTCGAGGCAATGGCGGGAAGCCGCACTGGGCAGAGTTCTGCTACCGAACCGGTGGAGAAACCGTACACGTTTGTAGCCGACATCCAAACGGTCTTACGGAAGCTCAATATCGAAAGATATTGTCAGGCAACGGCAATGCGAAGAACTGGGGATGGAGAACAATGCGACGAAATCCCGGAGTGTACGTGCGAGGGCGAATTCGTCACCCAGACCACGCTACAATCACGCTTCATGGCTGGCATCAAGTAGTGATGAACACGGAAAACGAGTCACGTGCGATGCGGAATTTAGCTTTTTTGGATTAGAGTTGCACAGAGCGGTTCCTTGTTCATTCCTCGGAGTCTTCCTTGGAGCGAACAGGAATTGGAAGTAGCAATCGCTCGTTACCAAGCTGGACTTCGACTCGGTGGCGTATGTATTGGTCAGGATGCGACCTTGCGATTTCAATCGCCTGTTGAACCAAAGGTTTCAATTCAAGGCTATAACTCTCTTCGTCCAAATTCAGCGACGGAATGACCTGTCGTCGAACGGTGACATTTTCGTTGAAGACGAAAACTCGCAAGTACGTCTCACGTTTACGATCCCAAACATCCTTCAACTCCAAGACCCTTGCTCTTGACTCAGGGGTTGCATATTCGAGTGTGTACTTTGGAACCTCTCCAGCAAACGCAATTTTCATGTTTGCCCGGTAAAAGGCAGCCACTCCACCTGCAATAGCTTTGTCATCGCCTCTTTCGACAACATCCAGTAAGTATTCGTTTACTCTGCGGTGTCCGAATGATTCGATGACAGGTTCAACGAATTGCCGATTGAAACTCGGATTGGTTTCATTGATAGCGGCTTGAAGGAATGGTTTAACCAAACGCTTTGGGACTGGATAACTCTTGAACACTGCCGCCACGAACCATTTGTTTTGTTCGTCCTTCAGAGCTTCCTCCAGCCACTGCCAATCTGAAGGTACAGGATTCTGTAAGTGACCCCGTGCGTCTTTCACGGCCTCATGCTTAGGCCCAATATCAAATTCGCTTGCTAGCTGTTGCCAAAAGTTCATGTCCGAACCTCTGTATTGAGTCGTTCACAAGCCTCCAGCATCGACTGTAGAGGCAATGGATCAGCCAAACGATGATCATTTCCAACTTCGATGAGAGTCTCCGCTGGAAGGCCACTGTTAGCAACAAGCTCTTCAGAATCGGCAAAGGGAATCACATCATCGTTGCGTGAATGCAGGATCACTGAATTACGCTTGATTGTCGTGGCTGTCCTAGACTCGCAACCTTGCTATGTTTTTGGGAACTGCAGACGAACCATGGAAAACACTGGTAAAGTTGACAATCCAGTCGATTAGTTAAGAGCCTCGGCGTAGCTAGACCTACTGTGGCGACTACGAGTGCTGATGTCTCGAACGCTACGTTCCGCTCCTAGTGCCGAGTTCTCGGACACAAAAGTGCTGAATGTTGTGACGCAGTGCAGGGCGACTAAATATCGCTTCCACGATCCAGACACAACCTGATCAAATCAGCCCTTTATGGACTAATTCCTGTCTGATCCCCTCGATTAACTCAGATTGAAAAACTTTGTACAAACGATTTGCATCGTTGTGCTTCGAGCTCGCAAGCCAATCCATGAATAGCTGCACCGAAACCCTCCAAAAATACGAGTGATCGTCGGCTACGCCACATTTAATAAGACTTGGAAGGTTATGCACAAACTCAATCTCCTTCTCGGACCAAACCGAATCTTCGATACGACTGGCATCTCTCGCGATGAGGAGTGTGTAGTGCAGCAAGTCAAGGTAAAGTATCGTTAGCTTCTCATTCATAAATGCTATCATTCAGTGAAGATCTTGACGGGTAGTTCCTTGATCCCGGCGTTCAATGCATTCTCAAAACGGGTAATACCGTCCATGATCTCGTAACGGCCATCTGTCCTCAAAATCACCTCAATCGGATGTGTGTACTTTGCCATTTCGAATTTCCCCTGCGCAGCCAGTTTGGCTGCGTCTGCAAAAGGGCGTTGTCCATTCGGAACTAGCTTCGAAAGAGGAACCGTTTTCGTTCCGAGATATGCATTGTGCACCAACACGCCCAGCTCGCCGACTTGGTAGACGTGCTCGCCGTGGACTTCGATATTGTAGACCGGCTGGGAGACTCGCGAAAGCGTAACGGACAGAACCAGGCCGGAGGCTTTAGGCGAGAGGCCAGAGGGAAAACCCAATCCGAAAGACTCAGTATCGCAGCATAGCCCCTCGCCTTGGGCTAGCTCAGCCAGCGGCACCCATTCCTGGCGATCGACTGACCAGACTGGTTGGATGGTCGTTCCGGTGATGGTTTCGACAGTGCCAGCGGCACCTAGCACGTCCACGCTGGCCACGACGTGGACTTCGCGGGTGACAAAACGTGCGGTGACGACTGAGCCTTCCCCGTCGGCGATCGGTGGACAGTCGTCGATGGCAGTGACTAACGCTAGCCCGGAGACTTCGAGTTCAGGGAGAATCAGCGGTAACATGCGGCCTGCGCACAGGCCGCTTGCCAATATCCACGAGCGTGGCCGGATCAGTTCAGCGTCGACAATGCCACCATCGCTGCGTTCGACGGTGATGGACACCTTGCCCCAGGTCGCTTGGTCGGGCTCCGACGTCAGCGTTTATCAGCGGTTCAAGAAACCGGACCGCAAGCCGCCCAGCGGCTCGTCTAATCAGTGAAGCTTGTTCCCCACACCTGCGACGAACCTTATCGCAGCCGAACCGATAAATAGTTCAGGCTTTCCAACCAAAAATCTTCTGTCCCAAGGCCATTCCCAGTGGTATAGTTCTTAAATACGGCTGACAACTTTCAACGGAGCCATCGAATGAACCTACGAATTGAAGTACCTTCCAATCTAGAACTTCTTCTCCGCGAACGCGCCGAGGAAGAAGGGGTTCCTGTCGAGGCAATTGTTTTGGCCGCGGTTACCGACAAGCTCAGAAATACTACCGCAGCCTCACCTAGCTACACGGCTGATCAGTTTTCGAATTGGCTCGCTGCTTGGGCGAACCGGTTCCCGAAGCTTGATCATGTCGTCGACGATAGCCGGGAATCAATCTACGAAGGTAGGGGAGAGTGAAGGTTCTGGTTGATACTAATGTCGTTGTCCGAGCTGCTCAGCCAAATTCACCAGACTGGCCGACGATAGAACAAGCTCTTTCGAAGCTCATCGGATTGGGGGGAAAGCTCTGTCTTGTTCCTCAAAACCTCTATGAGCTTTGGGTTGTCGCTACGAGACCTACGAACGCCAACGGATTCGGTCTAGACGCTTCTGCGGCTACCTCAATGATCGACGATGCATTGACCAAATTTCAATTGATGCGGGACGAACGGGGGATTTTCGACAACTGGCTGAACCTGATACAAGTTCATCAAATCCTAGGGAAAACAGCCCATGATGCAAGACTGGTCGCAGCCATGCAGCGGCATTTTGACACAACGCTTATCCGATTGGTCGATGGGAGTCGCGTCTACTTACAGGCAGTTCTTGATAACTTCTCGCGGCGAATTCTAGCTTGGCGACTGAGCGAGAGATTCGATACGACGATCACAGCAGCGATCTTGCAGGAAGTGGCAAAAGCACTTCCCAAAAACACGGTTCCATCGGCGGTGATGGACTCGGGAGTTGAGAATGTGAATACCAAGGTGAACGAGCTTGTTTCAGACGGCACGATCAAACAGGTGCTTGCGCAGGTTGATATCGCGCAATCGAACAGCATGATCGAAGCGTGGTGGCGTCAGCTCAAGCATCAGTGGTTGTTTCTCAACGAGCTCGATAGTGCGACTTCGGTGCGTAAGCTGGTTGGCCTCTATGTTGAGCAACACAACACGGTTGTGCCCCATTTCGCCTTCGAAGGTCAAACGCCCGACGAGATGTACTTTGGAACAGGAGCAAGTGTTCCGGCCACGCTGAAACAGAAGCGAGATCAGGCCAGAGCGGCCAGACTAGCACACAACCGCGCGGTGACCTGTGCGCGATGCAAAGTCGAAGATACCAAGCCAGCGATGCTGGCGATTGGAAGCAACACGAGTTAAAGCATCAGCGTCGGTGTCATGAGTCCAACAGAAGTGACGACCAAGCGAACCACTGGTTCGATGGATGTCTGAATGTATGGAGTAAAGCCTGAGATTGACCAACAAAACGCGAAGTTGAAGCGATGCAAATCTGATTGTTGTCCTGAATCGCCTAAGATTACCCTTGGATTCCGGGCCAATTGCCCTGGAACCCCAATACGTAAATCAATCAACCTAATAGCGCCGAGTTCTCGAACGCTTTTTTCCAGAATGTTCTGCAGCGCTGGACGGGTAAAATGTTGAGCCCTCAGAACTGCTGCTTCCCGTCCCTTGCCAAGGCGACAAGCGAACGTGTCATCGATCAACCAGCGATCCAGAACCGGTTCGCAAACGTTCATGATCGCATGATGCAGCACGCGCTCGTCGAAGCATGGCGCTGTGATCACCCGCTCTTTGGGATCCCGGATCAGAAATTGCTGAAATCGACCGACCGGGATTGTCCCCTCACTAATCGCCTTCGCCATTTCAGCAATACGGTCATCGAGACCGGCTGCAAACTGCCTCACCACAGCCTGTCCCCGTCGCCCACGGGCAGCTTTGTGGAACGCCATCCGCAGATTTTCAGGCTCGTGAATCCGATCAAACAGATTCGCTGTTCTCCGAACAATTGAGGACAATTGTTCTACACTCAACCGCTACGCCAGCAGGCTACGGCATCTCCGGTCGCTGCTCCGCAGACGCTCCCTCCGTGCCTACGCCCGCTGGCTCCGCTCCCTGCACCTGCTCCGCAGGACTGGAGACTCCGGGCGGGGAACTCAGGGCCAAGCGGAAGCCGCAGTCGATCAAGCTGTACGTCGGATCGTCCGAGTAGCGGATCGCCGACCGGCAAAACGCCGCGCCAAAGATCCAACTGCCGCCACGGGACACGCGGAACGAGCTCCCTTGAGCACCAAGAGGATCCGTCTGCGCTGATTCCCCGAAGTCTTCATACCAATCATGAGTCCACTCAAATAAGTTACCGTGCAAGTCGAACAACCCGCGTAAGCTCGGTCTCAGCTCCCGCCCGGGATGCACATGCTTGCCACTGTTCTCGCTAAACCAGCCAAAGCGATCCAGCAGGGCGACCTCGCTCCCAAATCCGTACGCTGTCCGTGATCCACTCCGCGCCACCACCTCCCATTCCGACTCCGTCGGCAACCGGAAGCCTCGCTTGTCCAAGTCCAATGGCCAATTACGCGGAGCCCAGGTCTCCTGCGGATCGCGAGCGTATTTCTCTTTGTCCAGCGTTTCCGGATCTGCATACGACTGCGCCGACTCAGACAATTCGGCCTGCTGGGACAGCCAGCGACAAAAACGGACAGATTCGTACCAGTGCGCGCCAAATCCGGCATCCGCAGGCTGGGCTTTGAATTGCTGCATGAATTCCGCGTAATCAGGCGAAAAAGCAATCAGTTCCTTAAACGTCACCTCACGATCCAGCAAGGCAAACGGACGCGTCAGATTGACCTCATGACGCCGTTCTTGATTCTCCTGCACACTCCGCTCCGGCTCATCTTGTACCGAGCCGATCAGCGACTTTCCCGGTGGAAACACAATGAATGTGTAATAGAAGGTCCGGGGTGGCAGCGGCTCTGGTTTGGCTTCGTTTTTCGCTGGCTCCGGGCTGACTGACTCGTCCTTTTTCTCGGTCCCTTCTTCCTGGGACGCCGCATCGTCGGCAGGCGCGGGCGTGGTGGTCTCTGCTTCCGGAGCTGCATTTTCATCTGCGGGCTTCTCTGCGGGCTTCTCTGCGGGCTTCAGTGGCGATGTCGGCGTCACCGTGATGGCCAGCGTGAACCACTCGCGTTCCGGGGAATAAGGAATCGGAGTTTGATCGACTCGATCGGCAATTTCCTTCTCACCCAGATGTCGGAGCAACCAACCCGACGCCCCGTGAACGCCGGAACTGGGGTCGCTCGCGTACCAATCGGCGAGTTGTTTCACGAGTGCTTCGCGGCGTGCCGAGGGAATCTCAGTCGGAGCGTACTCGCCGATCGCCAGCAGCAAGGCGTGACGAGCATCTTTTGGAAACTTCCCCGCCGGAGCGGTTGAAACCAGATCCAATAAATCGAGCAAGGTGTCCACACCGATCCCGCGAGGCCTGCAGCGGAAGATGAACTGGGTCAGGGCCTCGGGATCGTCGCTCCAGTCGAACACGGGCAGCACTCGTTCTCGCTCACCCAATCGCAGCAGCGTCACCGCCGCGTTGGCTCGATGCTGGCCATACGACACGCGTTCCACCGAGCCCATTTCCGCCGGGGGCAGCGTGGCGGTGATCTTGCTCAGAAGCTCAGTCGTCGCAGGTGCGGGAGTGGCAGCG
>JAJTEK010000050.1 GCA_021299695.1 Pirellula sp. | reverse complement strand
AGGAGAAGGAGGAGGAGAAGGAGGAGAGGGGGAGGAGAGGGGGAGAGCCAGAGCCAGAGCCAGAGCCAGAGCCAGAGCCAGAGCCAGAGCCAGAGCCAGAGCCAGAGGGAGAGGGAGAGGGAGAGGAGCACTTTGTGCTCGCGGTGCCTTTTAGAGTAGGTCCAGAAAGACACGAGGCAACCGAATAGGTTTGCGAATTGACGGCAAGAGGCCGGTCTAGAAAAAGAAAATCCTCCGACCGTTTGCGGCACGACACGGAGCCGCTGCGAGACTGACGCGAATCAAGCGTGCTACTGCACTCGCTGGTACGATTCGGGCCAACGCATAATTATGGTCCCTCAGCCGGAAAAACGATCGGAGGCAAGCGTGCGAGTTTTTCCAACTCGCACACCGAAACTATAGGGCATTGATCCTTGCGAGGAAAGCTTAAAAAATCTGAAATCCCAGTTTCTAGGCCGCTCCGCGATCGTTTTGCTGCCTTCGCATTTTCTTGCGTTCGGATTTACTTAGATTCCGATAGTCGCTGTAGTCTTCGTCGGATCCCTCGTCCTCATATTCGTTCGGCAAGGGCTGCGATTTATTCGTATCGTTCGAGGTTGGACTTGCCGCTGTGATGCCGGATGCAGCGGGATTGCTGGACTTGGAAGCCGAAGGACTCGACGTGGAGCCTGAGGCCGATTTTGCGTCTGGTGAAGCTCCCGCATCTTTCGGGGGTTTGAATTTCAATCCATCCATCCAACCGAAAAGTCTCTTGGCGAACTTTGCGGATTTGGGTGGGAGCTCTTCGAGTATTTCGAACGACTCGACGCGTTCGGGCTGTGCTGCTTTCGTAGGAGCAACGGTTGGGGGTTTTGCAGGAACTGCGATTGGGGTTTTGGCTGGAGTTGGCGTAGGGGCTTTGGTTGGAGCCGTCGACTTCGATGGAGTCCCCTGGGATTCGCTGTTGGTCAGTTGTTTTTTCTTACCTAAAGAGAACCAACTTCTCTTGGCCGATTTCTCTTCGGCCGGCTCTTCGGCGGGCTCTTGAGTTTGCTTTCCGTGTGCGGGAGTGTCGGTGATTGTGCTTTTTTTCCGGGCCATGGTGCCCAACCAAGCTCGTTTCGGTTTTCCTGCAGATTTTGGATCTGCCGTTTCGTCGCCAGCCGTCGGAGTCGATTTCGGTTGCTTTTGCGGTGTTGGCGTGTCGGCGGATTTCCTGCGAGCAAACCAGCTTGGTTTCTTGGTCAAGCCTTCATCGATCTGGACTTGCTCATCGATGCGCACCGGTTCCATTCCATCGAGTTGCTCGTTGCGTTCGGATCGATGAGGAAAGAGTCCGAAAAGGCGCATCGGTTTCTTGGGCGTTTGGTCGGCTGGATCGGAGTTCTTTGCGGCGGCTTGGTTGTCTTGATCCTCTGCATCCAGTTGATCCTCGTTGCGATTGCGACGCCAAGGGAGCCAAGATTTCTTTTCGGCTGTGGCGTCGTCGTTTGATGGGGTATTTTTCGAACCGTCCGAGCCGTCTTGTTCGATCGGCGGATCGGCCCAATCGAATTTCGATTTTGTCAGTACGGCACGTTCGATGAATCGGCGTTGGGCTTGCAAGTAGCATTGTCTTAAGACCAGTCCGACCGACTGGAAGATCGCAAGGACCCCACCGAGCCACAGGCCACCGACGATCAGATCGACTGTTCCGGGGTTCCATTGGATTTTCAGAAGTCCTGTACCGAGCAACGCGGCGGTTCCCCATGCGATCAGTCCGCCGAACCACAGGCCAAGCGCGGCTCTTGAAATCCGTATTTCGGTCGACAATCGCAACCCTACCAATGCAGCGACGGATGCATAGGCTGCAAGGATCAAAGGCCAACCACCGTAGCCGATCTCCCGTTTCGTCCATGGATCGATCGATTGGCCGAGTAGGTACATCGCCGAGGTGGCCGTATCGAAGCATGAGAAAATCGATAGTCCGATCATCACGAACCATATTCGGTAGGTGGCCGAGAAATCATCGAGTCGGTGCTGTCGGATGCTGTAAACCAACCAGGAAGCAAATGCGGTCAGGAACCACAACTGGCAGGTCATCCAGTTGGCGATGCTGTGGGGACTTCGCAGGTCGAGCAATTGCAAAAAGGGAACCGGCGAACGACCGACCGAGTTGGCATTCGAATGGAAAAAGTAGTGGCACAGCAGCAGTGTGCACCAGATAGCCCAACCCGAAGCGATCAGGATTGCGAGAGCTCCCGAGCGCATGGGTATCCATTGAACGACGCGGAGTTGGCAAGTTTTTCGAACGTCTTGGCTGTAATTGGGGGTCTGGACCCCTGAGAGGATCGCTGCGTGGTGGCTTGGGAGGTCCCGTCGGATTTTTCTTGTTGAGCGCGCCGTGTCGGCAGTCAAGGTGGCATTGTTAGCCGCCGACTCGCGGACTATCCGCCTCCGCCGATCCATCCTTTGGGTACGAGAAAAAACCATACTTTAGAAATCGCATTTTGGGGCGTTGGCGTCAAGCCCGATCCGATTGATAGCAATCTAGCTCCAAGACGAGAATTTTCTCGCGCGCAACCTTGGAGGTTTCACTCGGACTGGGGAGATCCCGCTTCGAAAAACAGAGCACCGCGATGGATAAAACAACCCCTAAAACTCACCTACAATCTCCCCGCCATTGCAACTATGCAAGGCGCGTTGGGTTGCCGCATTGATGCCATCGGACAAAAAGTGCACAGAACCGTCGGCAAGCCCGACGTTGGCTCCGCCTGAGTGGTAGCTTCGAGGCCCAAAGAATCCTGTATGGTGAATCACAAGATCCGGCGTTCGGCTGTTGGGGGTGTGGTATCCATTGGTCAACGAATTGATGGATCCATTGAAAGCCCAAGAAATTCCTCGCCCACGAATCGCTGGGCTATTGCCACCTCGCCATCCGCTAAAGCTAGGCCAAATCAGATCGGTTTGTGGATTGAAGATATTGCCAGTTGCGTCAACATATGCCCCCCAAGGGCTGCCCGTTGCCCTCAATCCTCGACTCGACTGAAGTGCTGAGCTTACACCACTCGATCCGTTGAGCGTGTATGGATAGGGAAACCTCGGTAATGTTCCAGGAGGTAGCGTTATGTCATCCCCGACGCTTCGAACCGTCTCGCTTATAACGAGTGTATTTGATGCTCCATCGATAAGGTCGCGAAAAGCCCGTGATGTATTCTGGCAAACGATCCCGTCGGTTACCCAACGCCAGTCGTAGTTAGTTCCAGTTCCGCTACCATTACTAAACATGTAGCTCAATCCTCCGTACGTAACGGACGTGCCATTTACCTGCATGGTCGTTGTGGAGGGAGCCGGATCGCTTGGGCAAAGGAAGGTGGCTATCGGTGTTGCGAATGCTTCTGCAAAGAGTGGATTGGGGACCTTTGCGTTGAACGGACCTGAAAACGCTCGCTTCGAGTAGTCGAGTCTACTGTTCAAGCCTGCTTGCTCAATGAAGGCAAGGATCCGTGCCTGTGCGGAGAAGTCCACATCAACTGTTCCCGTCATGGGGAACTTGCGAAAAGCGGATTCATAATTCAGGGTTGCCAAGGACATTTGCTTGACGCTGTTGCTGCACTGCATTCGACGTGCTGCTTCGCGTGCAGCTTGGACGGCCGGCAGGAGTAAACCTACAAGTACTCCGATGATGGCGATGACCACAAGCAATTCAACTAAGGTGAAGGCATAGCGGCTCGATTGGATATATCTGCTGTTCATTTTCGTTTTTTCGATGGTGTTTGAAGTGGTGATTAAGTCTTGCGGTTCCATAGGCTCTACTTCAAGTCGGCAACAGACTCGAAATCGCCGAACGCGATCGTCTTAGCATCGCTGTGGCCCGACTTCCATAACGAATCGATTTCTATTTGACCGGTGTACGGCAACGCGAGGATCTTCTCGAGCGATGCATCGGAGTCCTCTACGGGAGTCCAGCGAAGCTGGTATCTTCCAGAGGGCAACAAAGTGCTCCATTCGACGACGTCTCTTGAACGACGTAAATGAGAGGGTTCAACGACTTTCAAAGATGTGCCCCAACTTGTACCGTCCTTGGAAACCCGACCTTCTCCAAAGGCACTCGGCTCTTTGCTGACCGTACCGTCGGAAGCTATCCGGTGCATCAAGACGACTGCGTATGTCCCAGCAGGCAAGCTTGGGAGTTCCTTGACTCGCAGGTGCAACCCGGTTCGCCAAGTTCGAATGGGATCGAAGGCTGGAATTTCCTTCGAGTTCGAATAGAGATCCTGCTTGATTGCTGCGTAATCAGAGAGGAATAAACCCCACTGGCGATCGGTATGCCCCTGCTCAGGGAACTTAACCCCTCCTCCATGCTCGTCTTTTCCTATCGCCTTGGTCTTGATCAAACTCGCCGATGGCTCTTCAAAATTGATCAGCTTGCGCTCCTCCAAAAGCCGCAAAGTATCAGCAGGTGAGTTTGGAACGATCCAACTCATTTTGCCGCCATGCTTTTCAACCTGTTTGGCATTGCGATCGGGCGAATGGCAGTTCGCGCAACGCTCAAGCTGCGACCAAAGGATGTCGACGAAGCGCGACAAAACCTGATCGTTGCGAACGTGCTGCATCAGCTTGTCGTCTAGTTTTAGGTCGTTCAACGGCGGCAAGGGAGCACTCAGAGACTCAGGGTCTTGGACCGCGGCGTGAATCCACTGGCTGATCCCTTCCAGTTCCGATTTCCGAACTTGGTCCATCAAAGCGGTGGAGTTTTCCGGCTTCTTTGCGATAAACTGCAACAGTTTGGATTCCGAAGGACGCTTGGTATCTATCCATCCGCGAGCCCTAAGCGACGCAAAGGAAGCCTTGGGATCGGAAGTCAGGAAATCGTCAAGATGGACACCCTGAAGATGGCATTCTGAGCAACTGCTGGACTTCGATGACTGGATCAAGGGGATGATCAGCCGCTGGTAGATCTCGGACGGTGTCTCAGCGCGAAGCTCAGTGCTGCCACAGGCGATCGCGATTCCTCCTATCCACAAAAGCAATATTCGCATTTCGATTCTCTCCTCAATGGACTTGGTATCTTGGTACGTAGGAATATTCGTCGCGCAGGCGGAAGCGGCGACTCGAGACGGCGCACTTGATACGGCCCTACGAAACCGTCTTGTGGAGAGCGGACCCGGTGACCGCGCAAGTGCGCCGTTTCGAATCGCTTCGATTCAAAGATGGGCACAGAAGAGCCAAGCGCGTGGTGATGCTAAGAGAGCAACTGCTTGGGAGGTGGCGTGTCTGGCACGATAAACACCTGGGCTGGGTCTCTCCTCGTTGCCAGAGGGGCAGGCCCAGGTTCTTGCTCAAGTACTAGCACTTTTTCGAGGGTGGCCAAAATCGTCCATGGCAATGAAGTGAACGCAGAGCTTTTCCCTTGGCATTTCAAAGCAGACAGCCCCAGGACGACCTTGCGTTTCGTCGAGGAGCTCGATCGTTCTTCCCTAATCGTGTCGGTCTTCGCAGGCTTGCAGCACGAAGCATGCGAATTCGTTGCTTTGGTGGCGCAGCAACTGGTTCTTTCCGATCCGATCGATTTCTTATTCCTAGGCTTTGGGTAGCTAGGAGTCGCTTGGACATAGGACGGAGGAGCAACCCCATTACTTTCGGCCCAAGCCAATCTCTCGGCCAGAGTAAAACAGCAGCAACTCGTCCAGCATTGTTCTGCGGTCGCGCAACCACAATTCCCATTTTGGCAGGGGAAACGTTGCGAGTGGTCAACGTCCGAAACGCCGATCGTCGCGACCGGGATCGGAAAGATGGCAGCGCAAAAGACAACCGCGACGATGAAAGTGGTCACTTTCCGTCCGATGGTGTTCAGCCCATTTTTCGCCGTAAGAGCCTTCAAATATCTGCCGATCCTCGCTGGAGCACTGAATCAGTAACCTGGCCAGGCCCGCTCTCCACGGCGTGGATGATAACAAATCGTGCTCTACTGACAAGCTTCGAAGAGGATCTGCGACCAAGGAACTCCGCGCGGAGGGATCTGGTCTTCTCCAACAGCAAGCGGCTTGATTTGAAGACTTCACGGAATTTTGTTCCCGAATTCAATGGCTAAACCTTGCGTTCCAGGAAAATCCCATCACCCTTTGAGCGGGTGAAGTTTCTCACCCGCGAAACAGGTACTTGCTCATGCGACGCGCGTTTACCCTTGTCGAACTACTAGTAGTCATCGCCATCATCGGAGTGCTGGTTGGACTCCTGATGCCGGCGGTCCAAGCCGCTCGCGAATCAGCACGCCGAATGTCCTGCCAGAACAATCTCAAGCAACTAGGTCTGTGCCTGCAGAATTTTGAGTCGGCCAGAAAAAAGCTACCCCCTCAGGGCGACTACCGAACCTACGGCGGGACGGTCTACTGGAGCGTCCAGAGCAGACTATTGCCCTACGCAGAACAAACGAATCTGCACCAGCGGATCGATTTCACGCGCCCCATAGCCCAACAGCCGGAGATTGCGCGACTGCGAGTCCCGTTTCTGATGTGCCCGAGCGAAATCAACGACAAAGAACGACAGGATGGCCCGAGCTTTGTCCACTATCCACTCAGCTACGGCGTCAACATCGGGGAATGGCTGGTTATGGAACCACCCATTGGAAGAGGATCCGGGGTGTTTACGGTCAACCAAGAGCTCAAGCTCGCATCGATCACCGACGGAACGAGCAACACACTTGCGATGAGCGAGGTGAAGGCGTTCACACCCTATTTGCGAGACGGAGGGAATCCAAACGGACCGACGGCCGTCCCCACTCGGCCCTCGGATATCCCCGGATATGGTGGAGAATTCAAAGCGGACTCAGGGCATACCGAGTGGGTCGATGCCCGTTCCCATCAGACAGGTTTCACGACTACATTTCCGCCGAACCAAATGGTGCCGTACCAGGTCGGCGATAAGGTTTACGACATCGATTTCAATTCCATGCGAGAAGGACGTAGCTCAACGCTTCCGACGTATGCATCCGTCACAAGCCGTAGCCACCACAGCGGGAGCGTGAATTCACTTTTGCTCGACGGATCGGTCCGGACGGTTTCCGACCAAATCGACAGCCGTTTATGGAAAGCCTTGGGTACAAGATCTGGCGGCGAAGTAATCAACGATTTTTAACCTGCAGCCCAGAAAGACCCGCACGGCGAACTGGCTAGGCCGGAAGTTCGAATCCCTTGCGGCGTTGGCGGGTAAGCAGGCCGTTGGCCTGGGGATCGTTCAGAAACGATTCGTTCGATGGATCCCAACGCAACGGGCGATCAATCTCCCGGGTGATGTTGGCCAAGTGACACACAGAGATCGAGCGATGCCCTATCTCGACATCCGCCACGGGAAGCTCTCGAGATTTGATGCAGTCGAGCCAGTTCTGCAAGTGCCATCGGGCCTGCCATAGCGCAAGATCATCGCTCCACTTGCGCTCTTCTTCGACAACATCAAGTTGCTTGTGCAGCTCGAGGGCGATCTCTGGGGGATTGGAGGTGAAGGAAGCTGTTCGAGCAGCATCGCCCCAGGTCCCCCGACTCCGAGGGCTCCGAGATAACGGTTGGCTCCAAATCAGATGTCCACGACCACCGGATTTCTTTCGGTATCGGCCACGATCCGCGAAGATTTCCAGGTTTCAAAACCCAACAAAGCTTTGGGAAACGGCTGGAAATCCATACATGAGGACATTCGTTTCGCGAATCCAATGTTGCAACTGGAAAGGCGCGTAGATGCCCGTCGTACTGCTCATGAGGACTTCGTGTGATAAGCAATTTGACCCCTTATGGTCGAGCTGTTGTCGTACTTTGGGCAATTTCTTCAGATACTAGAAACCAACTTCGGAGAATTAGGTGATGGGTGGCCGTTTGCGTGATGTCGAGATGAGAACAAAGCTCTTTGAGACCGCTACCAAAATAAAAATTTTTGAACACCACTTACATTTCGTGGAGGATCCAATCCTCGCCCTGCGATCCTTTTTAGACTCAAATTCTCTTGACCTGGGTGCCTCAATTGATCATGCGGTGAACGTGGCTGCATTGGCTGGGCGATTGTGCGAAGCATTCGAGTGCGATCCGCAGGAGGTGGCAGAAGTGAGCATTGCAGCGATGTTCCACGATATCGGCAAAATCGGAATCCCCGTCGAAATCCTCGAAAAGTCAGGGTCACTTACGGAAGATGAGCGACAAATCGTCAGGACTCACGTAATCCTGGGAAGAGAAATACTGTCTCAGGGAAACACCGCTGCGCTAAAATTAGCAGCTCAAGTCGCATATTGCCATCACGAACGATGGGATGGAAATGGCTATCCTAATCGAATATCAGGAAACGAGATCCCTTTCGCAGCTCGCGTTGTAGCGATCACGGACGTTTACGACGCAATAACCTCCGAGCGAACATACCACCGCGCACTTGAGCATCATGAAGCAGTCCGGAAGTTGACTACGGAGATATCGTCAAACTTCGACCCAGCGCTTCTAAGCAAATTTTGTGCAAGGTTCCCCGATAGAGAATCAATTTTAAAGACCACAACTGCATTTCGATGCGATTCGCTTACTGGGACCACGACATCAGCCTTAAAGGACGAGCCCCAATGATTACGCGACGCAAGATCTTACAATCAACATTTTCATTTGTCGTGACAATTTGGTTTTTGCCGTGCATACAAGTTGATGCGTGGAATGATCGAACACATATGCTGATTGCGTATTTGGCCTTCATGGAGCTCACCCCAGAGCAACAAGACGAAATCCATGTACTACTAAAGAATCATCCGCATTACGAAAGGTTTCTATTAAAAGACAAGCCTGATGAATGCCCTGAAAGCTTGTGGGTATTCATGCGAGCAGCGATCTGGCCGGACTTTGTTAATACCGATGAATATCGAGCGGAATACCATCGTAGGCCTTGGCATTTCGTAAACATTCCTTACCGTCCAAACGCAAGCGACAGAACGATGGCCGATCCAGAACTGCCGTTCTACTCGCCCAACATCTTGACCGCTTTGGATGAGAACTCAGATATCCTTTCGGAGGGATACACCTCTACTACTCGAAAAGCAATCGCAATCTCATGGCTCTTGCATCTCTTCGGGGATGTGCATCAACCGTTACATTGTATCAATTTGTACTCTGATCGATTTCCAAACGGCGACCAAGGAGGCAATCGTATCGCAGTTCGTGATGGAGAAAATTTGACAAAGCTCCATTCATTTTGGGACAACATACTCGGCGAGGAGAAAAGTCTTGCCAGTATCAGGAAATCAGCTCTCGAGATTATCAATGAGAACGTAATACGGGACAATGGAGATCGGTGCAAATGGTCAACCTGGGCAAAACAGAGTCACGACCTAGCATTGAAGCATGTATATCTTGAAGGGGAACAGCCGCTGGTTGAGTGGCAACCCGAATTTCAGTCATCATCCGTTGCCGATCACGTACCAAAAATAACAGAAAATTACAGGAAGGAAGGTATAGAGGTCGCTAAACGGCAGGTTTTCTTGGCGTCTAAACGGCTGGCGTCGCATTTAGCAACGAGGTGATCAGCTTTCGTCTGGAGATGCCTTTTTAAATCAAGAGCTGGCGAAAATTGCCAGATTTTGAATTTTCGATGGAGCGTGTTGGGTTTCTGATTCTTTTGAGGTGATTGGTAATGGTTGCAAAACGAGTATTTCTTTCGTGCGTCACCAATGAGTTTGGCAGCTACCGAAATTTGATTTCCGATCATCTTATCGAGAGCGGAGCTGTTGAGATCGAAAAGCAGGAGACGTTTCGTGCAAGTGGTGAGCAGACCTTGATCATGCTTGACGACTATATCCGATCCTGCGATTACGTAGTGCATATCGTCGGAAACCAAACCGGTGGTATCCCAAATGCAGCAAACAGAAAGCCCATCATCGAAAGATATAGCTACTCACAGCTTCACGAAAAGTTGGGCTTATCAAAGGCCGATGTTGACGGTCTGTCGTACACTCAATGGGAAGCATGGCTCGCAGTTTTACACGATCGAAAGATACTGATCTGCACTCCCGAGGAGCACGCCGTGCGAGATTACTCTCTCAGCGGCGACGATTCGACGGGGGAGCAAGCGGCACACATGTCGCGGCACTTGCAAATGCTCAGGAAGAAAGGTCGGTATGCCGACGTAAGTCTTAGGTTTTCTGATCACAACAGTTTAACCGTTGGAATCATGCGGGCGCTGCAACCCAGGCTTCGAAGCGTAGATAGTAACCGAGTTGTACCCAAGGAGGGCTTGCTGCAATTTGACGAAAGCGCCGCTGGATTTTATTGGAAATTACTTCCACCACCGCATCATGAGGTTGGTGGGCAGTGCATTCCAGACTCAGTACAACATTGGAAGCATTTTTTGGAATCTGATGCCCCGACGAACTCAGTTGGAGTATTGTTTGGCGTCTCGGGAAGTGGCAAGAGCTCATTCTTCAGAGCGGGAGTCAAGCCGCTGTTACGGTACACCTCGGCAGGTCGTATTATTGATACGATCTATTTATCTGCATCCACTAGGAACTATGAAAAAAGGATATTAACCGCGATAAAAGACAATTATCCCGCGTCCGACATCGATGACACTAATAGCTTGGTTGACTGCATAGACCGCTACCAAGAATCGGAGAGTAGCAGCAAGCGAAAGCTAATTATTATTCTAGACCAGTTCGAGCAATGGCTCCAGGGCTGGAACAAGCAAGAGAAAGGAGATCTTATCGAAGCGGTGAAGCGTAGTCGCGCTGAGATGATTCAGTTTGTGCTGATTGTAAGAGAAGACTTCTGGTCCTCTGTCAAGCGATTCATGGCGGCAATCGATCAAGAGCTATCAAATTCCAATGAAGGAATATTGCGACTTTTCGAACCGGATCATGCCAGGAACGTGTTGCTGCTTTTCGGAAAAGCATATGGTCGTATCGACGAAACACCGACTACTCAACAATTGGAGTTTGTCAGATTGGCGGTGGATGGTTTGGCAAATGCAAACAGCAATGAGGTTGTATGCTTGAGACTCTCATTATTTGCGTTCATGATGCGAGGCAAGCCGTGGAATCTAGATACGTGGAAAGCGGTAGGCGGTGTCGAAGGTCTTGGTGTCACGTTTCTTAAAGACACGATCGGTAGCGGCTCGGAGATCCGATTTGCAAAACACAGGGTTGGGGCGAAAGAAGTGCTCAGATGTCTCCTACCGAGCCGGGAGGACGAGATCAACGTTCAGGATGGAAAGGAAATTCGAACTCAGGTTATTACGAGCGAATTGATGAGACGTTCAGGCTACGCAGAGAGACCTCGCGAATTCGAAGAGTTGATTTCCGTGCTGCACAATGAGCTTAGACTCATCACGCAAAGCGATGGCGAAGGCTCGTTTGGCAATCCCGGCCCGGAACTCAAAGCTGACAGGGAGCAAATCTATCAACTTGCACATGACTTCTTGATACCAGCCATTCGGGAGTGGCTATCTTTGACTCAGCGATCGACACCTAGTGGTCGCGCAATGCTTCTACTTGATGCTCGCTCGACGACTTGGCACTTGGACAACAAAAGATCCGCTGCCCTACCAACGATCAGGGAGTATTTCATCATTCGATACCGCACGAAGAAACATGCCTGGACTGCCAAGCAACGGGAGCTAATGAAGGCAGCAAAAACTGTGATTGTACGAAAGATGTCCATGGCACTTGCAGCGACTTGTCTACTTGGTATTGGTGCGTCCATCGGTATTTACTACCTCAGGGTCAAGGATGCTCAGGCGACTGTGGATTTACTTGTTCGTACCGCTCTTCCACAAATCGATGAACGTATCCGCCAAGTAACGAGTTATCCCCTGCTTGCTCCGGGATTGCTCAAGCAAGAATTGGATGCGACGAATGGTGAAAAGAGTACAAAAGCCAAACTTGCTTTACTGCATATTACTGGGGAATTCAAAGATGAGCTGCGAAAAATGCAGTATTCCGCTGACAGCGATTTTGAAACCGTAGATGCCATTAGGAGATCTCTAAAACTTGTTGGAGATCCAGAGGATCCGCAAATTGAGCAGCTCGCTGAGTCAGAGCGCAATTCCGCTGCATTTTGCAGGTTGCTTGTCGCAGCCGGGGAAGGCACCCAAACTCGCATTGTTGAGCGCGATCCGGAGCGGAGTGCTCGGCTGTTGGCTAGTATTCCCGCTATGGATCTTGCATTTTTGGGAGACCGCTACCTTGCAAAGGCAACCATTGATAAACTGCGGAACGAGTTCGTTCGACTATATCAAGATGAAGCTAGCGGAAAAGAAACGACGGCTTACATTCTGAGCAGCCTGGGAGATACGCCAAAAGATAATGCATTCCGAGTTTGCCAAATGCTTGCGGCAGACTCTAGGAAGCTCTTTGATTTCACAATGAAGGAACTTAGTGAAAATGATCGCTCGAAAGGAATCTTGAAGGAATACGCGAGCGATCGCGCGAAACTTCGCGATTTCACCTTTAAAGGTCCGGAGAGAAATGAAACCTCGTCCCGAACCAAGCGTCTTTGGGAAACCGCTGGTTTTGATTATACCTATGCGTCAGCCAACTCAGACAGATTCGATGCCATGGGCGTTGTCGCACTTGCGAGAATCGGTGAACATGAAGCGTTATGGAATCTCTTGAACGATAACCGTTCGCAAGGTGCTCGCTCATTCGCAATCAAGTTTGCATCTGAACTTGATGTGGATTTTGAATCGCTCGCTACTCGACTTCGATCCGAAGTTACTAAGCCCGCAATGGATTTGAGGGAGTTCGAGGTTGCAGGTCTCCTCCTCGCACTTGGTAGCCGAAACGATATTAGTCGTCGAGAGCAGGAAAGCTTTCGTGAGATCGTGTCAAATATTTTAGAATATAACATGTCATCCTATATAATTTCATCGGCTGAGTGGGTTGATTCGAAGCTCGGTTTCAATCTCAGGAAGAGCACTGAAAAACTACAGGGTCCAAATTCCTCACGTGAACTTGGTGACCATTACACGAATTCTGTAAACCAACGATTTGCACTTGTTGATTTCGAGCATCCTAGACTAAAAAATCTCATCTCTTTGGGACGTAACAACTCTGCTTATAGAAAGGTTGAGGTAGAAGCGGATTGGCCTCGAAAACCTTTATGGTTCGCCGTGCATGAGGTTACTGTCGCAGACTGGATTGCCTATTCAGAAGCTGAAAGTCGGGAATTTGACTGGCCAATCGATTTGCGACAAAGAAAACTGCATGAAGAAGGAAAAACCGCTGATCGAGTGAATAAGTTCTATCCCAGGGAATTTAGATCCTGCCCTATGGGTGGCTTGCGCCGATGCGACGTTCTACGGTATTGTAACTGGCTCAGCACTCGTGAGGGACTCAAGCCTTTTTATCTCTTGACTGAGGATGCAGGAGTCGTGAAAGATTTCCAGCTTTCCTATTCGAATGGTTACCGCGTACCATTCGGCTATGAGTGGGAGTTTGCAAGTCGAGCAGGCTGCGATTCATCGTGGTTCTTCGGGGGTTCTGAAGAGCTAATGAAGCACTACGTTCGATGCGACCAGCCAACGGATACTGGCTTATTCGCTGATGTCGGATCGGTAATGCCGAATACGCTAGGAATATTTGATTCGCTTGGGAACGCGATGGAATGGGTTCATGAACTAGGTGCTCCAACGAAAGAAGGCGATTTATCCAAAATGTTCGTTCGCGGAGGAGCCTATCTTATTCATCCTCCTAACATTGATCACTCAACGGCTAAGTCGAGAAAAGTGGAATCGACTTCAGCCGAAATCGGCGATTGGGTGGATGGCTTACGGCTTGTGCGTTGGAAAGATTAACCAGCTCCTGTTGGTTTAAACATGGGGACTGCCCCTGTTTTGTTTCATTGGAGCGTGTGTAGAAAACTACCTGATTTGGCTTAGTAAGCATCCTCTCGGTAACGCTCGGTAACGAACAGTGCTGTGTTTATAGCTATCCCGCCATAAACAACTCCAGTGGCCTTGCCCGGTGACCTATCAGCCACTCCGCGTTTTCGCTCAGGGCTTCGCAACCTACCTGATAGAAGATGTCCTGAGCCTCTGCTACTAATCGCCGTCTTGTCCAGTCGGTGCTGTCGATGTGGGCTAGGCTATCTAGCTCCGTAAGGATTAGTTCAAGTCTTCGATCAGCAGACTTGTAGAGGATACGCATCGAGCAATAGTTTCGATACTCTTCTGCATAGAATCTTCTTTCCTGCCAAGCGAGCGTCAAAGCTCCAGATAGAAGACAAGTTCCTGTGTTAATGATCCACCAGTTGGATCGATCTGGAAAGTTCTTGCCAAGCTCCGGCAAATGGAACGACATCTCGAAGGCTAGGGCGCCAAAAAAAAGTGCTACGCCAGCTAATTGCCAATAGTGAACCAAACTGGAAATGATCTTTCTACCTAGATGAGGATCCGCGATGGATTCTTCGTGCTCGCCGAAGTGTTCATCTACCAAGTGCAGTACATGCATAACCCAATTAGGAACATAAGGCTTGAGCCACTTGTTCGAGTGGATTGCAAGTTCCAGGCCGAATGCGGCAAAAATAAGCAACCCCACAAAGCCAGCGAGAAACAAGATCTTGGTCAGCCACCAGTGGTTACCATTTAGCCAACTGGCAAAGTCGATATTCACTTGACAAACGAGCATCAGCGGCAACTGGATCAATCCCGCCCAGGCAAGTCCCCAGCATAGTACGTGCGTCAAATGGAGCTTATGAGACAACCCCGTACATTTCTTTGTGGCGTTGCTGATCTGGCCACCAATCCACATCGTTTGAACGTAGCTAAGCAGTTTGTTTTGCTGATGGTTGCTTAAGTTTTTGAAGAAAGCGGGCCAGCGATCCAGAGGAAACGAAACCTCGGAAGCCACGTAGCGAATCCAATTAAGCTCGTCTTTTTGGCGCTGCATGTAGTCGTGGGCAACCGAACGGTTGAGCCCTGCGACCGACCAATAGATTTGGACCCGAAGCGCTTCTGCTAGAGCCCGGTAGTCGTAGCGTTTCTCCTCGATCCGCTTTCGGTTGTAAACAATAAACCAGATTCCAGAGATGGAAAGGGTGATGATTGTCACGGACAAGAGACCTGCTCTGATCCAGGCTTCGGCGTCGTCTGTGCCTGAGTTGCCTGCGGGAAGGTAATTCACCAGAGCGGTTAGGGCTTCGGTCGAATTCCAAAGGACCGAATGCTTGTCACTATTATGCTCGCCTCGATGCCAATGCTCAAACATCCCTAGACACAAAGCTGCGATAAAAACCAAAAAGATTAATGACAATAGTACTCTAAATCGCTTGGGCTCATAAACTTTGTTTGCCAAATCTCCTGAGCATCGTCTGACGCTTGCGGCTTGGCCAAGGGACGCTAGCTCGAACCAAGCTGGCCCAAGAAATTCAGTGAGTTTCTCACGTCTTTCCTCCGGCGTTTTGCCTTCCGATCTTGGGACCAACATGTCAATGAGTTCCGACTCGCCCGCCACCTGCTGATCCTTCGGCATCCATTGGATCGCGGTTTCTTTATTGTAGGTTTCTTGGAGATCAATGATCCGCCGGAATACAAAGTCGCCGCTTGCCTGCCAAATTGCCTGTTTCTGCCCGACTGCTAGATGCTCGTCTCTAGGCTCTAAGTCATAGGGTTGTAGAAAACTCCAAACCTCGGGTGATTGCAAAGCTTTCGAAGGTACAGGACCATTTGCCGGTAACGCAGTGCGCTTAGTGCGTTCGATTCCCAATCGTAGGACCGGACCGTTATCTGCCCAGGAAAAATTGTTGGAGGTTGCCAAAAGCTCCCATGATAGCCCTCTTCGTTTGGCCTCAACGATTGCCCATGTTCCCGGTTCAAAAGGATTCAAGGGCTTTCTAAAGCCATCCTCCCTATTGCCCTGATGATCGAATTCATGGTCGTAAATCGCAAGAAGCAAATGACTCAATGACGCGATGTACTCTCCTGCTGCTCGGTAACGGAGGTGACGCCTTGACTTGAGCTCTCCATTAAAAAAGATTTTGGAATCCAAGTCAGCCTCTGGGCTCAGAAGCTGGGCTAGGGAATCCTCTGCCTGGCATGTAGGGTTTTCGGTTGAAGGATCCAGATTATCTGGCGATTTACGCCTAAGCGGTTCCCATTCCCGATCGATTTTGACACAGAATAGATCTTGCTGTTCGTCCCATCCTGGTTGCTGCCGGAGTCGTTCAAGGAGCGATCGCAATCTCCATTTGTCGTCGTCCTTCCTGTACGAAGAACATCTTTCCAAGATCTCCTTTGGGAAAGGTAGAGGTACCCTTACGAAAACCGAACGATCCGGATTGGACTGCTTGTAATCCAGGAACGCTTCGGCAACGATCGTGTCAATTCCCGGAGAGATCGAACTCAGTAGTATCACCGGCGTCTGCTCGATCCCGAGGGGTTTCCAGCAAGCATTAAAATTTATAAGTTTACCCGATACAAACTCGCACTCATTTTTAGTTCTCGGGTCGGTTTTGGTTAGGCAAAGGTCCGCATCGCGGGAATCTATTCCCAGTTTCATTAATTCCTCGGACGGAAACCCTAGCGGAGATTCGGTTTCCTTTCCAAATACCCAATCTAAAAATTGCCAAACCCTAAGGTAGATCTTCTTGATCGAGGGAGCTTGTTCTAGAGGATTCACTACTTTCGCTTCATAACCCTCAGGGTCGGAGTTACCGGTAACTCCGATGATGAGCGTAGCAAGAGGAGCATGGAGATTAGATTCCGATAACAGCGATGTAGAACGGTTTGGGACGGACATTCAAAAACCCTATAGTGATATTCTAGGATCAAGGCCTACTGGAAAACATCGGAAGAATAACGCGAATTAAGGTTCTATAGGCTTTGGAGGCGGAAGTTCCATCAGGATACGCCGAGTATCCGGATGAGTGATTCCAATAGCTTTCAGCTTTTCGAAATCGTCGACAATAAGCGATCCGAATATCTCGCCATCCACGTCTTGGCTCCAATGCTTACGATAGATTTCGATGGCATCGGTGTACTTTCCACGATATAGATAGGAATTAGCAAGGTTGCCGAGTCCATAGGGATATTCGGGGTTGAGCTCAAGTGCTTTTCGGGCCCATGATTCGGCTTCGTCCCAACGCTCAAGAAACATCGCCCTGAAAGATGCACTATTGAATCGTCGCATCAGTTCCCGCTCGCCATCCTTCCGATTAAACATTTCGCGATCGATCTCACGCAATTTGGGATTCTGGTCGATAAGCCTCATGCGTTGTTGCCATCGTTGGAGGTTCCAAATCGCACTCAAGTATTCCGCTGTGGGGGAGCGTGTGACAATTAGTGCATCTCGGATTTCCGGTGGACGTTGACGATTAGAAAATTCATTTGTAATGCTATCAATACTAGGGGTGGTAACTCCGGTACCACGCTGGATAATCCGTCCGTAACTGAGAATTCCATCCCACGACCAGGATTCGTCCGATTTGGAAAGACGTGCGTGTTGAGATATTTGATCAGCGACCTCGGCGTCATGTACCCTCTTGGATTCAAAAAGAAACCAACTTTCTTTGCCGTCCTCATTCCCTAGAATCAATCGAATCGTGTGCAACGATGCGTCCGGGTCGATTTTATATTTTGAAGCGAGCATATCCTCCAAGTTGTGGGACATACCTGCGGCATTTAAAACGCCATAATTGGCAAGTAGATATTCAGCTCCCGATGCATCATCCTGGAGATCCCAGATTTCATCGATAATCTCTTGAGCCTGTGTTTCCTGTTTGTTTATCAAAAGGGCAATGGCTAATTTGGACTTAGCCATTAGGTTCTCTTGCCTGTGGATGAGCAAAGCCTTCGAAAACTCGATGGCTTGATCCCAATCCTCAGCGAACATCGCTTGGTCGATGATAGTGAGCAATCGCCCGACCGGATCCATAGCCTCGGAACTCTTGTTCGTGATCGGATCTGAGCGATTCCCAGTGGACGTTGAATTGGACGGATTCGATAGTTTTTCTTTAGCGATCGCAGCCTGCTCGGATCGGGTCTCCTGTTTTCGCTCTTTTTCGAGATCCGTGGCTAATGCATATTGAATAAGATCTGGAAAGGAAACATTGTTCTCGTCAGCGATTCGATAAAGACGGGTGAATTGGTTTCCTAGCTCATCGTTTCCGACATAGGCCCTCACCAGTTTTCCTATCGCTCCTTTGTTGGCAGGCCAACCCATTTTCATGATCGCTATTGCATCGGCGATTCTCCCTCGAGCGAATAGTGACATTGCCAAAGCCACTGCCGCGTTGGTATCAGTCGAATCTCTTGACAAAAGACGCCGGGCTAGATTTTCGAGCTGCGTCCAATTATTCGATTTGATTGAATTTTCAATCAGGGTCTCGAATGTGGTACGAGTGATTGGCAGCAGCCCGTCGGTTTCCCCTGAATCCCCTGTCGATCTACGCAAAGTCTCCATAGCGAGCGCTTCTTGCAAAACCCGACTCTCTTCAATCGCGACCAATTTCGTGAAATTCCCATCAAAGTGGCTCTTGAAATCCAATCCGCGTTCTTTGGCCTCTGCCCCTAGCTTGTCGATGATCCTCACATACGTTTCGTCTGGTTTACCCCCTCGGTATTCGTCTACCCACCGCAATTGGTTCTTGACTTGCTGAAAGCTTCCTTTCCCCGGAATGATGTAGACGTTAAGACGGAAGATTTGACCTGAGAAATCGCACGGTACGAATTGGATACTGTTGGGCGTTCCCCCCTTGGCGACCGGCTTAAGCCTATCGAAGAAGTTTTTTGCATCCTGATTGATGTCCTCAATGTTCTCCCCTTTTAAGGGCAACACCGGTAGGCTTGCAAGGTCTATCTCTTCTCCCGAGAAGAGTCGGAACGATTCCCAACCGCGTCGAAGCCAACGTTGAGTATCGTCCGACCTTTGGAGCTTGTCCCATTCCCTGGCGGCTTCAAAGCAAAGACCGAACTTTGCCTGATAAATGTAGAAGTCCCAAGGCCGCAAATCGATGATCGACTGACAGATGCTAAAGGCGTCATCCCATACCTTCTCGGCGTCCTCGTGCTTGTCGAGACTAATCATTGCTAAAGCGATACTACGAAGTTCCTCGATAAGGACGCTCTGATCGTCCTGAATTCGGGTCTTCAACGAAGCATTTCGGAGATAAAGATTATAGTATTCATTTAATTCTCCATGATCACCTGCTTTATTCCATTTGCTGATGCGATTTCTACACAGGTTGATCACTGTTTGCAAATACGCTTCCCGTTCGGACTCCGTTTCCTCTCGATAGCGAAATAGATAACGATCTAGAAGCCCCTCGTAAATCGCGGCCACGGGGTCCGTTGGTGGAAGTGCCTCGACCGCTGAAGTAACCTGAAAGTCAGACATAACGGCGTCCGCATTTCTCAAATCCATCGTTTCGAAATCTCTGGCGATTTGCTGTACTTGAACCAATGCGTCATCTTTCGCAGTGGATTCCGTATCGATGTAGTCACGCACCACCTTGACAAACGATTCGACGAAACTTGCTCCGACACCCAAATGGGATGCAATAATCCGGTGACGCTCTCTGGCGGCAGTGATCCCATTAATTTCCAAGCTGTTTATTCCTCGCGCTATTCCCTCCTGCTGGATATCGAGAAGCACGGTGCGGACGTTGTAAACGGAAATGCTAGAGCGGATGACCCGTTCGAGTTCCTTGACAGTTGTTTCCAATTCCTCGATGAACGCTCGGCGTACCTCGACTGTCTCTTGGTTGTTGTCTTTTTGGAGTTCTTTTTTCATTTCTCCGATGAAGGTAGAAAAATGATCAGAGGCTTCCTGTTTATTCAGTAGTGAATAAACACTGCTTTTAATAATGTCGGTTCGAAAGAAGCGAACAAGATCGATTGCAGATTGGTAATCGGGAATATCGACCTGGTTCGATTGCCGATTTGCATCGATGGTGAAGGTCCAGAGGACGGGTTCGAACTGCCTATTCGACTCCTCTGCAACCTCCTTCATTTCGTCATAGAGTCGCAGATAGATTTCACTGGATTGCTTATCTCCGACATTGATAAGATTCTTCAACCGAATCACTGTGTATTTCAACCGCCAAGAGCTAGGCCATTGAACTGCCAGTTTCTCCACATACTCAAGTGATTGTTTTGCAAGCGCTGCACCTTCGGCTCGCTTCTCGGCAACGGATAGCGTTCTTGTCTTCTCAAGCAGGATGTCGGCTCGGTATTCGGCATCCTCCTGTGTATCCAGTCCTGTTTCCTCTGACGATTTCATCGCTTTATCGAGGGATTCTTCCGCTTTCATGAAGTCTTTGACTAGGATCCGATCCCTTCCCTCGTCCAGGTGGATCCGCGTGAGCTGCCTAGCAATCCGTTTAGGATCCTCTTCCAATCGCATTTGGAGTTCTGGACCGCTTCCCAATAGACTGACGAGATATTCACGCAGTTTACTTTTGATGTCTAGCGTCTTCTTGATGTTGATGTCTGGTACGTTTTCCAATTCGGCATTGACGACCTCGTCGTACAATCGAGAAAAGCCGCCGCGTGAGAAACGAACCATCTCCAAGGCCACTGTTTCAGCGTCTTTTGCCAAAGCTTCCGCGTCCCTTGCCAGAGCTTCCGATACGGTTTTCTTGGCGCTTGCATCTCTGGCTTCCGCCTCGGATTGTTCAGCCTCATACGCCATGTTCTTTGCTTGTCTGTACCATGAAAACGCCATGGTTGCGGCTCCAATTGCCATGATCGCCAAACCCGAGGACAGGATTGCTAGCCCCCTGAGTTTATTCCGTTCTTTAATGATCTTGGCTTTTTCAAACTCGGCTTTCTCCTTGAGGACTCGAAGTCGTGTTTGACTTTCCTCTTCATGCCGCTTGTCCCTGCTGCTCTTAACGATCCTAGTGAGAATATCGTGGGTCAGCTCAACACGTCTTACACCTAATCTTTCTTCGACTGTGAGGAGTCGACGTTCGACCAAACCATCGAGAACCATTTTGGCCGTTGCGGGAGAGATCGGCTCTCCGTTGGAGTCAAGGAGTAAATCCTTGGCGATGCTTTCATACGAGATATTCTCTCGGTATCCGTCCGGGGTGATCAGCCGGTCTTCGATCAGTTTCTTGGCCCGCTGGAGTGCCCTCGGGCCATCCGGGGGGTGCTTGGTATGGAAGTTCAGATGGTCGATCGCGAAGCTTCGATCATAGAAACCTTCGAGGATATCAATGCTACGGCCTTTGAACTGGGCGCTGGTGATCTGAGGCTCCTGATTGGCTAGACGCCGTTCATTAAGCTCCGCGCATACCAGAGACAGCAAGGGTGGGACTGCATCGATTTCGTTTAGGGGTACGGCGTCGGTTTCACCTGCAACGAACCGGACAATTGCCTCTCCGACATCGTCGGGAATGATCGCCGGCTTTGCGGTCCTGAGCCTGCCGGGTCGTACGACAGCCAGGAATGCCTGTGGGCCGTTGAGCATCCGCAATTCGACCCGATTGCTCATGATCGATGGAATGGTTCTTTTCCAGCGTTCCAAGATATGGAGGAAATCCTCGCGCATGACCAACAGGAATCGCGATGGTTGAGCGCGGTAGTCGATCCGTTCGGCCAACTCGTCGTTTTCTTCGAGTTCTTTTCGTAGGCTCTTCGGTGGGCGATTCTCAACCATCGACGCCAAGGTGTCGCGAAACCGATCGCTGATTTCCTTGCGTTCACTGCGTTCGCCCAGGGTAAAGATTTCCTCGAATTGATCGATCATAAAGACCAGCTTAACCTGCTTGTCATCTGTATCGTTTTTCGAAGGTATCAGTCCAATCGCAGGGTCATGGAACAACAGCCATAGGGCGGAGGATCCATCGAATTTGCCTGCTGCCGTTTGAAGAAATTGGACGATGCGTCCGGCGATGTCGCTTTTGCCATTTTCCCGTAGGCTCGCGACAAGCTTGTCGAGTAATTGCCGCTCGATGGAATCCGCTTCGACCGAGTGGTCGAAACGGATGTAGATCGGCAAATACTCCGACGCGCGTAAACGAGGGGCCAAGCCGGCTTGAACCAAGGAGCTCTTCCCGAGGCCCGATTGACCGAACAAGATCGTCAGAGGTTTTCCGAGGATCCGATCGTTGAGATCATTGAGTTCGGAATCCCGACCGAAGAAGTAATCTTTGGTAAATTCAGTGAACGCTTGCAGACCAAGCCAGGGTGTCTCAGGGTCCATCCGATTTAGGGAGGCTGTGCTTGTCATGTGCGTTCCATGCTCGTCAAGTATTTTTGCTGGAGCTCATAAACTCTTCGGGAAAAGTGGTCGGTGATACTGCCACCCATTAAGCGTGTCGCCTGGATATTGTGAAAAACTCTCGGTTCACGACTAGCCCCCAGCGGTGATTCATCGATCACTATGGGAACGTAAAATTCTTCATCGTGAGCGATTCTTTCAGCCCGTTGAGCAGCCCAATTCCTCTCCAAGTGGTAGTAGCTCTCCCTTGTGCTCTGGGTTGTATGGGAGATCACCGAAAGGAAGATGCCACAGCGCCTTTTGACGGCATCTTCGAGTTGATTGTGCCAATTGTCACCTGCTCTCAACCTTTCACGGTCGTACCAAAGAATGCATCCAGCTTCACGTAGCCCGCGGACCAATTGCACGACCGATGGTTCATCCTCGCGAGCATAGCTGATAAAAATTGCACCCTTGGGGATATCATCAGCAACAGCCGGGAGCGATAGTCGTGTGGCTGTTGCATTCTCAGGGTGTCTTGCTTGCCAGCGTCGTGCCAGTTCCGAGCAGAATTGCCCTGGATCCTGTTTCATCACCTGGATATCTCGACTAACGGCTCCGAAAAACATCACCAGGCTATTGGAGGGAAACGCATCGGGTGATTCGGCCAAGTAGGCTCTGTGTACCTTAGGGGTCGACAATGGCTCCTGCTTGCTGACACGCAGAAAAAATCGCACCAACCAGTCGGAGAAATTCAAACCGAGGAAGAGCAGCCCATGGTCTTTGAGGACGCTGCCGAGGCGCTCCATCATGTCGAGCTTGTCATAGAGGGCGAACATGAACTCGAGCATGTCCTCTTCCCATACGACATAGTCGGGGATCGAGGATACTTGTCCGAGCAAGTGAAAGACCGTGGTGCCCTCCAATTCGTTACGGCTCAGGGGAAGGTCGATTAGATGCGTTTTCGGGGAGAACGCGTAAACGTTCGTGAAGGGTTCCCCGCCGTACCTAGTCAAATCGATCGCACGCTGCAAAAGAGGATCGAAGGTTGTGGTGAGAAACAGGTTGAATGCCGAGACACTTGCAAGATCCGTAAGGGCCTTGCCGGGCATAGGGCACTCATCCCTCAAAATTCTCGCGATGCGAGTATAAAGTGCATTGCCATCGCCACGATTAAGTAGGTGAAGGGTAGCGACGGTGTTCAGATCCGCGCGATCACCTAGTTTCTCAGGGGGTATCCCGAGTTTATCCGCCAATCTTTTTGCCAACCAGGGATAGAAGGGTGACTGATCCGGACCCATGGTCACCACACCCGATCCAATGACCGGAATGACCTTTCCTTCGTCGAGCAGAATCAGCAAGTCTTCCCAGAAATCGTCGTCTAATTCATGGTTCATGTGTACTCCTCCGGAGGGAGTACGACAGCTATCTACACGACTCTAAAGAAATCAGAAAAACCGGCATATCATCAGCGTTTGGCGTGGGTGGTGTTTGGGGTGGTATTGAAACGAAAAAAAACCCCCACTAGGGAATCCTAGAGGGGGTTTTTAAAAATCCGGCGATACCTACTTTCGCACTGGTATGCACTATCATCGGCTCAGAAAGCTTAACTACTGTGTTCGGGATGGGAACAGGTGATCCTTTCTGATATAGTCACCGGGAGAGAACCAAGTACCGGTAAGGATACTTGGCCCTATGTTGGATTGGTAATGGCATTGTCGACACTGAAGGCGACCTTGTGAATAGAGACCGAAGGTGTCTTGTTTGAGAGCAAGATACCGATGGTCAAGCGTTCGTCCGTTAGTACTGGTTAGCTCAACACGTTACCGTGCTTACACATCCAGCCTATCAACCTGGTGGTCTACCAGGGGACTTTCGCATTACTGCTACGAAACCTAGTCTTGAAGAGGGCTTCACGCTTAGATGCTTTCAGCGTTTATCCTTTCCATAGTTAGCTATCCAGCCGTGCCACTAGCGTGACAACTGGGACACCAGAGCTATGTCCAACCAAATCCTCTCGTACTAAGGTTGACCCTTCTCAAGTTTCGTACGCCCACGGTAGATAGGGACCGACCTGTCTCACGACGGTCTGAACCCAGCTCACGTACCGTTCACCCCCAGGATGCGATGAGCCGACATCGAGGTGCCAAACCGCCACGCCGCTGTGGACGCTCGGTGGCGATAAGCCTGTTATCCCCAGAGTACCTTTTATCTGATGAGCGATGACCCTTCCATTCGGAATCACCGGATCACTAAGACCTACTTTCGTACCTGCTCGACTTATTTGTCTCGCAGTCAAGCACACTTCTACCTTTACGCTCTTTGCCTGATTGCCGACCAGGCTGAGTGTACCATTGCGCTCCTCCGTTACTCTTTAGGAGGAGACCGCCCCAGTCAAACTGCCCAACTGACACTGTTCTAAGCCCGGATTCACGGGTCAAAGTTAGAATTAAAGCATATCCAGGCTGGTATCTCAACGATGGCTCCCCAGAGACTAGCGTCCCCGGTTCAAAGCCTCCCAGCTATTCTGCACAGAACATACCTCAACCCAATATCAGCCTACAGTAAAGGTTCATGGGGTCTTTCCGTCTAGCCGCGGGTATGTGGCATCTTCACCACAACTACAATTTCACCGGGTCGGTGGTTGAGACAGTGCACCAGTCGTTACGCCTTTCATGCAGGTCGGAACTTACCCGACAAGGAACTTCG
>JAJTEK010000049.1 GCA_021299695.1 Pirellula sp. | reverse complement strand
GCCAAACGGGGGCGACATGTCCAGGTTGGATTGATGCTCGCCGAGGACTCCCATCCAGCGATTCCCATGGCAAACGTCATTGCCAAGGAGCTCGAAATCTACGGTAGCCATGGGATGCAAACGACCCATTACCCACGCATCTTTGAAATGATCGAGTCAGGTGCGATCCACCCCCAACGTTTGGTCACCAATACCGTCGGCTTAGATCAAGGGGCTCAATTGCTCACCCAATTCGCCGAATTCCCCAACCCAGGGATGACCATCATCGACTTTTCGCTCGAACAGGCTTACCGCGCGCCCGTTTCGCTCTAGCACCTAGGTGCCACTTGCCGCTATATCGCCCCCATGAGCAACCAAAGAGAATTTACCGAAAGCTGGCTTCAAGCCTTAACCCTATGCGTCAACCACGAAAAAGCCCGCGCGATTCGGCCTTGGATGACCACCATCCAAGTCCTCTCGGCAAGCGAAGTGCTCCCTGAACAAAAGGATGAAGCGATCAAGCTTTGGGATTACGCGAAAGAACATCAACTCCAAGGTCTCCTGGAACTGATCCCAGCCCATAACTCTCCTTGGCGATTCGAAGACGATGAAAACTTCGTCTTTACTCCCGCACCCATCCAATCGAGCGATCCTCTGTACCCCTCGCAATCCCAGTGGCTTGAACTCCTGGGTATCGTCCCTTGCTCGTTCCGAGCCACAGCGCGCGTGACCTCCCATGATTGGACGACCATGGTTCGCAAACTGGCGATCCGCAGGAACAAGCCGATGAACGTCAACGCCTTTCCCAATGGAAATATCCTCGACCTTGCATGTACCCTCGATTGGACACCAAGGTCCTGGACGATTCGCTTCGAACAACCCGATTGGATGAGCATCGAGATGGAATCGGAATTCCTCGCTCCACGCCCTAGCTTCGATCTGCTGACCGAACGATTGATCGATGTTCTAGGTACCGCAAAAGAGCGATTCACCTCGAAATCACCCCTGAGCAATTTCAACCCCGATTCATCCAACTGGACCACTTGTATCGATGAGTTCTCTCAATGGCACCGCGAGGCCTTGCTGGCCGACTCCTATGGGCTGAGTCCCTGGATGCGCAGGACCTGGAACTGCGTTTGGCCAGTGATCTACCGCGAACGAAACCGCTTAAAAGGTCCCTGCGATCTGGCTTACCTTCGCAGCGAACTCAAAGCCTGCTTTGATCACTCCCCTGCCTTGGTCGAATGGATGTTTGTCGTCGCAAGGCTCGCCTGCGAAGTCCATATCGGCCGTGGTCTAGGAACCGCAGGGGACTTCGAAGCCTAACGAATCTCGCTCATGGCTCGAGCCGGATGGGATTGCTCAAGTGCGATAATTCGTCAAGCATTCCTTGCATCCGCTCGCGAAGCGTTTTCATGATCGGATCCTCCTCCCCCTTGGGACTCCGATCGGCCGGAACCTCGATCGCCTCGCCAATCCGTATGACCACCTCCATGGGACCGTGAATCCCGGCCTTGTCGGTCAAGTCCTCTTCGAGCCGCTCGACGGTCTCGAGGATACGCGTGTCGGTCGTGGGCGATGACAAATACTCCGGCGGATACGACGCGATTTGCTGAGAAAGATATATTCGCGATAGCTGCTGCCACCTTCGCTCACGCTCTGACTCCGACAACTCGCCGGTGGTCAACTCTGGGACAATCTTCATCCGCAGCGCTTTGATCCTCGGAATGATCGGGCCATCGGAGTCCTTGCCCATCCACTCGATCTCCAAAGGATCCAGAAGATGGTCGACCAGCCTCTCTTGACGCTCGATGATCGAACCCGATTGCGGTGAACCTAAGTACTCGATCTCCTTGAGGCTCAACATCGCATGGGTGATCTTGGCAATCCGCTCGAGAATCGGTGCCTGCTTGGTCGCCTCCCATGTCAGTCGTTTTTCGAGCGACTCCAGAGTCGGTCCTATCGCCTTATTCAAATCGCCATGAAACAAATACTTGATCCCGACCGGATGGATCACGACCTTGCCACCATTGCCCTCCTTGGCTCGACGCTTGGCCGCTGTCCGTGCCATAAATGCCACCCCATCGAGCAGCGGTTGCAACACATCGTTGGTTCGAAAAACAGAACCTTCCGGGAAAACCACCAATGGACGATCCGGCACCGATAGCGTCTCGATCGCCAAGTCCAACGCCTGGCGGTCAAGACCCTCGCGGTAGACACTGTAAGCCCCCATGGTCCTTAAAGCCCAACGCTGAAAGCGACTCTGGTGAAACAAATGCCAACTGGCCATCGCATACATCAACGTATCGGCCGCTACGGCGACGTGACAAAGCACCAAAGGGTCCGCATACCGACAATGATTCGGGGTCAATAAAACTCCATGTCCTAGCCGCAAGGACTCCCGAAGATGGTCGACTCCCTCAAGCCGATGCGAAACGACCCCCTCGTACCGCTTCAAATACCAAGGCACGACGTTGAGCTTGAGCACCGTCCTAGGAAACCATCGCCTGCGATTCGGAGGAATGAACTCATAAGGCTTCTCGATGATGATGTCTTGCACGGCAAACCTACACCCAAAAAAACTACGCCAAATAACCTACGCAAAAAACCTACGCCAAAAAAACTACGCAAAAAGAATACCACACATGCTCAAGTCCGATCGCCATAGCCGAGAGGATGGGAACCATGCCCATACTTGATGCTCGCTTTGGTTGAGCGAACGGCACGCATTCGAATCTCTCTCGGTTCCAACGAAATCAATTTCTATTAACTTAATGAATGCCAGTGTAGCCGCTCCATCCCCTGAGGTATATTCCTCGTATGAAAAGCAAACTCAAGAAACTATCGCTCCAAACCCAAACCCCAAGCAACCTCGAGACAACCTTCGCCGGCTGGTCCGAGCGATTCCTGAATTATCTGCGCACCGAATGCCACCTTGCTCCCAATACCGTCATGGCTTATCGCCGGGATCTATCGCACTTCCAATCCTGGCTCGATGGAAGATTTCCCAATAAGCTAAAGATTGACGATTTAACCAATTATCTCGTCTGGCTCAAAGATCAGCGACTCGCTGCAAACTCCATCGCACGGCACATCGTCTCGCTCCGAATGTTCTACAAGTTCCTGCAACTCGAAGCAGCCATCACAGACAATCCAGCCGAACTGCTGACCACCCCAAAACTCTGGCGACGTGTGCCGACGGTCATCAATGCGTCCCTGATCGATCGATTCCTAACGGCCCCCCAAAAGTATGACCCCTTGTGGATACGCGATCGCGCTATCCTCGAACTCCTCTACGCCACAGGCTGCCGCGTCTCAGAAGTCTCCGATATGCTACTTGCCAATGTTTTCCTCGATCAAGGCTACTGCTTGGCCGACGGTAAAGGAAGCAAACAACGGATGGTCCCCTTGGGACAGCGAGCCATCGAAGCCATTCGATTGTACCTCGATTCCTCGAGAACTCCCCTGATCGAACACCGAGACGCCAAAGCAACTCCATGGCTGATCGTCTCGCGATCCGGCCAACGACTCCGCCGTGAAGCGATCTGGGAATTGGTCAAACGCTACGCGCTGCGTGTAGGTATCGACCCGGAAACCTCGCCCCATACCCTGCGCCATAGCTTCGCTACCCACCTGCTAGCCGGCGGTGCAGACCTGAGACTCATCCAAGAAATGCTCGGTCATGCCAGCATCGAAACCACTCAGATTTACACCCAAGTCGAAAACAGCAAACTCAAAAAAGTCCACCAGAAATTCCACCCCCGTGGGTAGCTGGTCAACGAAAAAAGCCTCCTGGGAATCCCAAGAGGCCTTCGACTCGTTCAGCTAACCCATAAGGTGCTTGACGTCCGCTTTACATCGGGTTCTTCGCTGCGTTCGCTGCGGCTTCTTCTCGCATCTTCTGCTCTTTTTCAATCCGCTCCTTGACGTCCGGTGGCGGCTCTTTGCTACCGGTACCGACCGTGTTCTCACTACTCGAATCGCAACCGACCAAGCACATAGGCATCGATGCCAAGCACATGGCTAGCAAAAGTTTAAATCGCATGTTACTGCCTCAACTTTGAGTGAATATCAAAAGGACCTTGCAAGCCCTAACTGGGAAACTCAGCCATGCCGATTTCCGTCAGGGTAGAACTAACCGCTATTACAACTCGTCTCCCGGGTAACTGTCAAGCGAGTCGAACCACCAGGGATGGTAATTGCCATAAAATCCCGAGTTCCCATCACTCCAAAGCCGCAAGTGTTTCCGACGGACACTTTGCCAGAACCCCTGAGAAATGCAGATCCCCCTCGAGCGACTCCCAACGCACTCTATCGAAGCCAAAACCCTTGGAAATTTCGCTCATTCCTATACCGGCAACGGCTCGTGTTGCACCCTTTCCACCAATCACCTTGGGCCCAATAAAACACTCCACCTGATCGACCAGACCCGCGTCGAATAGCCCACCCAAGACCTCCGCACCACCCTCGACAAGCAGATTGCTACCCCCACGGTCGGCAACCTCTCGGAGCATCCGCTCAAGACCCGCTCGGGAATCCCTAGCCAAGGAAGGCTCAAACTCCAAGAACTCTACTCCCGCCTCGCAGAATGCCCGATGCTTGGCCGCCTGGCCTCGTGTCGACTCACGATCGACAACCACCAAGACCGGTACATCCCTGGCACTGCGCACCAACTGGCTCTCAAGACCGATTCGAAACCGACGATCCAATACCACCCGCGTCGCTCGACGCGCAATGGGCTCTTCGGGACCTAACCGAGCCGTCAACATAGGATCGTCGGCAAGCACCGTCGAACTCCCGACAAGGATCGCGTCGACCCGAGATCGCAAGCGATGCACCTGATGCCGAGATACAGCATTGGAAATCCATTTCGAATCCCCCGTCCGGGTCGCTATCGCACCGTCGAGACTCATCGCCCATTTGGCGATCACCCAAGGCAAACCCGTTTCGAGTCGCTTCAGATAGGGAGCATTGAGCGCTCTGGACTCGGCCCGAGAAACACCGACATGGACCTCGATTTGGGCCTCGCGCAACTTCGATATCCCCCGGCCAGATACCTGGGCAAATGGATCCTCCATCGCCACGACGACGCGCCGAACCGGTCGCTCCAAAAACAAATCGACACACGGTGGGGTCTTGCCATGATGCGCGCAGGGCTCAAGCGTCACGTAGACGGTCGATCGCGACAACCGCTCCGCATCGAGACCTCGCAAGGCATGAACCTCTGCATGCGGTCCACCAAACCTCTCGTGATAACCGCTTGAGATCAACTCTCCATCGCAAACCACCACGCAACCGACCATCGGATTGGGCTCGACCCAACCCTCCCCACCTTTGGCCAACTCCAACGCCAATTTCATCCAATGCTCATCGCGTTCAATGCCATTCATGGATCCATCGTTCCTTGGTTCGACCAGGCCGTGATCCTGAGTAAATCTGCACAAAATAGGAGAGTTTTGATCGACGGCTGCTTTCAATTTGGGTTGTATCGGAAGGAACGACGATAATCAAGACAAAGGGTCGGAATGCTTCTAAAGGACCTATCGTTATCTCACCAAGTTAAAAAAATGCTCGAGGAAAAATGCCATGAAAAAGAACCAAATGTTCGCTCTTGTCGGGGCTGTCCTAGCCCTTAGCAGCTCGATGCTCTCGGGTTGTACCCGTGTCGAGGTCAAAAAAGTACAAGGGGACTACACGAAAGGTGTACGGTACTACCGACCCAAACCCTACCTCTTTATCTCCGGTGACATCGCCAGCGCGGGGGAGGACAAAGCACCTGTGATGAGCGTTTTCCAAGACTCCCCGCTTGAAGTCAAAGTTGCCGAAAAACCAACAAACACATCCAAAGTCGCTCTAGCAAGCGCCAAACAACCGCCTGATGTGCGTGAGGATGATCAAAGAATGGACCTACAAGGGGGGGATAAGGGATTAGACAACAAGGTCGAAATCGCCCCGCCGCTCCGCCAGAAAATATCGATGAAGCTCGAGTACCTTCCCGATTTCTCCGAGGAATACGCCATCAACCTCAAACCCGGGCTCGGCACAGGCAATTTCGAATTCGAACTTGAAAACGGCTGGAACCTCACATCGCTCAATGCAGAGACCGATCAACAAACTGCCGAAATCATCGGCAGTATCGGTTCGCTAATCGGCGCTTTGTCGCCCACCCCAGGACTTTTGGAGAAATCAGCCCAAAATCCGGGCCAGAATCTCACCCAACAAGCACCCGCACCACCGGCTACGATCTACGGATCGAACGTCCCGTTCGGCTTCTACGAAGCCGTCATCGCTTGCGACCCGCATGGACGCAAACAACTCTATGGGTGGCGCTACGTAGGATTCATGCCCTTCCAAGCCTGTCCTGTAGAGCCCAGAGGAGCCCAACAAGTCTGCTGCGACACCCAAGACATCTATGGAATGGTCTTCGTCAACGGCGTTTTGCAGTTCCAAAAGATCCATGCAATCCCAACCGTGCCGATCGATCCGACCAAGCCATGGTCTGCCGAAAATGGATCCTTCGCAACAACCGACAAAGCCCCGCAAGTATCGAGGGTCTCCCACAAGTTCCAGGAAAAGCGCTAGGTACTAAAGACCTACAGGAATACCACGACGGGTGAAGACCTCCACGATGCTCTTCTCCTTGTGCCCACTGTAGTGACTGCGATTGTACAAAAGCATCGCTTTCGCGAAATTCGACGCTGTGTAAGGCGCGTCTATTTTATAGAGCGCCCCGAGCACCACCGAATCGCCATGCCCTGCCTTTGAGCCCGCAACGGCCTCTCGTAGGTCCCATAACACTCCGGTCCAAAACTCCGAGGCTCGATCCGACCGATCGGTCGAGTGAATCTGATTCTCGGTGTCCGACAATAAATCGTCATCGTCGGCTCTTCGGATACCTAAGGAATCTCGAACTCTCCGCCCTGATTTCCATCCGTCCCAAGCCGCGAATTCCTGGGACAACCCCCCATGCTTGACCTTGAAGTGCTCACAGGTCGACAAGGCCATGTAGTCGCAGAACCCCTCAAGGAAATTGATCGAGCTTTTGTTTAAACTCAACGGTTGATTGATCACCGAGTGGATCGCATGGGAGTACTCATGCAAAATCACCTCGGCATCCTGAAAGTCAGGGATTCCACCGAGACCTAGATATACTCGATTGCGAGCCAAATCATAGTAGCTATTGTCCTCTCGGTTGAACCCAACGATGAACTCGACCTGACCAGGATTGGCACGCGAAAAACCCAACGTCTTACCTAAATAAAGCTGCATCCATGTGGCATAGTACAATGCCATCGTCTGCCCAAATCGAACGTCCGAAGCGTCATAAAAGAATTGACCCGCAGTTGCATGCGATTCTGAATTAGGACTCCACGCATAGGCGTAGTCATTCCGCAGTACACGGCTGCTTCGGGATACCGGAATGGGGACCTGAATGTAACTCGCTGTCGGCAAAAGCTTAGGATCCGGCAATGCATCAGCATCCATGTGGACCAATGGATTCGGTCGAAACACAAACCCCTTTGCCATGAGGCTCGACCAGGTGGACTTGAGTACCACGATCCGTGTTCCGCGTAACGCATCGATGTACACATCCCCGGACCGAACCCCTTTGCTCTCAGCAAGCTGAACTTTCCAGGCCAACTTAGGCTTGTGTTTATCGATGCGATAACACAACTTGGTGTCCAGCACATCCCATTGACGAGTCGGACCCATCGCCAACTTGGACTTCAACACCGCCGCCTGCTCTTTGACCCGTGGCTTAAACTCACCAACCGATTCGATCTGTCCGATTCCCGCATCATCCAGAATCCGAGAATGCACCCCCAGGAACTCCTTGTTCGAGGCCAATTCATCGATCCGAAGCCACCCATTGCTGACCGGGATACCCCTGAAACTCTGACGGTAAAACAAATAGTCTTCTGCGGGTGTTTCAATGGTCTTTTGGTATCTAAGCAATTCCGGCGAGTAGGAACTGTGAGTCGATTCGCTAATCGATTCGATCACCGATTTCTTTTTCGATCGCCTATAGGAAATCCCCTGGGACTTACGCGTCGGCCGATATCCACTGATACACTTGCCATACTGCCGACAGGACTGCATCTGGTAACGCATTGCGGAATTGCTCACGATACGTTGACTCACGCAAACAACTCATGGACCACCCGGCAAGGTTCCACGCCGGTCAGCCGCGAATCGAGCCCCTGGAACTTGTAACTGAATCGCTGGTAATCAATCCCGAGCAAATACAAAAGCGTCGCGTGGATGTCGTGTACCGATACGACATTCTCAACCGCATGGTAGCCAAACTCGTCGGTCGAGCCGTAACTCAAACCAGGCTTAAATCCTCCACCGGCAAACCACATCGTAAAGCCAGCCAAATGGTGATCGCGCCCATCCCCCTGGGCCATCGGCGTGCGACCAAACTCCGAGCCAAACACCAAAATCGTGTCCTTGAGCATGTCCCTTTGCTTCAAATCCGTAATCAACGCCGCGACTCCCTGGTCGACCTCCTTGGCCGTCCCCTCCGAGTGCGCCTTGACGGCACCATGATGATCCCAGTCGCGATGGTACAACTGGATGAAACGTACCCCTCGCTCGGCCAACCGACGAGCCAGCAGACAATTCGACGCAAACGAACCATCGCCACCCTTGGTCCCATACAAATCGAAAATATGTTCAGGCTCCTTCGACACGTCCATCAACTCCGGTACGCTCGTCTGCATCCGAAACGCCAGCTCATACTGCCGAACCCGTGTGGCTATTTCGGGATCCTCAAGCCTCTGGTTGGCTATCCCATTGAGCGAGGCGATCGCATCGACCACCTGACGCTGCTTAAGCGTATCGATCCCTTTGGGATTGCCGACATACAACACCGGGTCGCCTGTCCCTCGAAACTCAACACCCTGATACTGTCCAGGCAAAAAACCCGAATGCCACTGGCGTGCCGCGATCGGCTGCCGCTGCCCATACTTGCCCGTCGATACCATCACCACAAACCCGGGTAAATTCTCTGTCTGGGATCCGAGCCCATAGAGCAACCAGGAACCCATCGCCGGTCGACCGCTATTCATCGAACCGGTGTTCATAAACGTATGCGCAGGATCGTGGTTGATCGCGTCGGTGTGAAGCGATCGAACCACGCACAAATCGTCGGCGCACTTGGAGGCCAACTGCGGCCAAATCTCCGAGATCACCTGACCGCTCTGTCCCCACGGCTTGAAGGCATGCTGCGGAGCAAAACAATTGAGTTTTTGACCCTGCAACTGCGCAATCTGCTGACCTTTGGTGATCGACTCGGGCATCGCCTGACCATGCATCTGTGCCAACTTGGGCTTATGGTCAAACGTCTCGAGATGCGTCATCCCGCCGGCCATGTACAACCAGATAATCCGCTTGGCCCGAGGCGCATGATGCAGCGGCTCGAGGACACCCGGCAAGCCGCTCGGGCCATCGAAACCCATCGCCCGATTCTCTCGACCCAAAAGCGAACCTAATGCCATGGCCCCAAGACTGATCCCGGGACGCTGCAAAAATGTCCTGCGTCCTATCCCATCGATTCTTGAACTCATCTGATTGCTATCCTCTCGTATGCGAGATCCCATCGAACGAACAATTTCAATACCGAGTGATGAACTCATGCAAATTCATCACCGCCCTTGCAACACTCGTCCAAGCAGCCAACTGCGCCGCATCTAGGTCCTCGGGAACAGGACGACTCCCTACCCCAAGCAACTCCTTGGCCGATGAGACCGATCCGCGAAACTGCTCTAAGTGCGATCGGTACAACCCCTCCAATACCTCCAATTCCTGGACCGTCGGGGACCTCGACAAAGCTCGTTCAAAGGTATAACGAAGCTTGTCCATGTCGTCCCCACCGCGCCTGAGGATCAGCTCTGCAAAACTCCGTGCGGCTTCGATGTACGTCGGATCGTTGAGCAAGACCAACGATTGAAGCGGCGTGTTGGATCGTGGACGCTCTGCGGTGCACTCCTCGCGATTGGGTGCATCAAAGACCAGCAAACTAGGATGCAAATACTGTCGCTGCCAATGCGTGTATAGACCTCGACGATACAACTCCTCTCCGGCCCCGTTTTGCCACTCTCGCTGCGGGAAATTCAAATATGCCCAATACCCTGAAGGCTGATAAGGCCGAACGCTCCGACCGCCGAGCTTGGTTACCAACAATCCGCCAACACTCAATGCGTTGTCGCGAACCATCTCGGCATCCAACCGAAACCGACCCTGATGCGACAGGTAACGATTGTAAGGATCCTTGTCCCCTACCCCCGGCTCTGCCAGCGACGAACGCTGATAAGCCTCCGTCATCAAGACCGTCTTGAGCCATCGCTTGATGTCCCATCCCGTGTCGATCATCCATTGCGACAATTCGTCGAGCAACTCCGGATGGCTAGGCCACTCCCCTTGCGCTCCTAAATCATCGAGTCGACGCGATATCCCAACCCCAAAGAGCAACTTCCACAGTCGATTGCTGAGGACTCGTGAGGTCAGCGGATGGTTCGGATCGACGATCCACTTGGCCAGATCCAATCGGGTCAGCCGACCGGCAGTCCCAGTCCTTGCGTTCGGGGTCAAGGCCGCTAAAGACTCGGGGTAAGCCGGCAAGACCACTTGCCCCATCTCGTCCATCCAGTTGCCCCGGGCCAAGACCCGCACCATCCTAGGCTCGACCGACTCGGTAACCAAACTCGTCGGAATCCGCTTCTCGAGCTCCTCGCGGTTCTTGCGCAAGACGACCAACTCCTGCCGCTGAGGCTCAAGCCTCGGAGCAATCGTTCGATAATGGGACAATACTTTCTCCTTTTCCTGAAGGCTTCGGTCCGTTGGCGACTTGGCCAAAATCCCCTCGACCTCCGCTGGCAAACTCGAAGCGACTCCAACGGGCCGCTTAGCGGTCGTGACCGATAGTCGAAATCGCCCGATCGTGTGATGGGGATTGTCCAAGTTCTGCCAAAGCCCTACGACGATCGACTCCCCAGGCCCCATCTTCAAATCGTCGGCCGTCTGGAAGACCGCCGCATGGGCCTTGCCGACCTGCTCCATGACCGCCCATCCCCATTGGCGACCCTTCTTGTCGGCATCCAAGGCCCCAGCGACCGACCATTTGCCATAAGGATTCCCTCCGGCTGCCCCGGTCTGCTCATAGGTCGCACTCGCATCGACCAAAGCCACTGGCTCGACCGTCCCATCGGACTTGCGATGATGCACCACAAACTCCGAAAGCACAAAATTCCCATTCCCGGCGCGACCAGGTCCCTTGTTGGGCAACGATCCATCGGGCAAGACCTCGAGTCGAAACGCTGTGACTCCTGCAGGCAAACTGCTGGCCGTCATCAAATAGGTGTCGTTGGCAGGATTCTTGCCGCTGGCCAAATACGATCCATCAGGCAACCCCTTGAGCGAGACCCCTTCGAGCGACACCAGAGAGTCGGCTTGTAAAACCGTCCAAGTGGCCTGCGTGGCTTCCCAAGCCTCCAAATCCGCAAGCAACTCTGGAGTGTTCTTGTCGATCAATCCCTGCACCAAAGAGATCTTCTGATCGATCGCAGACAACTCGGCCTCCTGCGACCGACTCGGGACCTTCACATAAGGCCCCCAATTGCCATCGGCATTGGCTCCGGAGTACAAACCCCGCTCCTTGATGTCTGCAAAAAATGCACCGAAACTATAGAAGTCCTTGGCCGAAAGGGGATCGAACTTGTGATCGTGGCACTCGGCACACCCGAGCGTGATCCCCAACCAAGTCCCGCTGGCATTCCTCACGCGCTCGGACATGTACTTGGCCAAATACTCTCGGTCCTGAACGCCACCCTCGGCGCTCATCATCCCGAGGCGGTTGTAACCCGATGCAATCCGCTGCTCGAGACTCGGCGATGGCAACAAATCCCCTGCCAATTGCTCGATGGTGAAGGTATCGAACGGCTTGTTGGCATTGAACGAATCAATCACATACTCCCGAAACGGTGATACACTCATCTCCTGGTCCCCATGGTAGCCTACCGAATCGGCATACCGGACCAAGTCCATCCACCACATCGCCATCCGTTCTCCGAAATGGGAGGACGCCAAGAGTCGATCGACCAGGCGCTCATAAGCCTCCGGAGACTCGTCCTGGAGATACTCCTGGACCTGCGCTTGGGTCGGAGGTAAACCGGTCAGATCGAAATACAAACGCCGCAGGAGCGTGACCCGATCGGCCTTGGTGCCAGCCTTGAGCCCATGCTTGGTCAACTCCCCGGAGATCAGCGCATCGATTCGATCTCGCATAGGTTCGTCGGTTGAAATCCCAGAGCTCTTGCGGGGCACAAAAGCCCAATGCCCCTCGTATTGCGCACCCTGGGATATCCAACGCTTGAGAAGTTCGATCTGCTCGGCCGTGAGCTTCTTGCCACTCTCGTGCGGGGGCATGTGAAGCTCAGCATCCTGGGTCTCGATCCGCTCGATGAGCAAACTCTCTTGGGGTTTACCCGCAACGACCACACCGGTTCTGGTCGGACGATCGGACTTGTCCCCCCCAGTGCTTGTTCCAGTGCTCGTCTCAGTGCTCGTCTCAGTGCTCGTCTCAGTGCTCGTCTCAGTGCTCGTCTCAGTGCCATGCAACCCCTCGCGCGTATCGAGTCGCAAGCCCGCTTCGCGCTTATTGGTATCAGGTCCATGACAAAAGAAACAATTTTCCGATAGGATCGGGCGAATATCCCGATTGAAGGAAATCGTTTCCTGACCCAAAGCCGCACCCAAATCCGCAGTGGAAAACCACAACCCACAGACTACCAGCAATCGAGCTAAAACACTCCGTAACAACATGGCGATCCTCAGAGTCCTTGAGATGTTCTGTTTTAAGTACGCTGCCAGCGATGGGTCGCATCGGCGATCCGCTGACCGAAGAGCCTAGCGGTTTGCCGGTCCCCTTCGAATAAGTTCGTTTGGTCCGCTTCGCTCTGAGCCATCAGGCCCAGATACGAGCCGAGTCGGTTGATTTGCTCGGGAGAACTCCCCTCGGGCCGTATCCCCAAGCCCACCCATAGCATTCCGTGTTGCATGGCTTGGATCATCAATCCCTCAAGCGTGTTGAGTTTGTCCCCCGAGAGACCTTGCGAATGGGTAAATCCCGCCGCGAGCTTGTTCCTCCAAGCTTGCTCGTACCAAATGCCCCCACAAGCATCGATAAAGGCCTTGTACTGGGCCGCTATTCCACCCATGTAGGTCGGGGTGCCAAAGACAATCGTGTCGGCCCGCTGCAAGCCGGCCAAGATCTCTTCATTCTTCCAGCGGCCGTCGCGAAGGTCGGATCCCTCGATCCGCCAAAGCACCGCCGAAGTCTGCGGCACACTTCGAACTCCCTCGGCGATCCCATGGGCCAATTGCTGGGTATGCCCACCCGAGGAAAAATAAACAATTGCTACGTTTTTCATCCTGTTTTGATCCCTTGAGTCCCCCGGGGCCAGTCGTTTCAACGGCCCTGGCACTGGCGAAAAAACCGCTCCTGACGTAAGTTAATCCCATCGCACGGTCGAGACCCTATACTATACTCGATCGCTTGAACCCATGTTCGTTTTCCTCCAGGAGCCTCCATAATGCCTTTTACGCTTGCACCCCTGCCCTACGCATCCAATGCAATGGAACCCCACATCGATGCCCAAACGATGGAAATCCACCACGGCAAGCACCATCAAGCCTACGTCAATAACTTGAACAAGGCCCTTGAAGGCACCCCGTTTGAAAACAAATCGATCGAAGAGATCGTCGGCAACCTTGCGGCTATTCCTGACGAAAAGCGTGGAGCGGTTCGCAACAACGGTGGCGGGCACTGGAACCACACCTTTTTCTGGAACATCATCGGCTGGAACGCAGGCGGAAAACCCTCCGGAGCCCTCCTTGCCGATATCGAAGCGACCTTCGGAAGCTTCGATGCGTTCAAAGAAAAATTCGCTGCCGCTGGCGTCGGACGCTTCGGCTCGGGGTGGGCTTGGCTGGTCATCAACAACGGCAAGCTCGAAATCGGCTCGACACCCAACCAAGACTCCCCTCTGATGGGCAAGGCTATCGCAGGAATCGAAGGAACCCCTATCCTGGCTCTGGACGTCTGGGAACATGCCTACTATCTCAAGTACCAAAACCGAAGACCAGATTACATCGCCGCTTTCTGGAACGTCGTGAATTGGAACGAAGTTTCCAAGCGATACGAAGCGGCAAAGAAGGGCTAGTCAGCCAACATGGCAGGCGCTACGCTCCTTACGCTTCTAGACGACATCGCGTCGATCCTAGACGATGTTTCGACGATGAGCCAAGTCGCAATCAACAAGACCGCCGGGGTCTTGGGAGACGACTTGGCTCTCAACGCCAAACAAGTCACCGGGCTTTCGGCCGATCGCGAACTGCCCGTGGTCTGGAAAGTCGCCGTTGGCTCGGCCATCAACAAAGCCATCCTCATCCCGGCCGCTCTTGCGATCAGCGCCCTGGCTCCCTGGGCCATCAAACCCCTGCTGATGCTCGGAGGAATCTATCTGTGCTACGAAGGGGTCGAGAAGATCCTTCACTCTTGGCTACATCCCAAAACCGACAAAGAGATCTCCGAGTCTCGCTCCGAACGCCTCCAAGCGATCCGTGACCCCGATGTCGATCCGGTCAAATTGGAGAAAGCAAAAATCCAAGGCGCGATCCGCACCGATTTCATTCTCTCAGCCGAAATCATCGTCATTACCCTCGGGACCCTTGTCGGTCAGCCATTTTCGGTCACCCTCGGTGTTCTGCTTGCCGTCGGAACGCTGATGACCGTCGGCGTCTACGGACTGGTCGCAGGCATTGTCAAACTCGACGATCTAGGACTCCATTGGCTGACCCTCAAAGGGGCGAGCGCCACGGATCAGATCCTCAAAAAACTAGGCGCGGCCATCTTGTGGTTCGCTCCCTACTTGCTCCGCTTTTTGGCAATCGCCGGAACCGCTGCGATGTTCCTCGTCGGCGGTGGAATCATCACCCATCAGTTCGCCTCGCTCCACCATTTGAGCGAATCGTTCGCTCATGCGATGCACGCGATCCCTGCGATCGGGGCTCCTTTGGGCTGGCTGGCACCGCTGCTCTTCGACTTCCTATTTGGCATCGTTGCCGGCGCTGCTGCGGTCGCCGCGATTCATCTCTATAAAATTGTTTTCGGTGGATCCGACGAGTCATGAGCGATTACGCCTTAGAAGTCCGCAATGTCTCACACCGCTTCGGCGACTTTCCCGTTCTGGACCAAATCAATCTGAAAATCTGGCCCGGTCAAATCGTCGCGATCGTCGGTCCGAGCGGCTGCGGTAAAAGCACTCTTCTCAAAGCCATCCTCGGTACTCATCCACCCACCGAAGGCGAAATACTCGCCGATGGACAACCGGTCATCGGCCCGACTCGCAACGTCGGAATCGTTTACCAACAGTACTCCCTATACGATTTCTTGACGGCCGAAGCCAACGTCGCCTTCGGACTTAAACTCGATCAAAGCTCCTTCTTCAGCCGATGCTTCCTGTTCCCGAAATACCTCAAGCAACGGCGCGAACACCTCAAGCAATCCCGCGATTTCCTCGCGCAAGTCGGCCTCGAACACGCTTGTGGAAAATACCCCCGGGAAATGTCCGGCGGAATGAAACAACGCGTGGCCGTCGCCCAAGCCCTCATCATGCGACCCAAAGTCGTCTTGCTCGATGAACCCTTCGGCGCACTGGATGAAGCCATGCGAGAAGACCTCCAGTACATGCTCCTTGGCTTCTATCAACAAAATCTTCAACGCAAACGCGAAGGCAAACGACCCGAATACACCATCCTCATGGTCACCCACGAACTCAACGAGGCGATCTTCGTGGCCGACCGAGTCATCGGAATGTCACGATTCCATAACGAGGGCAACCAAGGCGCCACGATCGTTTACGACAAACCATGTCCTGTCTTTCACCCCGACGAACCGAAAGACTACTCCAAATTCTTCGAGCAACGCGAAGAACTCAGGCGCGCGGTTTTCGACGATGAATACATCAAAGATAGAAACAAATACGTCACCTTCTGGAACGACCTGAGCCGATTGGCCGAAGGCCAATCCATGCAGCCGAGCAACCCATCATGAAACCCAATTGCCCTCGATCCCATATGCTGAAATTCAATCTCGCATTCGCACTCGTATGCCTTGCGCAAAGCCTCTGCAGCGCCCAAGACTCCCAGCCCTCGACCAACGTTAAGCCATCGGCAGGTTCCAAGCCAGTCTTCGTCGATGGACTGGCCCAAGTCGTCGAGGCCTTCAAGTCCGACTGGGTCCAACACGACCTATTCGTGGAAACCGAATTCGATTCCGACCAAGACGGCAAACCCGATCGGGTCCATGTCAGTGTCACTCGACCCAATCCGACACAGACCGAGGGCTTGAAAGTCCCCGTGATCTACCAATCGAGCCCCTATTACGCAGGCATGGGATCGACCTCTCCAGAACACATGTGGAGCCCCCGACAGAACCTGAATTCTCCACCCCCCAAACACGCAACACCTCCAGCGATCCCCCAAGAATCCAAAAGGCCGCGACTCAACGGTGAACACCTCGCCGAATGGGTCCCCCGGGGGTTTGCCGTCGTCCACTCATCCTCCCCTGGAACCGGGCTGTCCCAAGGCTGCCCCACCGTCGGCGGACCCAACGAATCGCTCGCTCCCAAAGCTGTCATCGATTGGCTCAACGGACGGGCCAAAGGCTTCACAAGCGTCGATGGCAACGAAGAAGTCAAAGCCGATTGGTGCACAGGAAAGGTCGGAATGATCGGCACCTCCTACAACGGAACCCTCTGCCTTGCGGCCGCAACAACCGGCGTCGATGGACTCGAATGCATCGTTCCTGTCGCTCCGAATACCTCCTACTACCACTACTACCGCTCCAACGGACTCGTTCGCCACCCAGGCGGATACATGGGCGAGGACATCGACGTTCTATACGACTTCATCCACTCAGGATACGACGCCTCGAGAAACTTCTGCGATTGCAACATCCGAGACGAAGGCATGCTCAAAAACTTCGACCGAACCAACGGCGACTACAACGAATTTTGGAAAAGCCGCGACTACATCCATCAACTCGACCACATGAAGGCAGCACTCCTTATGGCCCATGCCTTCAACGACTGGAACGTGATGCCAGAACATAGCTACCGCATCTACCAAGCTGCCCAAAAGAAAGGCTTGCCATGCAAAATCTATTACCATCAAGGTGGCCACGGCGGACAACCTCCTGTCCAACTCCTCAACCAATGGTTCTCCCATTTCCTCTACGGCCAAGACAATAAAGTCATGGACCTACCTAACGCTTGGATCGTCCGCGAAGGCAAACGAAACAGCAAACCCGAATCCTACAGCGATTTCCCAAATCCCGATGCCAAAGTCGTTACGTTCAAACCGCAAGGGCAAGGCAAACGCATCGGGCAATTGACCCCAGCCTTGATGGCCAATGAAGATCCCTCAAGCAGCAACCCTCAAGCCGACCCGCAAGGGCTCGACGATCTCATCGATAACTTCTCCTTCAGCGTCCCTCAGTTGATCCAAGCCGAATGGAGCAACCACCGACTCCTCTATGCCACTCCAAAACTCACCGCCCCTTTGCACCTCTCGGGCCTCTCTCGCATCAAACTTCGAATCGCCTGCGATCGCCCAACGGCATGCCTCTCGGTCTGGCTCGTCTCGTTGCCCTGGACCAACAGCGAACGGATCACCGATGATGTCATCACCCGAGGTTGGGCAGACCCTGCCAACGCCCATTCAATCTGGACCGAAGAACCCATGATCCCAGGCCAATTCCGAGACGTCGAATTCGAACTCCAACCCGATGACCAAATCCTCCAACCCGGTGAACAAATCGGCCTGGTTTTGGTCTCGAGCGACCGAGACTTCACCCTCTGGCCTGAACCCGGAACACGACTGCAATTCCAGATCGATCAATGCCAACTCGACCTGCCCATCGTCGGTGGTCTAGAGGCCTACACCAAAGCCATCGATTCGTCAAGTCCTTGAACCTTCCAACCAAGCCAATCCTCGGTGCTTTTCAAAGGAACGAGGATTGGGCAAGTCGGTTTTGCAAGCAATCCGACGCGCTGACTTATCTGCCAAGCACACTCGATTTCGCCTTGCCAAGTTCCCCGGATCGACCACACTAGACGGTTTGCACTTCGAGAATACCCATCGATAGATCCAGCACTCTGCATGTCGAAACTGTCTCAATTGGACTTGCCGCAATCCAGCGGTCTTGTCGTCCACATCCTCAGCGCCATCGCTCAGCAAGAAAAGAAGTTTCGCCCGCAACAACTCCTCATGTCGCGGTACTTCGCCTCGAACGATCTGCCCCGATTGAAGAATGCCGAAGCCTCCCTGGCCTTCCAGTTCGAACTCGAAGGCGTTTCGCCCGTCAAAGGCCAATTCACCACCGGTATTGCGGTCGAGCTCGATCCGAAACATCTCCACCAAATCGGTGATATCACCGCCAGCAAAGTCATCCGCAATATCTTGCTGACCTGCTCGTGCACCGAGACGATCAAGCCCTGTGTTCACCAAGTCCACTGCTTGAACTACCTCCGAAGGCAATTGACCCAACGCTCGCCTAGCGATGCGGTCGAATGGATGCAAAGCTGCATCACCGATGGACGCCAAGCCGGACGAAAACTCGTCGAATCGCTCGCGTACCTCAAACCCGATATCGAAGAGACCCTCGCCGAAACCGACCCCGACGAAGACCCCGATCGCCGCCTCCAACGCATCCAGTGGCGATTGCAATACTCCAACTACGGCGTGAGCATCCAAGCCCACCTGCAGACCTCCCGAAAACGAGGGGGATGGAACAAAGGGCGACTCCTGCGAGACAACCTCGATTCGGTCCCCGATACGGCCCTGTCCCACCCAGCCGACAAAATGCTCGTGCTGGTCCTCCAGTCGGCCGAAGACTCCTACCGAGGACAAACCCCACGCGTCATTCGCGAATGCCTCAGACTCCTGATCGATCACCCCAATTGCACCTTGGATGATCCTGTCCAAACTCCGATCGGCACCATCCACAACCAGGAATCCCTCCTGCTGCGCATCGACCGACAACGCCATGTGCTCTTCATGAGCACCATCGAATCGCGAATCCTGCGACTCATCAATGACCTCAGCGCCGCCGAACGCCGAGAAGCCATCATGGATCGAGATACCGCCGAAAAATTCGCCGACCTGATCGTCCACGTCGCTAAACCAAAACGACTCGAAGTCCAATTGCCAGAATCCCTGGCCGGACCCGAACAACCCCTCGAACCGAAAATCGAACTCCATCTCTCCCCCCGTGGAAAAGAAGGACTCCAGGTCGCTCTCCGCGTCGCTTGCGATGCCGTCGTCGAACCACCCGTACCGGGCCAAGATCCAGAACGACTCCGTATCGCCACGACCGCCGGTCGCTTCCAACTTCTGAGAGCTCTCGAAGAAGAAGCCTCCATCGCCGAAGAATACGCCCAAGCCGCTGAACTCAATCTCCTACCCTACGACGCACCCTTCACCTGGCTGGCTGCCACACCCGACGATGCACTCGATCTGCTCCAGCGGATCCAAAACCTCGGTGAAAAAGCCCCTCCGGTCTGCTGGCCAAAAAGCCAACCCATGCAAGTCGTCGGAGAAATCACCCCGCAACGACTCCAAGTCAAACTCAGCAGCGGTCGCGATTGGTTCGGCCTCGATGGCTTCGCCGAACTCAACGGGCTGGAAATCCCCCTGGCCGAACTCCTCTCGGCTCTGCGCCAAGGCCGACGCTTCGTTCCCCTCGGGGACGGACAATTCGCCCAAATCTCCGATACCCTCCGCCAACGCCTCGGAGCCATCCAAGACGTCTCGATCGGCGATGGAAACGAACTGCGGGTCTCCAAAGCAGGCACCGCAGTGGTCGAGGAAGCCCTCGGAAGCGATATCTCCGTCGATGCCGATATGTCCTGGAAAGACGCCCTCGCACGACTCGCAGGTGCCAGGAAACTTAAACCCAAAGTCCCCGAAACGCTCCGCGCCGATCTCCGCGAATACCAAGTCTCCGGCTACGAATGGCTCGCCAAACTGGCCCACTGGGGAATCGGCGGTGTCCTCGCCGACGATATGGGACTGGGGAAAACAGTCCAAGCCCTCGGTATCCTCCTGGATCGCGCCAAAAACGGCGCCGCTTTGATCATCGCCCCGACGAGCGTCGGCTCAAACTGGCAACGCGAATCCGAAAAATTCGCACCCTCGCTCCGACCCATGCTCTACCGAGAACACGACCGACAAACCCTCATCGACTCGGCCGGACCCGGGGACCTGATCATCACCAGCTACCAACTCCTCCAACGCGATGTCGATCGCTTCACCAAACGAGCCTGGAATACCCTCGTGCTCGACGAAGCCCAATTCATCAAAAACTTTAACACCAAAACCGCACAAGCCGTCCGGCAAATTGAGGCCGATTGGCACCTTGCTCTCTCGGGTACACCCCTGGAAAACCACCTAGGGGAACTCTGGAGCCTCATGAGGACCGTCAGCCCAGGACTCCTGGGCTCCTGGGAGAAATTCCGAAAGAACTTCGCCGAACCCATCGAACGCCACCGCTCCAAAGACCGACTCCTGGCCCTCGGACGCGTCGTTCGGCCCTTCATCCTCAGGCGTACCAAAAAGGAAGTCCTCTCCGAACTGCCAGAACGCACCGAAGTTGTACGACTCGCGGAATTCTCCGAAGCCGAACGCAAGAAATACGACGCCGCTCGACTCGCCGCTCTGAACGAACTTACCCAAGGCGGCTCCGAAGATTCCGATCCCCAAATGCGAATCCGAGTCCTGGCCTGGCTCACCCGCCTGAGGCAACTTGCCTGCCACCCAAGACTCGTCGATAAACGCTGGGATAAATCCAGCGCCAAACTCGACCTGTTCATGGAAATCGTCAGCGAACTGCGCGAAGGCGAACACCGCGCGCTGGTCTTCAGCCAGTTCGTCCAACACCTGAGCCTGCTGCGCGAATCTCTCGACCGCGTCGGAATCAAATACCAATACCTCGACGGTGCTACCCCAGCCGCCAAACGGCAAGAAGCCGTCGATGCCTTCCAAGCCGGACACGGTGACCTGTTCCTCATCTCCCTCAAAGCAGGGGGCACCGGACTCAACCTCACCGCCGCCGATTACGTCATCCACATGGACCCCTGGTGGAACCCAGCCGTCGAAGACCAAGCCACCGACCGTGCCCACCGACTCGGCCAACTCCGCGCCGTGACCGTCTACCGACTGGTCGCCAAAGATACCATCGAACAACAAATCCTCGCGCTCCACGAAGATAAACGAGAACTCATCGCCGGAGTCCTCGACGGCGCCGATCGCGCAGGTCGACTCAGTACCGATGAACTCATCTCCTTGATCCGCTTGAGCCAAATCGAAGGCCACTGAGCCTCTATAGGCCTAGGCCAGGGGCCTTAAGCAACCTGCGATCGCTCGGGTTGCACGCCTACCAAACGGATCGCCCGCTGACCCCGAAAAACCCCAGCCTCGGCTCGGTACAACAAACCACCCAAACTCTGAACCTCCACCCGCCCAGTCGCGAGCTGCTCGGTCGATACAATGTCGCCGACCTCGAGCTCCGATAACTCCGAAGAGGCGATGCGAGAGGTCGCTAAGACCACTGACAAGTCTGCCACCGTCGCCCCCCCAAACAATAGCCTTCCAAGCTGATCGACCAACAAAGACTCAGGAAGCAACCAAGCACCGTGCCCTACATGCCCGCCCACACGGTCGACCGGACGGTCACTTGCATGCTGGCTATCGATCGGCGCGACGCTCTTGGTACCCTCGGTAACACACCCCGATATGCGAATCTGAAACTCGATCCGCACCCGAGCCGGTCGACGCCCGAGTGGCTCGGACTGCTCAAGAAGCCTCGTTCGTACCGTAGGCAAACCTCGATCCGAATCGCCCGAAACACCACCCAACCAAAGCCCCACACAAGGCTCCACGAGTTCCTCCAAGGCCAGCTTCGCGATGCGCCAATCGATGTCCCTCATCGGCACACCCCCCCCATCAGGCTCGCTCGACGTTGAACCCAATAATCCATCGATCATCCGATACACACTCGCCATCTCGAGCCGCATCGACCAAGGATCCTCGATGCCATCGAACTCAAGCTGGCACTCGCAGTGGGTTGGAGACTCGGTTGGTGACTCGGAATCCGAGGCGTTGCCCGGTCCCAAACGACCAGCATCCCTCGATCGATGTCCCCTGGAGGCTAAACTCCACCCGACGCCCTAGACGCTCAGAGACCCTCTGCGAGGCCATGGGTACCCATTGCTCGAAGATCGATTCGATCGGTCCTTGCAATCGTGGAAACCAACGTTCGAGATTCTTTGATGACATGACAACTTCCTTGTCTGATTTGTGTTCTCGCTGCCAATCAGCCTTCCCGCAACTGCCCATTCCCGTACACGACGTACTTGTAAGTCGTCAACTCGGTCAGGCCACAAGGACCCCTGGCATGGAGTTTGTCCGTGCTGATACCGATCTCAGCACCGAAACCGAATTGCCCACCATCGTTGAATCGCGTCGAAGCGTTGACGATCACCACCGCCGAATCGACCCGGTTGGTAAAGCGACGAGCCGTCTGGATATCCTTGGTCATGATCGCATCGGTGTGCTTCGAACCGTAACGATTGATGTGCGCGATCGCCTCGTCGAGGTCCGAGACAATCTTGATGCTCATGATCGGACCGAGATACTCCTGCCCCCAGTCATCCTCACTGGCAGCCGCAATCCCCGGCAGGATCTCCATCGCCAAACCGTCACCCCGAAGCTCAATCCCGAAAGGAGAAAGATCCTCTGCAAGCTTTGGTAGAAAAACGCGAGCAACCGCCTGATGGACCAACAACGATTCGGCTGCATTGCACACCCCCATCCGCTGGGTCTTGGAATTGACCACCACCTGAGCGGCTTGCTCCAAATCCGCATGGCTATCGACATACACATGGCAATTTCCATCGAAATGCTTAAGTACCGGCATGCTCGCCTCGGCACAGACCCGTCGCACCAGCGATTCTCCACCCCGAGGTATCACCAAATCGATCTGCTTGGATAGCTTCAACAACTCCCCGACCGCTCGGCGATCGAGCATCGGTACCATCTGCAATGCATCGCTAGGCAATCCCGCCCAGGATGCAGATTCTCGCAACACTTCGACAATCGCACGCGACGTCATGTGGGCCTCCTTACCCCCTCGCAGCAGGATCGCATTGCCACTCTTGATCGCAATGGCCGCCGCATCTGCCGTCACATTCGGTCGGGATTCATAAATGAAAAAAATCACCCCGATCGGGACTCGCACCTTCTGAATCATCAACCCATTCGGACGGACCGATCCACCAAGACACTCTCCGACCGGATCGGGCAACGCGGCCACCTCCCGCAATCCCTGTGCGATCCCACCCAAACGCTTAGCATCGAGCCGAAGACGGTCGACCGACGGTCCCGTTAGCCCATAAGCTGGGGCCTGCTCGAGGTCCTTGGCATTGGCCCGAAGAATCCCCTCCTGGTCCCTCTCAAGACCCTCGGCCGCATGTAGCAGCCATCGGTTCTTGACGGCCGTCGATATCCCCTGAAGCTCCAGAGCAGCTCTCTGGGCTCGCAGAGCCAATTCCAAGCACTCTTCGGGCAGTTGATCGTCCATCGGCCATTGTCCAAATGCTGTCGCGAAACCAAATTCCATACGATCGCCGAAGTATCGAGAATGCACCCTAGGGGGTCAATGGGAATCGACTCGACTCGTTGCCCAAAGGCAACCTTTGCGCGTTGCAAAAAATCAACCGATGTGGAATTTTTCCACCATCCCCCAGAGCTTACCTCCCGCAGACCGACTCTACCGCACCCTCTAGCAAAGGTTTTTACCCCGTTTTCTCTGCGAAAACCGTTGAATCTGACCCCCATCGTGCGAACAATGCCCCTGATGGCACGCCGGTCGCTCTTGTCCCTCTGTGCCGCCAACCCCTCCAAAAGCCCACCCACCCTTTTGGCAACCTGTGGCCATCACCGATCCGCAACTATGTGACCGCCCTAGTAGTCTTTCTTATGCCAAAACGAGCCAGCCGCCGAAATTCCAACGACCGATCCAACAACTCCGATGAAGCCTACTTCGAGGAAGATCGCGACTTGATCGATGCACTCCCCAACGGGATTCTCCCAAGCGGGGTAATTCCCGGGGGCATCGAATTCGATCTCGATGAAACCGAGGCGCTAAACACCCCAGGTGGACCGAGCGACGATGACCTGTCCGATGAGGAATCCGATGGCTTCTTCGCAGAAGACGATGGCCTCGTCGATGCGACCGAGGATCCGGTCCGCATGTACTTGATGCAAATGGGCCAAATCCCTCTGCTGACCCGCCAAGAAGAAGTCCTCGCGGCTCGACATATCGAACAGACCCGATTCCATTACCGCAATTGGATGCTCGCTACCGACTTCATGCTCCAAGGTGCGACCAAACTTCTCGAACAAGTCCGCGATGGGCGCCTGCGCCTTGACCGGACCATCGAAGTGAGTGTGACCAACGCCTCGGAAAAAATAGCGATCATGCGCAGGATCGGTCCGAATATCAAAACCCTACGGCACCTGCTCAAACGCAACTACGCCGACTTCCATACCGCCATCTGCCGCCGTTCGGCAATCTCCGAACGACGAGCCGCTTGGCGTCGTCTGATCGTCCGACGCAACAAAGCCGTCCGACTGATCGAGGAAATGAACCTCAGAACCAATCGACTCGAGCCGATGTTCCAAAAACTCGTTTCGATCGAACATCAAATGGCGCACCTCAAAGCAAAGATCGCCCAAGCCCATCGAACCGGGTTCGTCGAAGGCACCACCCTACCCCAAATGCTCAAGGAACTTCGTTACCTGATGCGAATCACCTACGAAACCCCGGCCACGCTCCAACGCCGTGTTTCTCGGGTAACGAATTATCGGTTTGATTACGATGCGGCCAAACGCGAACTCTCCGCCGGAAACCTGCGACTGGTCGTCTCGATCGCCAAGAAATATCGCAACCGTGGATTGAGCTTTTTGGATCTGATCCAAGAAGGAAACACAGGTCTGATGCGAGCCGTCGACAAGTTCGAGCACGCACGAGGCTTCAAATTCTCGACCTATGCGACTTGGTGGATCCGACAAGCCATCACCCGCGCCATCGCTGACCAGAGCCGAACCATCCGCGTCCCGGTCCACATGATCGATACGATGAGCAAGGTTCGGCAGATCACCAGGGATTTGTACCAAGAACTTGGACGCGCCCCGTCGGTCGAAGAAACCGCCAAACGCGCAGGACTCTCGATGGAAGACGCCCAAGTCGTCATCAAAATGGCCCGCCAACCCCTCTCGCTCGACCAACCCGTCGGCGACCACGACGACAGCTTCTTCGGCGAATTCGTCGAAGACTACCGTGACAACGATCCGCTCTACGAGACCAATCAAACCACCCTCAAAGAGCAGATCCAAGAAGCCATGCTGACGCTCAATTACCGCGAACGCGAAATCCTAAAACTCCGATACGGTCTCGAGGATGGCTATGCCTACACCCTCGAAGAGGTCGGGAAGATCTTCCAAGTCACCCGAGAACGCGTTCGACAAATCGAGAGCAAAGCAGTCAAAAAACTTCAACACCCCCACCGAAGCAAATCCCTGGTCAGCTTCGTCGACGGAGCTGAACTTCCCGAAGTCTTTGACCCCCTGCTCGACGATCACTGAGCCTTTGGCTTATCGCTCATCGGCCGGCCGTAAATGGCTGCGTCCATGCCTGCTGCTTCTGCTCTTTCCATACCGGATCGGCCGGCTCAAGGCTCGAGGTGACGACAGCCCTGACGATGGTTTCCCCCTTCTTCAACGAATAGGAACTGCTCAGCTCCTGCGTTGCTAAACCCACTCGGCCTATGTCCTCGGGCTCTCCATCGACATCTGTGACCAAGTATTCGGTCCAATAGGTCACCCCTTCCTGGGCATCGATCTGGACCGAAAGCGTTCCGCTTTCAGCCTCCCAACGCACATCCTTGAGCGTCGCTCCACTCGAAGCATAAAAATCCCCAGCCTTCATCGCGCGGATCAAATGCTCAGGCGTCAAAAACTTCGAACGGACCATGACCCAACCCCGTCCAGGGCGACTCCCCGACTTGCCAAAATACTCATGGCTGTCGTCGGTCCCAACTCCATAGAGCACCGTCCCGCCAAGCTTGTTGACTCGCAAATGATTCGCTAAATCCCACATCCGCTCGACTCCAGGATTCTTCGCGTCTCCCAAATGATTGACCCCTGGATGCCCGTTGTAGACCTCAAAAAAACGCTCGGACATCACCGCCGCAAGATCTTCAAAGGTGATCCCATACTGAAAATTTGGATGGTTCAAATGGGGTAGTATCTCGCGACCTTTCGCCTTCTCGACCTCAAGCACCGCTCGAAGATTGTTCTCCATCGCTTCGCGGACCGTCTTGCCCCCAAGGGGCTTGATCACCTCGTCGAGATTCGTTGCATTCATATGCACCGGATGACCCTCGGCACTGTCGGTGATCTCCTCGGCCGGAATCAAAATGAAATGATCATTGCGCTCCAATCGATATCGGTATTCGTCCAAAGGCTTGAGCCGAACCTCATACTTCTCCGTTCCAGGCTCGCCCCGAGTCTCGACCCAGGACTTTCCAAATAGCTCCAAATACCGTTCCATCCCCTGGCCGTGACTCCGCTGCTGGACCCTCGATACGGCCATCCACTTCTGCCCCTCCTGCAAGACGTTGTGGTCCGAAATCGCCAAAAAATGATATCCCCTCTGCCGATACCAATCCGAAATGACCTCCGGAAAATCATTCCCGTCACTCCAGAGCGAATGCGTATGCAAATTCCCCTTCCACCACCGAGCCTGAGGGTCCGGATCGATCGCCCCTTGACCTTCAACCCCTCCCGTTTGCTCCTGCGGAAAATACCCCAACGCCTCGGGACCATTCCTCCCAACTAAAAAACTAGCGAAGAAAAAAAACACGCAGCAAATTCGTCTCATTATCAACCCCTATACCCGTCTTGGCCCATGTACCGCTCGTCGATCGTGGCGTTCCCAAACCAACGCCCCATCATCCCGTACCCCTGCGAGCATTGCAACCTAAGTCAGATGAAGTTTTCACGCAACGCGGAGATTCGAACCGCTGGCTTCTTGGCTCCGCTCGAACTTTTTTGGGGACTCACCGGGCAGCTTGGACTGCTCTGCTTTGATAGCCCTTCGGCTAGGAAATGCGTTCCTTCAAAGGTAGAATGACGCAGACCGCCGGAATCAATCTACTCCTGCGAATCGACCCACTCCCGCGAAACACCTCCACTCCTGCGAAACGTTCCAGGACGGCGTTTCCGAGCCGAAATCCATTGAAATAACGTGGCGATCCCTATGCACATTGCTCAGACCGCTGGCCGATTCGGCTGGTCGATCCCCGATGCGCACACCTGCGCAGCGACCATGCTCCTTGCTCTGGCTCTGCTGTGCCCCTTGCACGCCTACGCTCAATCCGACCCAACCCCTTCTGCTCAAGAAATCCAAAACTGGGTCGAGCAACTCGATGACGATCGCTTCGCCGTCCGCGAAATAGCCCAACAACAACTCAGCCGAAAACTCTCGTCAATCCTCCCAAAACTGATCGAACTCGCAGAGTCTCCAGAATCCAATGCCTCCAACGCACTCCTGCAATTCCTAGGATTCGTCTCCCAAGATGCCTTGAGCCAACAAGGCAAAGCAGCCTTCGAAAGCCTCCACCGTATCGCCGCCGAGCGGACGACCCAAAAGGCGATCCTCGCCCAAAAAATCCTCGAAAGCGTTTCGGTCCAAATGCAGGAACAAGCCCTCGATCGCCTCGAACGAGTCGGTATCCTCGTGGCCGATCGACACCTCTCGGTCCTGACCCAACTCAAAGATGTCAAAAACGCCCTAGTCATCGATGAACGCTTCGTCGGTACCGATGACGACCTGGCCATGCTCCCATGGCTCTTCGACGTCGAGTTCGTCAAACTCGAAGGACCCCGGGTCTCGCGACCAATGCTCGAGTATGTCATGAAAATGCCACAACTGCGCAGCCTCCAAATCATCGAAACGAATCTCCAGAGCCAAGATCTCCGACCCCTGATCGCCGCTCCCGATATGGATCTGATCGAAATCCTCTACTCCCCAGTCGACGACCAAGCCATCGAGATCCTCGAACAAGTCCCCATCTTCGGCGATCTCCAACTCTTCGGAACCGAAGTCTCCGCAACCGGAGCCGAAACCTTGGTCGAAAAAATAGAAACCGCAAACGTCTTCGTAGGCCGTGGCGGATTCCTCGGGATCACCTGCGAACCGAGCTCCCTGGTCATCCAAGAGTCCATCCCCGAGGGGCCAGCCAGCAAAGCAGGTATCCGTATGTACGACAAGCTCAAGAAAATCAACGGCGTTCCTATCCAAAACTTCGACGACCTGCGCAAGCAACTCGCCAAATCCGCTGCCGGTGAATCCGTACTCGTCGAGTACGATCGCCCCATCATGTCCATGCGACCGATCGACCCCGACCCCGAAAACAGAAACCGATTTCCCGGACGTAACCTCCGCCAGCCAATCGACGGCTACGAAACCCGCCAAGTCGATGTGACACTCGGCAAACGTCCCTCCAACATGAACCCCTAAGCCAACTGGAACTCTCTTCATTCCAGCACTGCTCGCGGATCGTTGACCTGAAGTCTCATGCGGAAATCTCAACCAACTCAGCTACAGGCAATCGCCAAAGACGCCGTGGCTTGGTTCGCAAAATACCGACGCGATCTGCCTTGGAGAAATACTCGCGATCCCTACCGAATCTGGATCAGCGAATGCATGCTCCAGCAAACCCAAGTCGCCACCGTCATCCCCTACTACGAACGCTTCCTGATCCGATTCCCCGATGTTCAATCCCTCGCAGCAGCAAACCTCGATGAGGTCTACCAGCTTTGGGCCGGACTGGGCTACTACCGCCGAGCTAGGCAACTCCACGCGGCGGCCCGCAGCGTCGTCGAATCAGGCCAATGCCCATTTCCTCTCGATCGCGATGCGATCGCGCAACTACCCGGCATCGGTCGCTACACAGCAAACGCCGTCGCATCGTTCGCCTACGACCAACGATGCGGAATCGTCGAAGCCAACACGCAACGACTCTATGCCCGTTTGCTCCGATGCAAAACACCCCTGAGCGTTTCTTCCTCCCAAAAACAACTCTGGGACTTCGCCGAGGCGATCGCAATCGCATGGCCTCTTGCAACCGGCCAACTCAACCAAGCTCTCATGGAAATTGGCTCGCAGGTGTGCAAGCCCAAGTCGCCAGCATGCGACCAATGCCCCCTGCAAAAACACTGCCTCGCCTACCGACACTCCGAGACCGATACGATCCCTGCCCCCAAACTCAAAAAACAAATCACGGAACTCCAAGAAGTCGGATTGCTCGTCTATGACTCGAAAGGCCGCTGGCTCCTAAGACGACGACTCCAGACCGAACGCTGGGCCGGGCTCTGGGACTTCCCTCGCTACGATTGCACCGATATCCCAAACGAAGGACTCGCTCTGGATTTCGCCGCTGAAGCATTCCTCAAACTCTATTCCAAGCGGCCTGCGATCGCCCAGGAATGCGTCTCGGTCAAACACAGCGTAACTCGCTACCGAATCCTCTTGCGATGCTACCTCGCCCAAATCGATGGCAAGCTGACGCCGACGAACAACCGATCCGCTCGCGCCAATCCAGACAAAAACAATGCCCTGGAACCATCTCCAGAGCAACTCGCTTGGTACACGAGCCAAGAACTCGATCAACTCGCCCTGAGTTCCTCGGCTCGCAAAGTAGCCGACTGGCTCAAAACACATAAGCCGTAGTGGATCTCGCCAAGAGAGTCCGGCTGTTTTGACGGCTTTCATTCCGTGTGTTCCGTGTATTCCGTGGTTAAACCGCTTACACCAACGGCGCTCAGAGCCAAAGCAACTCAAACCAAGATCCGATCGACTACTTGACCGATGGATTCTTATTTCGGTACCGCTGGTCGATCACCAACCATTCAAACTTGCCGCTCTTGGTACCCTTGCACTCGAAAATCGTCTTGGCAATGTCCGAAACACGAAAGTCCTTGCTGCGCTTCTCAAGATAATAAGCCTTCTCGGCCATCGCCAAGGTATCTTCGAGCTCCTTGGGGATAAACTTCAATACCGAACGATCCTTGACATTCACTCCCGCAGATTGCAACAAGGCTTTGTCGTACTGCATGAGCGCATTGTTGGTGACATAGCTAAAGAACAATCGCTTTTCCTGATCTCGATTTCCCGATCGCCCCTTGGGAGATTTTGCCAAGGTCGTGGCGTAATCGATTGTCGGAATCCCACCCCCGATCGCGGCAAGCTCGATTCCAAAGGTGTCGAGTTGGCTGGCATAGGCCTTGCGATCGCGAGCCGTGAACTTCAACTCCCAACGCTCCCCACGGTGCACTCCGTCGACCCCTTCCCCCTCGGGTCCCGGTGGCCGACTGTCACCTTGACCACTGCGGTCCCCGGTGATGGCATCCGAAGCCATGATCGTATCCATCGATGCGATCGCTGCGATCGCATCGTTGACCATTTGGATCGTCTGTTCCAACGCAGGCTCGGTCAGTTGCTCGACCTCATCGGCTGCGGGAGGATCGAAATCCCGTTCAAAACCCGCCGCGTTCTCTCCCCGTCCAGCAATTCGCTCGACCTCCAACTCCATTTTTTCCTGCCGCTTCCAGTTCATCGAAAGCAAGAACAGCAAAAAGAGCATCGCAACGGCTAAGGCGAGCATGACCGCAACACTGATGAGCAAGCTCGAAACCTGCTCGACTTTGTTGGTCCGCATCGAGGACTCGTCGACATGCAACATCCCGCCGGCAGTGGTTCCGTTGGATGAATTGGCTGTGGTTGTGCTCATGGCTGTTTCTTATGCGAATGGTTATTCGACGAAGATGTAATCAGGACGAAGTTCAAGGTACCAAGTTTTCCATTCCCGTTGGGCTTTGATCCGGTCCTGGTCGGTGACGCCACCCTCTTTGGGCAAATGGTACTTGTCGAGTTTGCGAGAGATCAACCGTAGCGAGGTCTCTGCGTTGCGATTGACGACCGTATCGCGGTCGCTCAAAGCGAAAATCAACTCCGGGACCATGTCTAGGTCATCGCTGCGACCGAGGACTTTCGAGGCCACTCGTCGCGCTTGCCAATCCTTGCTCCGCAAGAGTCGAGAGAAGCGATTCAGCTCGTCCTTGCGACGGGCTGGGTCCTTCGAAAAGATGATTTTCTCGGCAACAAGCTTGTCTTCTCCTTGCGATTTCTTGTCATCTTCGAGCATCTTCAACGCATCGTCGATGCTCGTAGCTTCGTTCTTCGATACCGCTTTGCCATTGAGCATCGTTGCGCCGGCCAAATCGGCTGGAAGCTCGTTGCCGCCGATAGCGATCGCTTCTTTTAGCTCTCCAATCGCTTTTTGAGTGCTGCGAATCAGGAACAAGATCGCAAGGGATGTCGCTGTTTGTGGCTCGAGGACCGTGTCGATATCCTTGGCCCCCTGCCCTCCGAACGAACCGTTAGCACCCTGGACGGCTCTCATGCGGTCGACCTCAGCGTTGTACCAAGGAGGACTCTTGTTCTGCTTGCCACTGGCGATTTCCAAAAAGGACTCGAATCGCTCCACCGAGTACAAGTAGTAGTAGTGCCAAGTCGTCCGACTGTAAGGATTCCTGCGATTGAAGCCCAAGCCCAGGTTCACGCAAGCATCGAGCCGAGCCCGATCGACGTTGGCTCCCTTACGCTTCTTCTCGGCCTCAGCCAAAACCCGTTTGAACGCAGGCGGAATCAATCCGTCCTCTTCCTCGGCTTCAGCCAAGCGGTTGCGAAACACTCCGAGAATGTCCCCGGCGATGAGCACGCTCGAAAGTCCGCAAGCAGTCAACGATGAGGTCGACTGGAATTGACCCATGTTGCCAGGTTCGAATTGATAAGGCCATCCGCCCGTGTAGTTGCCCTGGGAGTCTTTGATCTGAGCGGCGTAGAGGTAGGCCAAGGTCTTCATCACCCGGTCCTCGGGAACGTCGATCCCGGTTTGCGCCATGGTCCATAAGGCCAAAAGCACATACTGCGTCTGGGAAATGTCCGCACTGTCGGGTTTGTGGGATCCGTCGATGTAGCCAAAACCACCCCCAGGCTGCTGGACCCGCATGAAAAAATCCCGAGCCTGGATCAACTGCGGTCCAAAAGTATCGACGCTGACGCTGGCCAACAACATGCAACTGACGGCCATGTTGTAGATCGATTTATGGTCGAAACCACCTCTGGCGACCGAGGTTTTCTCCACGTAGTTTTTCGCAAGTTGAATACCCTGCGAGACCACAGGTAGATCCGGGTCCCCCTCGACCTTGTAGATCGTATAAGCCGTAAGGACCTGGATGCCAAAGGTCGAATCGCCACCCGATTGGACCGGGTTTTTCGAAAGAAAAAGGACCCCGCGGTCGACCATTTCTTTGACGACTGGATGGTCCGGTGTGTACTGCGCTCGGACCAAACTCGGCGTAGACACAAGACACAGCCAAAGCACCAAAAAACCAACGAACTTGGCCGTGGCCATTCCAGCGATCGAGTTCCCGGCAAAGAACCGGCATACCCGAAAGCAAAACCGTAAGCGTAAGGATTGCGGATTCATAGCGTTACCGAACGGAAAACGAAAAGGGACAGCCGAAGAAAGCCGAGCGTAACCGACGATCCTAATTGTACCAAATGGGAAGAAAACCTCCACGCTTTAGCTCCAAAAGGAGCTCAGAAAGCCTACGGGTGAATTGACAAAATGCACTCTGGGTTTTACATTTTCTCATCCATCTGCATGGTTAGGTAGCTCAGTAGGTAGAGCAACGGACTGAAAATCCGTGTGTCGCCGGTTCGATCCCGGCCCTGACCACTTTTCTTGGGAACCCCTCTCTCGGTTCCAATTTCCAGGTTTCTACCCTAGGCCCCAGTTACAAGATAACACCAAGGTACTCGATCGGACTGATCCGACGGATCCGTCCGATCCGTCCGATCAGACTGATCCGTCCGATCCGTCCGATCCGTCCGATTTCTTTTCCTTCCAACCCGGCTTGCGCCTCCGAGCCTTCGGATGGTGCGATGGCCTTAACCCCTCGATCATGTCTTCGTCAAGCTTGAAGGCCAGCGGCCTGCTCGGCTCGCGGACAATCGTCGCTTCCAGCTTCTGCTTGTTGATCCTGAGCAACTCGTCGATCTCAAACTCCACGTCCTGACCGATCCTCAACCACTTCGGATTGAGATTCTCTAACGTAGAAAAATGAAAAAAGACGTCGTCGCGAAAGTGCTCGCTGCGTATGAACCCAAACTTGCGGTCCGCAATGACGGTGATGATCTGTCCGATGCGCATTAGTTGTCCTCAGGAAATGTACGCATCCTACCGACGCTGCTTTGAAAAATACGCTTCCGTCGCTGTGCGACGGTCGCCTCGGACTGCTTGGCCTGGTCTTGCGCCAATTGCAAATCGGCCAAGTTGGCTCGGCAGTATCGGCAGCCGATGACCTCGATGTGAAACCGCAAGTAGTCGCTGGAGTCTTGAAGCATCGCTTCGAGCAAATAACTTCCTAATTGCTCGCGGGTCGGACAACTTAGACGATGACGTCTCCAGATATCCCCGAGACTATGCATGCCTGAGTCTCGCTGGGCGACCAAAGCCTCGATCCTTAATCGCAAATCCGCGTCAGCTCGAATCGCTTGTTCGATCTGTGCGATTTTCTCTTCGGACAGAGCGTCGTCCAAGTAAGCCAGCAGCACAGAATCGGAAATGTTCATGAATGGGCTACTTTTCAGCTTTCGTTGCGCAAGGCCCCGACGGCCAATGTCACGTTTTGCCCACCAAACCCAAAACTGTTGTTCAAAGCGACGCGGATCTTCGAGGGCCTTGCAACATTCGGAATATAGTCCAAATCGCAAGCCGGGTCGGAGGTCTCCTGATTGATCGTCGGAGGCAATACCCCATCGCGAATCGCTAACATGCACACGATCATCTCAGTGGCACCGGCCGCAGCGATCAAATGCCCCATCATGCTCTTGGTGCTCGATACGGGCGTGAGCCTTGCGCGGTCCCCGAAAACGCCTTTGCAAGCCAATGTCTCGGTCCGATCGTTGACCTGGGTGCTCGTTCCGTGCGCGTTGACATAACCGATCTGGTCGATATTCAACTTCGCATCGGCAATCGCTTGCTTCATGCAGCCGATCGCACCGCGACCCTCGGGGTGGATGTCGGTAATTCGGTAAGCGTCTGCGGTACTGCCGTAGCCGAGAATCTCGCCATAAATCGCAGCCCCACGGCGACGCGCGTGTTCGTACTCTTCGAGGATCACAATCGCCGCTCCCTCTCCGAGCACAAATCCATCGCGCCCTTGGTCAAACGGACGGGATGCTCGAGTGGGCTCTGCGTTGCGTTGGGAAAGCGTTGTCAAAAGGCTAAAGCCTGTCAGCCCGAATGGATGGATCATCGAGTGGCATCCTCCTGCGATCATCACATCGGCATCTCCGGCACGGATCAACTCGGTCGCCTCGCCAACGGCTTGGCTCGAGGCCGCACAGGCCGTCAAGCAATTGCTGTTGGGGCCTTGGGCGTCAAACAAGGCCGCTACGTGCGCCGCGGGCATGTTGGGCTCCTGCTCCATCTCCTCGCGAGGATCCATCAACTCGATCCCTTTTTGGATGAATCGCGACATGCTGAACTCAGGCCCCACCACGGCCGCATCGACCATACGGGTGAAATTGCTGAAGTTCTGGTTTCCCTCACCTGCCCCTAAGTACACTCCGATTCGAGTCGGATCGATCGAGGTGTCGAGTATTCCTGATTGCAGCACCGCTTGCTTGGCCGCGCCGACGGCAAAACGTGTGTGCCTGCCACGGTAATTCCATACCGCAGGGTCCTCATCGACCATCGAGACATCCCAATGCTTGACCTCGGCAGCAATGGTCGTCGGGTACCCAGAAGCGTCAAAAACCGTAATCGGTCCGACGCCACTTTGGCTCTCGAGCAGCGCGCTCCACATCGTCGACACATCGTGCCCGAGCGGATTGATGACTCCCATTCCAGTGACGACAACACGTCGGCGCATGAATCCTAAGCCTTCTAAAAAACGGAGCTTTTCCGATCAACAGGTCGCTCAACCACTAGTCGGATGCCGAGGGCAAAACCAGAGGGTTGCTTCGCGATGCTTGTCGCAACGCCTCGGCGGATTGCAACTCCGCGTCGAGCATATGCTGTGGAGGTTGTATTTTATTCCCCGCGGTGTCGACCGCAACGTCGAAAAGTCGCAGGATTCGCAGAGTTCTCATCAGATCTTCAGGTGGAAAAAGCGCCTCGGCACCGAAACTTTGGTCGAGGAACGCAAACCATAACTCCATCTGAGCTACGACCTGACCCTCGCAGGTGATCGTCCCTTCGATCGCCGCACCGGTGGAACTCTTGTTCTGAACCAGAGCCACAAGCTCAATGCAATCCCCAGGGACCACGACGCGATGAAAAACCGCCTTGGACACCTTGGCCAAAACTGTCTTGCGCGTGAAACCCTCGGGCTCCGAAACGAGCAAACCTCCCGTCTGAGCCATCCCCTCGATCATCAGCGAATGGGGATAGTGAGGACGACTTTGCAAGTAATTATCCAATGGCTCTTCGCCAAAGGTCACGTTCTTGATCGTGCGAGCCTTGGTGTCTCGCACAAACTCAAGAAATCGGTCGATCCAGAACCAACGCACGGCAGTTGTCCTATGCCAACTTGGTTTGGACGTAGCGGCATAAGTCGCTGACGGTCAAAAGGTCTCCGAAATCCTGAACCCGAGGGTTCGACTCGAACTTCGTCAAATCCGCCCAAGGCATCCGCTTCTTGAGCTCCGACAGACCGTTGGAGTTGACCTTGCCATCCTGGACAAAATTGCTCTGGGTCAAGATGTCCTTGGGGAACAAATCCTCGGTCTGAATCTTGATTCCGAAAGCCTTTTCCAACTTGAAAACAATGTCCAAAAAGTCGATCGACTCGGCTCCCAAATCTCCGACCATCGTCGCTCCAGGTGTCACATCGCCTTCGTCGACTCCCAATGCATCGACCAACGCAGATTGTACCTTGGAAAAAACCTCTTCATTCACTGACATACCAGCATCCCTCAGAATCAACGAATCCTTGTTCCCTGGTTCCCAAATGGCCTGATGACCTAACAACCCCAGGGTCTCGACAACTAAATACCCGCAATCGGAAAATTTTACCAGCCCAGTGTTCCTAATCGACAGATTTTCAACCGAAACGACCCACACAGCACTGAAAATTACTCGCTAAATGACTCACTTGGTTCCCGACTCCTGATCGCCCTGGACCGGCAAACTCGGGAGCCCTAACCATGCTCCCCAGCGTTTTTCCTGCTCAGGGGTCGGCTTGTCGACCCTTACCAAATTCCAACTCGGCGCCGAATCGACCTGCGGCACGGATGCCAAGTCGAGTCCGAGCTCAAGCATTTTACCACGCCTAGCGACCAAAAGAGTCGTCTGTTGACCGATCTCCAACATCCCAACGCGTTCGGTCCACTGCTCGGCCGTGACCCGGTATCCACCCAAGGCTACGATCTCATCGCCGACTTGCACCCCAGCACGACTCCCAGCAAATCCCCGCAGTACCTTGTCGACCTGTGTCTTGCCTGCCACAAGACTCATCTCAAGGCCTATTTGTCCTGCCGTCACCTTGGGAGCTCCCGACGATGCGCCAGAGTCCTGTGGCAACTCCTTGGACGAATCGCTGGCCTTCCATGTCAAACCGTAGGCGTCCAAAAATGGCTGATAATCAAGCTCCTGGGTCGAACCCAACTGCTCGTCGAGCCAATCCCCCAAGGGCTTGCCCCCCAACTCCCGCACGATGTTGGAGAAATCCTCGTTGCTGTAACCCGTGGCACGATGCCGCTGCCAGAGCAATCGCATGCAATCGTCTAGCGTGTGCTTGTCCTGCGACCGAAGCCGAATCTGGACGTCGAGCAACATTCCAAGAATCGCCCCTTTGACATAGTAACTGATCCGACTGTTGGCGGCATTCTCGTCAGGCCGATAGAACTTGATCCAAGAGTCAAAACTGCTGTCGACCAAATTCTGCACCCTACGGCCCGGCGAATTCTGGACCGTTTGAATGCTCTTGCTGACCCGCTCGAGATACTCCTTGGGGGTCGATAAGCCCGATCGAATCACAAACAAATCGTCGTAATAACTCGTCAACCCCTCGGCGATCCATAACTCTTGAATGTACTGCTCCTGGTTGTAATCGTACTTCATGAGCCCCTTGGGCCTGAGCCTGCGGACATTCCAAGTATGAAAAAACTCATGCGAGACGAGCCCAAGCCAATCGACATACTTCGACCGCTGCTTTTGCGTCCAACGACTCGCCATGAGCACCGTCGAGTTGTCATGCTCAAGCCCTCCGCCAGCCTCTGTCAACAAATTCAAAAACCAATACTGCGGATAAGGCACCTCGCCCCAAAACTCCTGCTCGATCTTGATGATCTTAGCCGCATCGGTCATCGCCTTCTTGGTGTCCCAACCCTCGCTCGGAACGGTCGCCAAGTAATGAGGTACACCGGAAATCTCCTGAGCTTGGATGTCGATGCTCCCGAGCACCACCGGACTGTCGACCAGTTCGTCAAAGTTCTTCGCCGTCCGCACCCACGGACTTGTCGATAAAACATCTAACGAAGTCGCAATCTGTTCCCAGCCTGCCCTCGGAACGCACTCGAGGACACACCGGCGGTCCAAAGCGTCCTGCGGGATCAAGAAAGTCGCTGCACCGGTGAGAAACGCAAACTGCTCCTCGATCCAGTTGGTCCGAACACCCATCTCTCGACCATAAACCGCATAACGCAAGGTCACTCTCTGCGTGTTTTCGCAAGACACGACCCAGTGGTTCTTATCTGATTTGACACACTTGAGCGGACTCTGTTTGTCAAAGGCCGCTAGGCTCTCGACCTGACGTGCATACTCGCGGACCATGTAACTGCCCGGTGTCCATACTGGCATCATCAACCGCAACTCTTTGGCCCCCTGGGTCGGGTAACTGGCCTCGATCCACACCCGATGCATCGCCGCTTCGTCAAAACTAACCCGGAAATAAACCGATTCGGTGTCCAGTGGCTGTCCGGCCAACGACCCACCGGCCAACGACTCACCTGCCAATGCGTCTTGGGCTCTCACGCGATGCTCCGGAATCCAAACCGACAAGCAGCAAGCGACCAAAAGGGCCCTGACGAGTCGGTCCATGGGGGAAGTGAAAAAACGAATGGATAACGGGTGCTCAGTAGAAATTCGCATGGAGCATAGTTTCTCAGGCTCCAACGCGATTGGGAAGACGGCTTCGGAGCCATTGCTTGGTCTGCAAGAGCCTTTTGATCCAAGGCCGCCGGGAGACTCGCGGCAAATGCCGGTGCTCTAAGCCCTCGAGAATACGTTGATTTTCAAGGATTTGCTCCGGCCTGAGCCAATCGCGGTCCGGATCGATCACCGATCCGACGTACTGGCCAGGCTCGCGGACCAGCGGAAACGGCAAACAAAATTCGTCACCATAGGAAAACAACTCGCTGTGGACGAGCAAATCCCCCTCAAACCTCGGGTAAATCATCTCCCGGAGAAATACCTGGTCATGGCCCTTGCGAGACCAAAGCCCCCAGCTAGCGATCAACGCCTCGATGTCGCGAATCGCCCCACCGCGACACCCCCACATGCCCGCCATGATGAGCACCTGATGCTCGGGATGATCTCGCATCAGGTGTAGCCCCTTGCCGCTCTGGAGCCACTGCTCGACGGCTTCAGCCTCCCTGCGGCTCAGACGCGAATCGGTATCTCGAAAAATCACAGCATCGAGGGTTGAATCTCCGGCCGGCAAAAACCTCCAAAAAGTTCCGTCAACCAAATCGACGCGCCGCTTGCGAATCACCTCGGCCCCCAAATCCTCAAGCCTCCGGATCGATTCGGCATCGATCTCCTGCGAGGCATACACCCGGGCTGTCCAGCCCGGATAAATGCTCGGCACGAGCCGAACATTTCGAACCGCCCCCTCGATGTACAAGGGATTCGTCCCATAGAGCGAATAAGAAATGATTCGCTTTGCCATGGTCGTTTTTACTTCAGCTTTTTCGCGAAGGATCGTTTGCATACTCGATCTGCTCCCAATCCAATTGAGTGGCGGTCCCCAAAGGACGCTCGGGGTAACGGAAGTTGTGGTAGTAAAGCTTCACATTCTGCATCTTGAGCGACTCGATCATGCACCGAATCGAACTCTCCATGCAGTGGACCTCGGCGGCCCGCTCCAAAACCAATCCCAAATGGAAAATGCTCTCGCTGATGTCATTGCCAACGATTGGGAGCTCAATTCGATCGGTTTGGACCCGATAGCCTCGCTCGGGGTCATCGTGCACAAAAGCATATTCCCCCTGGCTCATGTCCCTCTCGGTGATCAACTTCTTATAGACTCGCTCTTCTTGTTGGGCATCCCGCTCCCAATAGCAATGGCTGTAGCGAATCGAATAAGGAACTTCCGCCTGCAGGTAAAAAAGCGGATCGAAAAAAGTATGCGGGTATTTCTTCAGCAACGGACGCATTGCGCGATGCCCCAAACAAAGAAAATTCTTCGTTCTGTTGCGCCGCAGTGCACGCTGAACGGCCCGCCCCTCGGACTCCTCGGGCCCAATCTCCACAAGTTCCACACGAGGCTCGTCGCGGTACATCCACCGGGTCATCGGTGCATTGCGTGCCTTGCAAAAAACACGGATCTTCCGATCGACTGACAGATCATCGAGCAGATAGCGAACCATCCCGTTGAAGTGGATCATATCTCCGAGCCCCAACGTGTGATGGATAAAGATATCTTGCTGGAAATCCAGCTCCTCGATCCGACGCGAGGGAATATCGAACAGGTTGCGAATACTCAGTTTTACCATGGGATGGGGTTGCCTTGCCGAGGCCAATCACTACCAACACGAGTCCTCTATATCACGTAAAGGGGCCTTAAAGCAAGCCGATCCGCACTGCCGATATGCTAGCGTTTACCGAGAACTTACGACCGTTCCCCAAGCCCAAATACGCGACGCGTCACGATTGACCATCATTTACCCGAGCCCGAAAGGGGCATTATGCGAAAGCCCAGGGCAAAGCGAAGCGCCGCCCTAGGCAGGCTTCATTAAAAATACGCAATGTGTTGATTGGAAGACAACAGTTGAATTGCGCATGGCACTTTGTTAACCTGTCGCGTCTAAATTTTCTTTCGTTCTTGTCAGAAGGTGCTCTGTCTATGCAATCGGTTACAAAACTTCTACTATGGGGTTGTGCGCTCGCTATCGGTGTTAGAAGCTCAACTGTGGCACATGCTGCAGTTCAAAGCCCCATCAACATCACTTCGTACAACACGTACTACAATCCGGCTCTCCCAGCGTTTAACTTCAACTACAGCTCAAGCACGACGCTTGACGTTCACAACACAGGATCTCCCGATACGGAAGCAACCGTCAAAGCGATCGTCGGAGCCGGTGCGGGTAGCCTGACACTCGGTGGAACCACGTACGACCTGCTTCAATTCCACTTCCATGCACCCGCAGAACACTTGATCAACGGAGTGGCCAGTGCGCTGGAATTGCATTTTGTCCACCGGTCGGCAGGCGGTGAACTTCTCGTCGTTGGACAGCTATTCGTAGTAGGAGCCTTTAATTCCTCGATCGATCCGATTTTCTCGGATCTTCCGCTTGTTTCCGGGGATCAGAAAACCGTCGATGGCTTCAATTTGAATGCCTTGCTCCCTAACACTCTGACTTCATTCCGTTACGATGGATCTCTAACGACAAGTCCATACACCGGTGGCGTGAAATGGAATGTTTTGACGACTCACTCATCCTTGAGTCAAACGCAACTAGATGGGTTTCTTGCCCTGTTCCCCAATGGAGACTCTCGGGAAGAGCAAGATTTCGATGGTTTTGTGTTGACCGACTTACATGGGTTTAGTTCCGTCCCTGAACCGACCTCCATGGCTATTGGTTTGCTTTGCGTAATCCCAATCGTCGCTCGCGCACGCCAAAAGAGGAGCTAGTTATCGTTCCGACGGATCCTACGGATCGCAATCCAAGTCCTAGTGCTCTTTACACCACCGGTCTGGATCGTGTAGTGGTAATCCACTATGTATCTAACCGACTCTGGCTCCGAGAACGCTATGACGCAATTCCCCAAACGCCGACGAAAAAAGCGGAGATTCTACTGGGTCGAATTGGGGTTCCTCATCCTCGGACTCATCGGACTGCGCCCCGAAATCCTCACGGAACTTTTCCCGAACCACCGGCCCGCCCCAGCCGCGAGTTTTTATACCCCTGTCCAAACCTTGCTCCCAGCCAATTCCCCTTACGACCTATCGGGACAACCCTTGCTCTCCTATAGCTACCCCCAACCCAATCCCGCTCCAGCTTGGCAAAACCCAGCCTGGAACACTTACCCTTCCCCCTACCCTCCAAACCTCTACGACCCGAACCGGATCGCGTCGAACCCCTCGCAAGTGACCAGCCGCTACGCTACCAATCCGGCTTATCCAAGTCCAACCACGACCGGCTATCCCCAAAACGTCTACCCCACACAACCTGCTGGTCCATCTCCTAACGGATCCTCCCTGCCTCCAGTGGCTTGGCCCGAGGGCTATCAACCCAACAATTCGAACTACTACCGGCGATGACCCCCGAGTGTCTGTCCTCTGCACCGATTGAGAACTTGGTGCGCCGCGCTGCGTTGGCCAAAGCACTCCGCGATTTTTTCGATAACCGCGGCTTTATCGAAGTCCAAACGCCGATCCTATCGCGATTCTCCGTGATCGATCGGCACTTAGATCCCATCCGCATCGAAGCCCGCTCGGTAGGTGTCAATGACGATCACTCCTGGTACTTGCAAACCTCCCCAGAGCAATCGATGAAACGACTGCTGGCCAGTGGACTCGGTAGCTGCTACCAACTCGGAAGCGTCTTTCGGTCCGCCGAGTTCGGACAATTCCACAACCCCGAATTCACCATGGCCGAATGGTACGATGTCCAAGCCGATCTCGAGGGCGGACTCGAACTGCTCGATGCCCTCCTCCAACGCTTGCTCGATACTCCCACGGCCGAACACATCCGTTTTGCCCAAGCATTCGAGCAAGCCACTTCGATGAAACTCTTCGATTGCGATCTGCCTACTCTCGGAGAATGGTCTCTGGATCACAAGCTGATCGATCGAGCCGATTGGAGCGACGATTGGGATGATTGGGTCAATCTCATTTTCTCCATGGTCGTGCAACCATCCCTCGGAATGAAACGACCGGTGATCGTCACCCATTTTCCCGCAACCCAAGCAGCACTTGCGAAACTCGATCCGCATGACCCCCGCACCGCCGAGCGTTTCGAAGCTTTCTACCTCGGCGTTGAGCTAGCCAATGGATACCATGAACTGTGCGACCCAGACGAGTTGGCTCGGCGTGCCGCACTAGCAAACCAACAACGCATCGCCGACGGCAAATTCCCTCTTCCCTTAGAAAACCCATTGATCGAAGCGATGCGGCTCGGAATCCCCAATTGCTGCGGTTGCGCTCTTGGATTCGATCGAGTGGTCATGCTCGCCTGCAACGCATCCGGGCTCGGCGATGTGATTCCCTTTCCCGTCGACCGAGCCTAGAGCCCCCGGGAATTTGCAATCCTTGCGCGATGGGTTTATCCTCATGGCCGTCCTCGCATCGTATTGGGCGTCCTCACATCGGATCTCATCGTACTCGTACTCAGCGAAGCGGTACTCAGTGAAACGGTACTCGTACTCGAGGGCTGTTGGAACTACTGCGATGCCGATCGTTGATCGAAGCGATTCGCGGGAACTTGCAGACCGATGGCCCGGATCGCTATACTTGGTCTCTTCGAGTACGACAAGAAGCACGAACAAAATCTCGTTGAATTCATCTATGACAAAAAATCCTCACCTCGACTTGAGTACCCTGATCCGAGCGATCCCCGATTTCCCCAAGCCGGGTATTCTGTTTCGGGATATCACGCCGCTGCTGGGCAACCCTGTCGCCTTCGAAGAAACGATCGAACGCATGGCGGACTTGATTCGCGGAGAGAGGATCGATGCGCTCGTCGCTGCCGAAGCTCGAGGGTTTATCTTCGCGGCCCCTTTAGCCATTGCACTCGGCGCCGCATTTGTGCCTGTCCGCAAACCGGGCAAACTACCTTACGAAACCCATTCGTACTCCTACGATCTCGAATACGGGAGCGACACGCTGCATATGCATACCGACGCGATCCGACCAGGCTCAAGGGTCTGGATCGTCGACGATCTGCTCGCTACTGGCGGAACGGTGGAAGCATGCACGAAACTTCTTGAGAATTTCCAAGCCAACGTCGTCGGGGCTCTGTTCTGCATCGAACTGGAGTTCCTCGAAGGTCGCCGACGCTTGGCCCCACATCGGGTAGAAGCCTTGCTCAAGTACTAGTTCCCATTCGTATGAGCAATCCGTCCGACAATCCGTACGAACCGCCGGTTGGGGAATACGGACCGGATATCGCGGATCCGGATCTAGCGGATGAGGAGCAGATGATTCGCCGCCGGGTCTCTCGGCCTGGCACTGCTCTTTTGATCCTGGGGGCGACCTACTCGGTTTTTCCAGCGATCTATCTTGTGGGGACACCCTGGATTCTTCTTGGCAATCGAGTCATGATCGAAGACATCCTGGTGGTCGCAGCGTTCTTTTTCAGTTCGATCGCGATCGCTGTAGGTGGGGCAAAGATGGTTTTTATGGAGTCCTATTCGATCGCGAAAATAGGGGCTGCTTTAGCCTGCATCCCGCTGATCTCCCCGTTTGTCCTATGGGGGATTCCTTTTGGGATCTGGGCCTTGATCGTTCTACGCGATCCGAAGGTGAAAGCTGCTTTCGAGGCCAAAGCTCGAAAGAGCCTTGATGCGAAGGCTGTTTTAGGAAACACAGAGGCACAGAGTGCACGGAGAGAAAGGCAAGAGGAAGAGTAAGAGGGAAGAGTAAGAGGGAAGGCAAGAGGAAGAGGAGGACGGAGTCAAAAGCATGAGGAAGAGGACAGAGTGAAAAAGGGGGATGCTAGCAATGTTGGATTCAGGGCTTTTCCAGGGCCTGATTTCTCAGCTTGATCTTCGCTTGCGAACCTGCAAGAGTAGGACCGTTGGCTTGTGCCTCTTACCCACCCCGGATCCATTCGCACAAGCGATGCAGAACCACTCGATGTAGTCTCAAAACCACCTTGCCCTGCCGATTTCACCTCCAATGCGCGCTGTTCTTGATAGCGGGCTCTTCGATCCTCGGGTGCGCCCGATCGCCAATCCAAGTGGTAGGACCTTCACGGATCTCAACCGAGCAACACAACTCTTGCTTGCCAAGCGACTTTGAGGAGATATCGCAAACCAATCCCCTCGCGGTAGGGGGGCATCACCCCCGTATCGATCAACTCGAATCGATCGTGCAGGCACCTAGGCGATTCGTTGTCGAACGGCTTCCGCAAAAATGGAAGAATCGGGTAGAGAACCATAAGTCCGAAGATGCCAGGCGCGAAGAAGCCGTCCGGCTTTCCCAAGAGTACCTGTCCGAAAACGACTTGAACGATGTTTGCATCGACGTTCGACGCTACACCCCAGGTGAGCAATGGGCGAGGCTATACGCCAATGATCGAATCGCACCGATTTGGAAATATACAGGAGGCTCGTTGAGCCTGATCGCCTATTCCCTTTTTCCTGCACGCGCTTTGCACAGAGACACCTACAACCCTTACACCAATACGCTCAGCATCAATTCCACAAGACCGATTCGATCGCTCCTACGAGCAGGCGATGCCAAGGAATATCACAAGCACCAAGATTGGCTAGGGACCTACTCGGCTGCCCAACTTTTACCCGTAGTCCCACTGGTTCATCAATGGAATGTATCGAAAGATGTCATCGGCTATGCTCAAGCCAAGGACCGTTGGGCACTCGAGAGAAAGCTTTACCCTTACGTCTACGGCGACTTGGCCGGCTCAGCCGTAGCGGAGACGCTGGGTTTTTTTCCAATCGGAAAAGGAGCCACTCAGATCGTTGCTCCCATCGCTCTGAGGGTACTTGGTCATGGAGCCGGAAGGCTCACTGGGTTTGCGAAAGTCAATGAACTTGAGGGGGAACGCGAAACCGCAGATGAGATCCCCTAGGATGTCCCTTTGACAGTACGGTGTTCTTACGCGGCCTTGCGCCCCTGAGCTTTCGGAACCTGCTGCTCGGTCTGTGCATCCGGATCGACGATTCGAAGCGCCGGGGGCAACCCAGGAGTTTTGGACCCCAAGAGTTGAATCAGCTCCGAAACCACATTCCGGGAATCCGGAGAGTGGATCCAAAGACTGACCCCTAACTGCTGAATCCGAGAGATCTGGTTCTCGAGACCAAGCAGTCGATGGGTCCAAAGGGCTGGCCATTGGCCGTCTAAGAGCCTTGAGAGTTCGCGCAAATTCGAGGCGCTGAATCCTTGTTCATGCGCAAGGGTCAAGATCGACTCCCGTTCGGTTTTGGAGGCCAGCATCCTCTCTTTGGAGGACTCAATCTCCTGAGCCAACCGAGTCAAATGCGAGGCATCCTCCCGAAAATACGCAGATCTCAATTCGCAAAGGAGGGACTCCCAATCCCTGAGAGTTGCCGAGAATTGATCCAACCAAAGGCCGATCCGAGAAACGATAACAGGTACCATAACCAATTCCGGGGTATGTGGAAACGAAGAGATGTTTCGAAGCTAGGTGCCACGAAACATCTCACTGGTCGATTCGAAGTCTTCTGCGATCCGCAGCGACCTAGAAGTTGTAGCTGACGCCCAAGTCGATACCGTGGAGGTAGTACGACTCGGTGTTGAATTTGTTAACCGGCGAGTTGACCGGAGGAGTGATGATCCCGAACACATCGACGTTGGTGTCGACTTGGCTCGCTGCCATGGCGACTTCCGGTAGAACCACCACGGTGTAGCCGACACCGAGTTGGAAGCGACCGATCTGGTATCGCAACTTCGCATTCATTTCTGGAATGAATGTGAACGCATCGCGAGTCGTCGTTCCAATGTTGCTCGATTGGGTGAACAAACCTCGGTTCTGCCGATCTGGCAAGCTAGGCAACGGTGGAATCTGCTCGTAGCTTCCACTGATGTCGCTCGTCGAAGTCATGTTGCCCATGGCTACCTTACCCATCAATCCCAAACCGAAACGACCTCGGTTGATGTTCGATTGAAGCCCGATGTGACCACCATGGAACTCGTTCTTCGTCGAGAACCGATCGAAGATGGTCGTCACGGTCGTGACCGGTGGAGGAGCATCGGTCCATCCGTCGACGATTCGGGATCGCAGTTGATAGCCCGAATCGAGCCTCAGGAAGGTGTAACCGCCGAGCAAGTCCACTCGATTGCAACGATCCCCCAAGAGCATGGCTCGAAGATAAAGATCGCCGGAGAACAGATCCAAGTCGTTCAACACACCGATTTCCCCAACGTTGCGGCCGAAAGGTCCACGATCGAGGTTCACGATGTACGTGTCAGGTTGGTTCAGCGAGGTGTTGAAGAAACCGATGCCAGTCGAGTTACCACCGTTGGTGATGACCTGCTCGGAGCTATCGGTGATCAACCCCCAAGCACGTCCACCGACCCCGTAGTTTTGGCAATCATCGAGCCACAGACCAAGATTGGCGCGAGCACCGACAAGCATATCGGTTCCGAGCGGGTTGTCGTAACCCCCCAACAAAGGATTCGTTGGAAGTACCGTCGGGCTGTTACCCCCGAGAATCACCGGAGAGTTGGTCAGACCTCGGACCCTCCA
>JAJTEK010000048.1 GCA_021299695.1 Pirellula sp. | reverse complement strand
TCGATTGCCAGATCCCGTTTTTAAACGAGCCGTAGGAGTACTAGAGATGATTTCACGAACGCCAGACCAACGTCGACATTACGATGCACGGCTGAAATGGGAACTCGACGAGAACACTCGAATCCAAACAGCTTTCGAAGAAGGCGAGGCCAGAGGCGAGGCCCGCGGTGAGGCCCGTGTCAGGATAGAGTTGATTCGAACTTTGGAAGAGCTGCTGCGGCTGCAGATCAGTTCCGATGAAGAGCTTCGAGGCAAGTCACTTGAGGAACTCCAGCAGCGTGCCCAATTCCTCCAGGAAATGATTCGAAACCGATCGTCTTCATAGCCATACGGTTCAATCGTGAACAACCGAACCAGTATCGGGGATTTGGGTTACACTTGGGACGCGAACAAGATCAAGACCTCCGAGTAGATCACGGGGGTCATGAGCGGCTACGGGGTCACCGCCGCCGGGACAACGGCTGACAACGAAGATCTATGCTTCTCCTCCCACCTCCAGACTCAAGCATGCTCATCGACATCGATGCCAACGGGACAGCGGACGTGAATTTCCAGTACGACGCGCTTGGACGCCGAGTCGCGCGAACCGGGACGGGAGGCTCGGTGGTCTATGTGCAGATGGAAAAGCAAACGATCGCCGACTACCTAAATGAATATCGATGTGAGTGTGATGAATGGGAACCGATCGACTCGGACGTATGCGGCAGTAATCAAAGTGCCAGACAAAGATAGAAGGTGGACATTTTCGATCCTCGAGTTGATGATGGATTTCGTGTTCGTTGCGATCGGTGTTGGACTTATTCAATTATCAATTGATGAACGAATCGCATGCGGTTCTTTTCCCAATGTCAATTTGGCGATCCTCGGTTTTGGCTCACTCATCGGCATTCCGTTTTTTCACTGCTTGCGTGCAAGTATGCCAACGCGATTTTTCGCGTCGTGTTTGCTAGGCGTAATTGTAGCCTTGATCCTCGCAGTGATCCTAATCGGTGGAGGTTTCATATAGTCAAAGCGAAAGAGAAAAGAGAGCCAGCCACCATTTCCGTTGAATGAGCAATGAATCCATTATGTTTTTCTTCTTCAAACAGCCTGTCGCGCGTCCACGACCGTCCATGCTGACTTCGATCGATGCATCGAGCAGCTTGGAGGTGAAGTGGGTACCGTCCGCCGCGGCGGACTGAGCACGAGTGCGAGAAAACGCACGAACAATGTGATGAGAACAAGATATCAACGTGTTGCACTATGAAATACTGATTCGAGCTTTCTCTCTTTGCGAGCTTCGCGCCTTGGCGAGAAACCTTCTTCTGACGGTCCTAGTTGCTACTCGGGAGCGTGAGTTTCACCGCAAAGGCGCAAAGGACGCAAAGGAAAACAGCCAGGGTAGCAATCTGCATCCCGATCTTCCCAGGCTCACGAGAAGTCCGGCGTCAGAGGGACGCGTGGTCCAATCACTATTTATTCAAGCATTCCAAGATGGCTTGTGCATAGAGCCGATGTCCAAAATCGTTAGGATGGTTCAGCCCATTACCGGTCAAATCCAAATCGTGCTTGCGCTGCAATAAGATATCCCACACCTCTGTCAGATCGGCAAGCGATTCACCCTCTTGTACAACCCCCCGAAGAGCATCGCGGTAAACGAAAAACATCTCGCGTGGAGTGTGGATCCACTCGCGATTCCCTAGCATCGGTGCAACCCATAGTATTTCGAGCTCGGGTAGCAATTCCTTGGCTCGAACCTGAAGCTTGCGCGCTTGTTCTGCGAACCACACCGGATCTCGCCTTCCGACATCGTTCATCCCGTAGGCCACGATGAGCAGATCGGGTTTTGACTCCAAGAGCTTTTCTAGATCTGCAAGCCCGTTGGCGATGCTCCAACCGGCTACCGAGCGGTTGACCAAGTCGATCGGGCAATCGAAATCGTGCACAAGTTGCGCTGCGACCAAATCCGGGTAACCCGGTTGATTCGGCTCGGTCAAGGTCGTGGCCGAAGCGTCCAATCCGGTCGAGATGCTATCGCCACTGACCCCGATGACCACGTTCGATTTGGCCCTGAGCTTCCTGAGTGTCTTTTCCAGAGACTTGGGCGACGTGCCTGTTGGGATCGCGATGGAATCGGCCCGACGGTAGGTGATTTCGATATTGCGCTCATGGAACCACTTCCCCGGTGCATATAGCAAATTTTCCTCAGGATTTCCTGACCGGTGTTTGTAACTGTTGGGCGATCCAGCGGGCAAAAAAAGCTGATCCAATCCGATGGTCCTGACCGGCGGTTGCCCGACCCATTGCAAAACAGACTTCGTCGGGTCTAAAGTCCAATGGGTACCTTCTTGAAAGGATTCCAACCCAAGCGCTGTGCGAACTTGCAAAATCTCCTCCGCAGGAAACGCCAACCGAGCGTTATTGGCCCCCTGTTGGTCTTGAAGCAAAACGGAGCTTTCGCGATAGACGGTCGGTGATTTCCAAGCTGGCGAGCGAAGATGCAGATCGGTGAGTTTTGGGACTTGAGCTCTGTAAAGCGGCTTGGGGGCATCGAGTTCTTTGGTGATGGCAGCAAACCACATTGCAGCAGCATTCCGTTGACCGAGTCCAGTAAAGTGACGCCTGCTTTGCATGGGCCCTCGATTGGCACCGTCGAGCCGGTCTGTGTCCGGACCTTGCATGAACCCATGCGAAGCGATCAACGTATCGATCGCATGGCGAATGTTCGCTTCACCGACTGGGTCGTTGTAAACCGTTGGATGCAGCGTCGATTTCGCAAGCATCCACGGTCTTGAGCTACCCCAAACGCGGTCGGCTTGTGCTCGAAACCCGATGAGTCGCTCGACATAAGTTGCCGTCGTAGTTTTCTCGATGACATCCGATTCACCTTGTTGCCATAGAACAGCGCGAAAATCCTTCAGCTCCGTTCCGGCTTGGATGAGGCGTTGGAAAAGCTCACCATCGGTTTTCCATTGGCTTGTCGAAGTCGCTCCGACAGCGACATTGACAAATCCGATAGGAATGTCGTAGCACTGAGCGAGCAAGTCCCCAAGGGGTGGCCAAATCGCCCCCCCGTCGCTCGAGTCGCCCGTCGGCTGAGGATCATGGGCAACTTTCCAAGTTTGCGACTTGAGATTGTAGGCAACCACACGCTCTGCCGGATCGGTGACTTGCAACCGCTCATCGTTGCAATTCGTCGCATAGCTTTGCCCGGCGATGAGAAATACCTCTCCGACCCCGAAAGGCTCCGAAGTGGCTTGCCCGACACTCTGTCCATCAAACTCGACTCGAAGATCGACCCAATACCAACCGCCGGCCGGAACCGGAATGACGATTTGCGTGATGCCCTCTGGAGGCTGCTGGCCATCGGTCCGGTCCATCACGGTGGCCAGCTTCCAAGCCGATTGTTGTAGCTGATGCTCTGGCTGTTGTTCATTGCGGATTCGGTAGAGCACTTTCTGACGGCTGTCGCTTGGGATTCTCAATCCCATGGCGACTTGTGCATACCCTTTTGCAGGCCCTCCTGGATGGTGGTTGTGGGCCAATTGAGGAACCTCGTAGCGTCGCTGAAAAACCTGGTAGCGAACGGGAAAAATGATCTCGATTCGCCTCGGTTCACTATCGCCCTGGGCAAGGCAGACCGATTGGCCAGCGAGAGAAAACCCAGCGAATGCAAGCAGACTTGCAAACACCGCTAGGATGCTTGGTTGGAAAAACATTGGGAGTTTCATGAGGTTAGATCGAGGTTAGATCCATCGGCTCGACTGCGGTGCTTCGAGTGCTTATTCGATGGCTCGCAGGAGAGCTTGTCGCAGGGTGTACAAGTAGGTCGATTCGGTGATTTTGTTGCCTTCGGCATCGGTGACGTAGAAGACGTCGACGACTTGATCGAGATGGGTGCTGACTTTTGCGACCTGGAGATCGAGTTGAAAATCCGAGAGGATTTTCGAGATGTCGTAGAGCAGTCCGATGCGATCGTAGGCAAAGACGGTGATGATGGTAAACAGATCGGAGCTGGAGTTATCGAAGCGGACTTGGGTCGGTTGCAATCGAGAAGCGGCGGATTCCTCGGAGGCTGATCCTTTCCAGGTTCTGCGAAAATTGGGCGTGATCGGCTCGGGGGCTTCGACCGCTTTGACGATCGCTTGGCAGACTTGTTCTAAACGGCTCGGGACGGGTGCTCCTTGGAAGTCTGGGTCATCGACCAGGAAACGGTCCCAGGCGGCGCTATCGGGGAGAGAGTGGATTTCGGCCGAGAGGATGCTGAGTCGTTGGCTGGCCATGGCTCCGGTGATACGTTGGAACAGGCCGGAGGTTCTCGACGGGTCGACCGCCACGGAGTATTCGCTCGCATCGCGATCGGAGAGGTACTCTGCCCAAACTTGGACTGGTTTTTCGGGGGAGAGTTCATGGATCAGGCGCAGTTCCTGGACCAATTCATGGGGTTTATTCTGGAACAGGTAGGTCGTTGGGATTGCGGCGATTCGATCGATCCAGATTTGGCTTGATCTCTCCTGGGGCAAGAGCAGATCGAGGACCGATTTTCTGATCGCTTCTTTGGCGGAGACTTGGTGCTCGAGGGGTTCGCCGGATTGCAACTGCGAGGCGGTCGCATCGTAGAGTTGATGGATCAGATTGAGTTTCCAGTCGTTGAGTGCACCGGGCCCGACTGCGGCAAGGTCAGCGCAGGAAAGAAGCGTCAGGAGTTGCAACCGCTCGAGCGATCCGACCTGTTGAGCGAACTTAACGGTCGTCGAGAGTTGGGTCAGATCGAAGCGAAAGGCCGTCAGGGTCATGATCAGGTGTTGGTGGACCAGAAAGCAGATCAGTTCCCGATCCGCTTCGCCCAGGCCGAGAATTTGGGAGGTCTCATCGGCGATGCGCAACCCTACTTCGGAGTGATCTTCAACGAAGCCTTTTCCGAGATCGTGCAGGAGCAAGGCCAGGTGCAGGATGAGTTTCTGTTTGGATTTCCTGTAGAGTTCACCTAGGAAATCGTTGCGCTTGGCGAATTCCTCGACGCACTCGACGCTACGGATGCAGTGGGCATCGACGGTGTATTTGTGGTACTCGTTGAACTGGAGCAACGAGCGCGTATGGCGGACTGCGGGGATGATTTGTTCGAGCACGCGCAGTTCGTGCAATCGGCGGAGGATTTCACCGAGTCTTCCTGGAGTGCTCATGAGTCCAAGGAACCGGGCGATGGCTTCTTTTCCGACCGGCTTATCGGCCCGTTTGAGCATTCCTTTGCGGATGGTGCGCCAGGTTTTGTGTTCGATGCGTCGTTGGTGTCGGTTGGCGATTTGCATCAATTCCAGGACCATGCCGGGATCCTCTTGGATACGTTCGAGTCCTTTTCCGTTGGCCCAGACTTCTTTGAGTCCAAGCCGCAGGTTCTTGCCAGCCGAGAGGCTTAGAAATCGGTACAGGAAGCCAAAGGGGGTCAAACGCGAGCGGGCCATGCCGACGAAATTCGCGGAACTGTATCGCAGTTCGCTGGTCATATCGAAGAATTGCGTCATGAATTCCTCGACGGGCAAGACCCCCTCTCGACCTTGGAATCCCATCCACTTCGAGAGCTCCATCTGTTTGGATCGGTCGAGTGAATCGAGTGCTCGACCTGCTAGGAAATGGAGTTGGTTTCGCAGTCGCAGGAGGTAATCGTATCCTTCTTGGATCGGCGCATAATCTTCTTCGGCCAGAAGGCCGACGTCGCGCAAGTGTTCGGGATTTTTTTCGCCAAAGCATACAAATCCGATCCAGCGAACAATCTGAACATCCCTCAGACACCCCCTAGAGCGTTTGACGTTCGGGTGGAGCAAGAACTCGGTCTCACCGTATTTGCGGCGCTCGTCGAGTCGTTCCTTTTCGATCATGGAAGCCAACGACCGCCATCGGAGTTTTGCTCCATTTTTGAACGAGTTTTCGAACGACTCGAATAGGGACTGGGAGCCGTAGACGAGCCGCATCTCGACTAGGGATGTCAAGACTTGGGCGTCGGTCCAAGCCAATTGTCGGCATTGGAAAGGGGTCCTCACGGAGAAGCCGAGTTGAAAGCCAGTATCGCCGATCATTTGCGAAGCGCGACGGGCGATGGCCTGGAGGGCCTTCTCTGGCAGTTGGTTATGCAGAAGCATCAAATCCAAGTCGGAGTACGGAGCGAGGTCCCGTCGCCCGTATCCGCCTAGGGCTAAAAAAGCGAACTTTGATGGATCTGCATTTTCCTCTTGGCAAGCCACGGCGATAAGTCGATGCACGATCGCATCGACGGAATCGGCCCACGCTAGACAGACTTGCAGACCGGTATTACCGGACGAATGAAGGTTCGCCGACTTGAGTCGTGCCTCGGCAAGTTGTTGCCGGGACTCCATGACTTGGGGATGAAGAGAGGACAAGTCTATTTCGACGAATCTTTAGAGGACCAAGCTTCGTTTACAGGGCGTCTTCTCCCTGTTCTCCAGTCCGGATGCGGATGGCGTTATCCAGGTCGGAAACGAAGATCTTTCCATCTCCGATTTGCCCGGTCTGCGCCGTCTTGACGATCATATCGATCACCGACTGAAGATTGGAATCAGAACAAACAACTTCGATTTTGACTTTAGGCACAAAATCCACTGCGTACTCTGTCCCGCGATAGATTTCGGTGTGGCCTTTTTGACGTCCGAAGCCTCGGACCTCTGTGACGGTCATCCCGTGGATCCCTCGCTCGGTCAGTGCGTTTTTGACGTCTTCAAGTTTGAAGTGGCGAACAACAGCTTCAACTTTTTTCATTCGACGAACTCCAGGTTGTCTAAATCACCCCCGAGCAAACGGGGGGGTCTCCCATTGGAAAAAACGCGGGACCGCCTGTGCAGAAACTGCACTCCCACTAAGTGCCAAACGAACACTTATGCCGTAAGTGTAGCGTGCAACGAATCGCAGAAACAAGCCTACGAGGATGGATGACGAAAATTGTTTTTCGGAGTATCGAATTAGCTAATCCTAAGAGCCTCTTTGAGGTGGATGGTTCCTTCGTACAGGGCGCGTCCGATGATGGCTCCATGGGTCTTTTGGTCGACGAGCTTTTGAACATCTTGGAGTGTCGTGACCCCTCCGGAGGCGATGACGGGAAACGGCGAGATTTGTTGGATCTGTGAGAGGGCCTGGAAATTAGGGCCTTCCATCATGCCGTCTTTATCGATGTCGGTATAGACGATCGCTGCGCAATGCTCAGTCCACTGGGCGACTTGTTCGATCAGGACCGAGGCTGGGGTTTTGGAGACATCGAGCCAACCTTCGGTTGCGACCATTCCATCCTTGGCGTCGAGTCCTAGGACCAAACGATCTGGGAATTCCTTACACATTGCGGCAAACCACTTTGGGTCGCGCAGGGCGGCCGTACCGACGACGAGGCGCGAGAGTCCGAGATCCAAGAGTCGTCGAATGGTCGCTTCGGTGCGAACTCCGCCGCCGAGCTGGACGGTCCTACCTTGGGCGGCCAGGAGGATCTCTCGGATCGCCTGTTGGTTGACGATGCTACCGGATTTGGCACCATCTAGATCGACACAATGGAGCAGTGTAGCGCCGGCATCGAACCATTCTTGGGCGACTTGTCCAGGATTCTGGCTGAAGATGGTATTGCGGGAGTAATCTCCTTGCCGTAGCCGAACGCAGTTGCCACCTAGCAGATCGATTGCAGGCCAGATTTCCATCGAGGGTAGGTCCTAGGTTTTTTAGAGGGGTTGCGATCCAAAGGGAGGATCGAGGGTGTATCAAAGGGCTAAGGCTGTCCCTTTCAATCGGAAAATATTACCGACTTGGTTAGGGATCGCCATAGTGAAACCCTGTCACTAGGCTCAAATCCCGTTCCCCAAAGGGTTCCAAACACGTTACAATTACGGAGCGACATCGATCACCCGCAGAGGCGATCGGAGGGGGAGTCCCGAACCGATTGCTTGGTGAAACCTATGGATCCAACGAATTAAAGGGCCGCATGAGCACCGTGAATGAACGTTACAGCCAAGCCGAGAAGCTCAAGGATGCTGGGAAGAACGAAGAAGCTCGGGATTTGCTCTTGGGAATTCTGGAGGAATCCCCAGAGCATGTTTTGAGTCACTTGGCCTTGGCTCGAGTCTTTACGAGTCTAGGGGAGCATTCGTTGGCCGTCGCTCATGCAGAGAAGGCATGCCAGATCGAGCCGACCGAGTCTTTTAACTTTACCCTTTTGAGCGTCACCTATCAGAGGGCTTATGCGGGCACTGGCGATACAAGTTTCATCCGTATGGCCGAGGATGCGATGGCCAGATCCCGCATGCTCTAAAAGCTCTAAGATTGGCAGCGCCGTGGCGCTGTCGGATCTCGCACTTCTCGCACTTACTGAAGCTTCCAACTAGTCCGTTCTTGAAAGGTTACGTTCATGCCTTTAGCACCTTGGTCCATAGGCGTTTTTACAAGCATTGATGCGGGGCTCGGAGTTCATTTGGAGGTCGCCCGTGAACTGGGCATCCCTTCGATCCAACTCCACACACCTCATGCCTCCGGACGAACTCCATCGGCGGCCGAAGCCTTCCTCAAGAAACTCGATCAGTACGGGATCGAACTGACTTGTGTCTTCGGAGGATTCGATGGCGAGAGCTATGCGGATATCCCGACGGTCGAACGCACCATCGGCTTGGTGCCACCCGAGACACGCGCAGCGAGACTCAAGGAGATGAAAGAAATCGCCGATTTCGCAAGGCTTCTTGGTTGTGACGTCGTCGGTCTGCATATCGGCGTCGTGCCCCACGACACCAAGAGCAAGGATTACGCCGATGTTGTCGAAGTCACACGCACTCTGTGCGATCATGCAGCCAAGAACGAGCAGGCGATCCACTTAGAGACCGGCCAAGAAACGGCCGACGCGCTTCTTGGATTCATCGCTGATACCCAGCGATCGAATCTGTTTATCAACTTCGATCCTGCGAACATGATCCTCTACGGCACCGGGCAACCCATCGAGGCGTTGCGCAAAGTCGGCAAGTATGTTCGCAGCGTTCACTGCAAGGATGCAACCTGGAGCGATCTGCCAGGGCAAACCTGGGGCGCAGAAGTCCCATTGGGCAAAGGCCAAGTCGATATCGGGCTGTACCTCCAGACGCTCAAGGAGATCGGATATAGCGGGCCGTTGACCATCGAGCGGGAAATCCCTCAGGAGCCCGACCGTCAGAAGGCCGAGATTCAGCACGCCGTCGAATTGCTAAACTCGCTCAAGCATTCGATCGGCACCCGGACGGTTTGAACGATGCCAATCGGTGACTCAGTGCGCCATGGACTGCAATTGGTCCAAGACCACTGAGCTTTGGCGCATTATTTGCACTTGAGTTTCTTTTGAAGGCATTGGCTCGGTTTGTTTGCAGTCGACTTGCATTCCTTGAGGCAAAGACTTGATGGATACGGTGGTCGACGACTATCCGATCGATCCGGTATGGGTCCATGAACTGCTAAACAAACGGGCAGTTTGTGCCAACCACTAGCAGCCTATTTGCGCACACCAAGGCAGGAGCGTCAGTTTGCAACCCTTGAGCACCCGTTACGATTGCCGCGGATTTTACGACGAGATGTTCGCTCCAGAGGGATTACCCCGCCAAGGGGTTGAGTTCTTAGCCGATCGACTCGCGTCATTGCCCCTCGGGGAGCTTCAGAAGCGTCAGCGAGCGGCCGACCACGAACTTCTGAACATGGGCATTACGTTCAATGTCTACGGGCACGCGGCCGGTACGGAAAAGATCTGGCCCTTTGATTTGATTCCCAGGGTCATTCACGAAGCCGAGTGGCGGATGATCGAGACGGGGCTCAAGCAGCGGATTCGCGCGTTGAACATGTTCATCGACGACATGTATCACGAGCAGAAGATCGTACGCCAAGGGATCATGCCCGAGTACATGATCGCCTCGAGCAAGGGTTATCTCAAGCAGTTGCATGGGATGAATCCATCGCGAGGCATTTGGTGTCATATCACCGGAACGGATTTGGTCCGGAGTGGAGACGGACAAATCTATGTCTTGGAAGACAACCTGCGATGCCCTTCGGGAGTCTCGTACGTCATCGAGAATCGCGAGGTCATGAAGAGGACATTTCCGCAGCTTTTCGAGGGACGAAACATCTTGCCCGTCGAGACCTACCCGGAGCAGCTTTTGAAGATGCTCCAGTATGTGGCGCCGGCCTCTGCTCGGGATCCGAATGTGGTCGTGTTAACCCCCGGGGTCTACAACTCAGCGTACTTCGAGCATTGTTTTCTAGCCCAACAGATGGGAGTCGAGTTGGTCCAAGGCCCTGATTTGGTCGTCAACGATGGTTATGTCTGGATGCGAACGACCAGGGGACTCAAGCGTGTCGATGTGATCTACCGCCGCATCGACGATGACTTCCTCGACCCGAGCACCCTGCGGGCCGACTCGACGATCGGCATCCGCGGCCTGATGGACGTCTATCGCAACGGCAGGGTCGCACTGGTCAACGCGCCGGGCACAGGAGTTGCTGACGACAAGGCCGTCTATGCATATGTTCCAAAGATGATCGAGTTTTATCTCGGTGAGAACATCATCTTGCCCAACGTTCCGACCTACATGTGCGCCGACCCGAAGGAGCGTCAATATGTCTTGGAGCATATCGACCAATTGGTCATCAAGCCGGCCAATGAGTCTGGGGGTTATGGCATTGTTTTGGGGCCCAAGTCGACGCGAGAGCAACTTGCCACCTGCCGCGAACAGATCCTGAGCAATCCCAGGAACTATGTCGCTCAACCGATGCTCGATCTATCCACGGTTCCCACCCTTTGCGGCGATACGCTCGAAGGGCGGCACGTGGATTTGCGGCCTTACATCCTCTACGGAGAAGACATCTACATTGTACCCGGTGGGCTTACCAGGGTCGCCTTGGTCAAAGACTCTCTGGTGGTCAACTCCTCCCAAGGGGGTGGCAGCAAAGACACTTGGGTGATGCGGCCATGTTGATCCCCCTTCGTCCTATCAAAGCGATTCGGCAGAAAGTTCTGGTTCGATGTTATCCCGAGTAGCCGATTCGATTTTTTGGATGCGACGATACACCGAGCGAGCCGAAAACATCGCCCGATTCATCGACGTTACCTTGAACCTAACGCTCGGACTGGGGGGGCAGGCGGCGCATCAATGGGAGGCCTTGATCTATACGACTGGCGACCAAGAGGGGTTCTTTGAAAACTACCCCAGGGTTTCCCAGGAAGATGTCATTCGCTTTTTGACGTTCGACGAAAGCAATCCTAACTCGATCCTATCATGCTTGCAGTATGCCAGGGAGAACGCACGCCAGAGTCGCGAGATGCTCAGTAGCCCGATGTGGGAGGAGCTCAATAAGTTCTACCTTTTCGTGCGGGAGAGCAGGAACGACACGCAAGCCGTCGAGTCCCCGTTCGAGTTCTTTGCCAAGGTCCGTCAGTTTGGTCACTTGATCGAAGGGGTCGTCAGCGGGACGATGTCCCACGGCGAGGCGTGGAACTTTGGACGGCTAGGAGCCATGCTCGAGCGGGCCGACAAGACCTCGCGGATTCTCGATGTGAAGTACTTTTTGGTTCTACCGAGCGTCGATGACATCGGAACCTCGGTCGACATCAGCCAATGGGGAATGCTCCTCAAGAGCGCCAGCGCGTTGGAGATGTACCGTCGCAAATTCGGGCGGCTATCGCCCAACTTAGTTGCCGCCTTCCTCTTGCTCGATCGCGACTTTCCGAGAGCAGTGCGTTTCTGTATCTCGCTTGCCGAAAAGTCCTTGCTTCAGATTACCGGAGGGACTCAAGGCAACTACAGCAACCGCGCCGAGCAGTTGCTTGGCCGACTCCGGGCCGAGCTAGAATTTTTGGACATCGAAGAGGTCATGGATGACGGACTGCATGAATTCATCGATCATTTTCAGTCGAAACTCAACGACATCGGCGAAGCGATCTTCGATACCTTCTTCCAGGTTCGAAGCTAAGAGGAGAAGTAAACGCAAAGGTGCAAAGACGCAAAGACGCAAGGGGGGATCCCGGCTGTTTCGGTAGTGGATCACCCGCATTTCTCTGATCGTTTGACCGGGGTACGCCTCTCGGTGTCCTCTGTGCCTCTGTGTTTCCCTTCTTCCTCTTCCACTCCCTAGTTCCGAGCACATTCAACCTGGCCGGCCCGAATCGTTGAACTAATCGTTAATCTTTGCCGATACTCTAGATGCTGCGTTGGTCTCTTCCGTCGAACCACCTACTAACCCTCTCCAATTCGAAATGCTAGCGAATCGCAGAGTCTGTTTTATCATCGGATTGCTCGGTTTGCTCGTTGGATTGTGCTCCGATTCGAGCGTTGTGGCTCAGGAGTGGGCCAAGAAGCTCTTTAGCCAATCGCATCACGATTTTGGTAGTGTCAGTCGCAATGCCAAGGCCGAGCATCGATTTGTGCTTGAAAACAGCTTTGAGGAAGACGTCCACATCGCGAGTGTAAGGAGCAGTTGTGGTTGCACCACACCGATGGCGACCAAGACGACCCTGAAGTCTTGGGAGAAGGGTGAGATCGTCGCGAGTTTCAACACCCGGACGTTTACCGGCACCAAGAGCGCGGTGATTACGGTGGTATTCGATAAGCCATTTTATGCCGAGGTTCAATTGACGGTAAACGGAACGATCCGAACGGACGTCTCGGTCGAGCCTGGGGAGATCCAATTTGGTGATGTCGAGGTCGGAGAGAAAAAAACGGTCGATGTGCGTTTGTCGTTTATGGGTCGCAAGGGGCTTGAGATCGTCGATGTTCGAGGGAATGCTCAGGCCTTTGAAGTCCGGCTCGATCCGCCCATGTACCAGCCCGAGGGCGTGACCTACCGGATGCATGTGAGTTTGAAGGACACCCAGGTGGCTTCCAAGATCATCGACGAGGTGGTGATCTTGACCAACGATACGAACGAGAAGAACCGGGAGTTTACGATCCCGGTATCGGGAAGGGTTCGGCCTCCGATCACCGTGACCCCTGAGAACATTGCGATGGGGGAAATCAAGCAAGGAGAGACACGCCAGCAGCGGTTTATCGTCAAAGGCAAAAAGCCGTTTTCGATCGAGTGGATTACTTGCGAGGATCCCCGTTTCGAGTTTCAGCCACCTTCGGGTGAGAAAACCGTGCATGTAGTGCCGTTCCGATTCCGAGGCGGCCCCAAGGAGGAGCAGGCCCCCGGCCAGATCCAGGGAGCCGAGCAGATCCAGCAGAAGGTGGTGATCCTGACGAGTCTGGGCCAAGAGGTCGAAACGAGCGTTTCTGCTCGTGTTTTGCGATAGTTCTACTTTCTTGCGTTGCTTGCGTTTCTTGCGTTTCTTGCGTTATCGTCCGCTAGGTCGTCGAATCGGTTGACGCAATTGCCAAGGGTGCTTTGCATCATACCGAATTCCTTAGCGATTCGTCGTCAGGTCGAGTTCGGCTTGGGCCCATTTCGTCGAATCGCGGGATAGTTCGACAAGACGCTTGAGTTTGGTGTTGGCCGTCGGCTCGTTGGTCGCTTCGTGGCTCGGTGCGCTTCCCCATAGGATTCGCGGGCCACCTTGGGTGGTGATTTCGAGTCTCCAACGCGAGGTGCTACCAGTGGCATTTGGGTAAACGTAAATGCTCGATAGCTTTGCGATGCCTTGGGCGCGGATTGGAGCCAGGAATCGGCACAACAGGATCGCTTCGGCTATCTGGGGATCGGCCAGGGTCATCCCGACTCGGGGGTAGTCTGAGGCTCGGATATTTTGAGCGTAGATCAGCATGTAGTTTGGGATATCGTCTTGGGAGAAGTCTTTCGTCGGCAGCAGCACACCTTCGCTATCGACTGGTAGGAAGCTCTCTTGATCGTTGGATCCGGGAGGTACTTCGAATCCCTGTTCGAGGGAAGCTTGGCAATGGACCATAGCGATAGGTTGGCGAAACTCGGCATTGATGACGATTTGGCCGCCGGCCATGCGATGGACACGGTGTGTTTTTTTGACCCAGGGGTGATTATCGAGGGCTTTGGCGATGACCGCCGAAGTTTGGTCATCGAGCAGGCTCATGCGATCCAAGCCGCTTTGTTCGAAGACCTCGGAGATCACGTCGCTGCGGAGCCAAGTGGGACGATCGCTGAGGTGGATGTTTTCCTGCTTTAGGGCATAGTAGGTCGTATCGAGGGCGTTGGCGCCATAGAAGCGCCAACCCAAATATCCGGCCAGTAGCAGGGCCATGGGACCTACCATACTGAGAATCGCTGCCTTGGGGACGGCTTTGAACATCGGTTCGATTCTGTCGAGGAACGCTGGTGCTGGCAAGAAACGCAAACATCTACATTCGAAGGAAACTACCAAGTTTGGCTCGGGATGACTACACCAATCGGCGTTGATTTCGCGACGCGAAGTCGATTACACTTTGGGGACCCTGGATGCGAAAGGGACGAATGCTACTGCAAGGAAGGAGTCGAACGATGGTCGGAATCGCGATTGCCGAATTGGCCAAGCAAGTGCGTGGTCAATTGCAAGTCCATATGGAATCGGACGGGCATGATAACTCTGCACAGGGTGCCACCTGTGGATCGCTTGAGGTATTCTCTGCGGTACCTTTATCCCAAGCACAGGCCGGCTGTATCACACTCATCGACGACATGAAGTATGCTGAGAAATTGGCATCGACTCAAGCCTCCGCGGTCGTGACTCCCGAAGCCATCCCAGGGTTGCGCATTCCGCAGATCGTCGTCGAGAAGCCGCACGAGGCATTTTCGACGATCTGCAAACGGTTCAAGCCACCGGTGGTCCTCAAGCGGTCTCATGCAGTACACCCGAGTGCGATCATCGACCCGACGGCCAAACTCGACCCCGCAACGTTTATCGATTCCGGGGTTTCGATCGATGCCGACTGCATCGTTGGACCAGGTTGCCATCTGCATCGGGGAGTGACGCTCATGCCCGGTTGCAAACTAGGTCGGGATTGCCAACTTTTTCCTGGAGTCTGGGTACAAGTTCGTCGAGGGCAGGCATGAGCCCACCTCGCAACTCGGCTGGGTGGAGATCCAGGACGACGTCGAGGTCGGCGCCAATTCGACGATCGATCGTGGGACGTATGGCGCTACGCGGATCGGGTGCGGCACCAAAATCGACAACTTGGTCCAAATCGCTCACAACTGCAGTATCGGCAAGCACAATTTGATCTGCTCGCAGGTCGGTATCGCTGGGAGCACCTCGACGGGCGATTACGTGGTCTTGGCAGGCCAAGTTGGGGTCAAAGATCACGTTCAAATTGGAGATCGCGTCCAGGTCGGAGCGCAATCGGGGATCGCATCGGATGTCGAATCGGATCGTGTGATGCTCGGGACGCCTGCGATTCCGATGTTTGAGCAAGCCCAGGTGTATGCGATGTTGACCAAGCTACCGGAGATGCGCAAAGCGATCCGACGGATCGAGAATCAGCTTGCCAAAGCCACCAAGGCACCTTAGGCCCCTAACCGCACCGATCCTTCCGCATCGATCCCTCCGGATCGTTGTATTTCCCTGCATAGATGCTTAGGAAAAGACTCACAAAGCCCCTCGATCGGTCTTTTGCCGATCCTCTGATGGAATAGAATGGCCCGCAGATCGGTCTTTGTATCCCGACCGGCGTTGGTTCCCGATCCTGCCTCCGAGGTCCCCAATTGTCTTCTGCGGTTCGACAAACAGCCTCTAGAGCTGGCATTGCCTTTATTCTCGTGACCGTCCTGATGGATGTGCTCTCGCTCGGGGTGGTCATACCGATTACGGCCAAGCTGATCAAGCAGCTTTCGGGGGACAATCCGATCGATGCGGCCAGTTATGTCGGTTGGTTTGGCACCATTTGGGCGCTGATGCAGTTTTTCTCCTCGCCGATCATGGGAGCACTGTCCGACCGGTTCGGACGACGTCCGGTTCTGCTGATATCTGCTTTTGGACTGGGGATCGATTACATCATCATGGCCCTGGCCCCGAACCTGACATGGCTGTTCTTTGGCCGAATTCTAGCAGGGATCACCGCAGCGAGTTTCTCCACGGCAAGTGCGTACATCGCTGACGTAACGCCGCCAGAGAAGCGTTCGGCAGCTTATGGGATTTATGGAGCGACCTTTGGGTTGGGTTTTATTCTAGGGCCGGCACTCGGCGGGTACCTTGGTGACATCGACCTAAGGTTGCCATTTTGGGTGTCGGCCGGACTGACTTTGCTCAATGCCTGTTACGGCCTTCTGTACCTGCCGGAGTCCCTTCCTAAGGAGCTCCGCAAGCCGTTTCGTTGGTCCCGCGCCAATCCGGTCGGATCGTTGATGCTGCTCAAATCGGTTCCAGGTCTTTTGCCAATGGCGATCAGTTTGTTCACCTACCAATTGGCTCATTCGGTCTTTAGCAGTGTCTTTGTGTTGTACACAGACGCGAGATTCGAATGGACTCCGGGCCAGGTAGGGCAAGCATTAGCGATCGTCGGCATTTTGAATTTCATCGTCCAAGGAGCGCTCATACGGCCCCTCATGGGGATCCTTGGCGAGCGATGGATGGTATTCATCGGTCTCATCGGGGGAATACTTGGCTTTATCGCTTATGGAATCGTCGATACCGGCGAGTGGTTCATGGCATCGACCGTTATTTTTTGCACGATGGGCTTTTTCAGCGCCGCGATCCAGGGTTTGATGTCCAAGCGGATGGATCCGTCGATGCAAGGCCAGCTTTCGGGTGCAAACAGTTCGCTCAACGGGATCGCTGGTATGATCGGTCCGCTCCTATTTACGTCGGTCTTCCGGGCAACGATCGCCCCCCAAGGTGGCTTCGATGTTCGGGGAGCCCCTTTCTTTTTAGCGGCGTTGGTGCTCGGTGTTGGGTTACTGACTGCACGGATCGCCATTCCGCTTAAGAGCGATTCTTAGACCAATTTTGTAAGGTTCCTGTTTCCCATGAAGACCGCGAGCACCTCCGATTGTCGCTTGGACCGACGCGCATTTCTTTCCAAGACAACTCGCTTGACGACTGGTGCTGCGATGGCATCGGGTGTCTCGGGTTTTTCCGGGTTCGATAACGCAAGGGGGGATTTCTCCGAGAGCGACACGATCGGATTTTTTGCGATCGGCGATACGCATTACTTCGCCAACGAACGATCGACCCATGAGCTTGTGGACTCCTCGATTGTCAATTGCCAGGGTTTGATCGATACGCTGAATCGACTCGAAGGCACGCCGATTCCAGACCTGGCCGGAGGTGGAAATGTCGGTTCGATTCGAGGCGTTATCCACGCCGGCGACATCATCGACACGGGTGACAAAAGGGGCAGGATTCAGGAATCGATGCAACGCCGCGAATGGGATGGCTACGTGGCTGACTTTGGACTCACGGGCACCGAGGGCCGATTGCGTTATCCTGTCTACGAGGTGCACGGCAACCATGACAGTCCCGGGGGCGATGGTTTGGCTATTGAGGGTCTGATCGAACGGTCGAAGAAACGCGAGGTACTGTCGCGATCGAGCAACGGCTTGCACTACTCTTGGAGCTGGGGGCCTGTGCACTTGATCAACCTTGGGATCGTCGTCGGCGAGGATCGCAAGATCGAGCAGCGTCGGCGATACAATCCCATGGACAGCTTGGATTTCCTCATCGGCGATTTGCAGCAGCATGCTGCGGACCTGAGCACACCGGTTTTGATCACGCATCATGTCGATGTCGTCCGATACAGCAAACCGTGCGATGGTTCAGATACAGCGAATCTTGGTTTGGAGTGGAACCCCTGCGACGTGCAGGCTTATTACCAAGCGATTCAAAAGTACAACGTCCTGGCGATTCTCTACGGGCATACCCATGTGAGAAACATTCAAAACTGGGATGGTACGGCTCAGAAAGCGCAGCAGGGGATCCCCTTGCTCAACATCGATAACTCGAGCCACTTCAGCGGGGGCAACCAAGCTTTTTTCTACATCGAGATCGATAGGCGGGAGATGCGCGTAAGGGAGTGCGCGACGAAGGACTCGTGGGCAACACACTATTGGACGCCGAGTCTCTGGCGGTTTCCTAGAGGGTAACGTCTTTCAATCGCCGAACCGTATTGGCAATCTCGGTCCGCTGAGGTTCGCTCAAGCCGCTGAGCAAGGGTACAAGTGGGCCGACATTCGCGATGCCAGACAATCCGACGGCTTCATGGAGGACGCGTATTGGGGAGATCGCGTTGCGTTGGTCTTCCAAGGGCTCGAAGACCGCGCGGATTCGATCGGCTTGCTCCCAGTTGGCCGATCGCATGGCCTGGAGCATCTGGGTTGATAGATCGGGTCGAATGCAAACGCATCCGCTGGTGAACCCTCCCATTTGAAAGTCCCTCATGTGGCATATAGCAGGTTGTTCGCCCATCCCGCTTACAAAAAGTTCCCGGGGGACCAATTCCAAGAGCTCTTTTAGGTAAGGGTCCTTGGTCGGGTCGTCGAGGACCACTGCATATTTGATCCAACTGACGTAGCCTTGTTGAACCAAGCGTTCGACGGCCGAGGGTGGCAACCAACGATCGAATTTCAGGTAGAGTACGATTGGTTTTCCCATCCGCTCGACGGCCATACGGATCCCTCGTTCGATCCCGTCGGGGTCAGTGATATCTTTTTGAGGTAGGACCATGAAGGTCTCGACCGGTAAATCGGCCGCCAGTGCCGCTTGGTCCATCATCATCCCGAAGGACGAGCCGATCGAGGGGATGACCCAACACTCGGGTCCAGCTTGCTCGACGAGCATGTGGACAACTTCGGCGAATTCGGACAATCGGATGTGGTAGAACAGGGCGTTTCCGCCGTACAAGAAGGTTCGGACCCCGCCGGCCTTGAGGTGCTCGATCATCCGTTGGTTTTCGGTGGGGCAGACCGTCAGGTCGTCGCCCCGAGCCATCGGAGGGACAGCGATCACGCTGTTTTGAATCTTGTTTCTATAGTCGATCGTTGGCATGTTTTCTTCGGGTTGCTTCAGAGACGAGGATCGGTTTTTGTGTTGGATTCGGGGCAAAGACCCTTGCCGGTGATTTGCACCAGGGCGGCAAGATAACGTTCGCGGGTTTGTTCGACGATCGGGTCTGGCAAACGGGGTGGGGGACTATTTTTATCCCAAGCGGTTTGGTCGAGAAATTCGCGGACATACTGTTTGTCGAAGGAGGCTTGTGGTCCTCCTGGCCGCCAGGTCGAGGCAGGCCAGAACCGCGAACTATCGGGGGTCAGGACTTCGTCGATGAGTATCAACCGGCCCTCGAACCAGCCCCATTCGAGCTTGGTATCGGCGACGATGATTCCGCGTTCTTTGGCGATGGCATTGCCTTTTCGATAGACCTCGATCGAGCGTTCGCGGAGTTCGCAGGCGATCGCATCGCCGAGGGCGAGTTTCATTTGTTCGAAGGAGACGTTTTCATCGTGGCCCGATTCGGCTTTGGTTGCTGGGGTAAACAGCGGGGATCCGAGTGCATCGCATTGGTGGAGCCCAGCTGGCAGGTCGATTCCGCAGATGCTGCCGGTCTTTTGGTAGTCGCGCCAACCACTGCCTTCGATATAGCCGCGAATCACGCACTCGAAGGGAACCACCTGGGCCTTGCGCGTCACAATCGATCGGCCTTGGAGATGCCCCTGGGGGTCCAACTGAGCAATTTCGGCGGGGAGTTTGTCGTCGATCACATGGTGCTCGATTCCCAGAGTCCGGAACCAGAATAGACTCAACTGGTTGAGAATTCGTCCCTTGTCGGGGATCCCATTGGGCATCACCCAGTCGAAAGCGCTGATCCGATCGGTGCTTACGATCAATAGGCGATCGCCAAGATCGTAGACATCCCTGACCTTTCCTTGACGTTTCGGGTAGGGCAGATCGGTTTGGAGCAGGGCCTCTTGCATTGAGGGTTCGCTTATGGGGGGTTGAAAAAGGAGGTCAGGATTGGAAAAACACGGCGGTGCTTCGCTATCCAAAAAGGCGAAACGATTGTAACGTATTGCTCTATCGATTGTATGAGACCTGACGATTCACGGAACCCTTTTCCTAGATCGAATCACGACAATGCCACTTGAGCGACTCATCTCGGCGCGACAACTGACGATCCCAGTATTGCATGAGATATTTCAAACGGCTCGCAAGATGCGGACGATCTGCCAGGAGAAAGGCCGAACGAATTTGCTTGCCGATAAGATGATCGGCTTAGTGTTTCTCGAACCGAGCTCGCGAACCTTGCTGAGTTTCCAATCTGCGGCCCAGCGACTCGGCGCTGGAATCGTCTTCATCCAAGGGGTCGGTTCGACATCCTTCGAGAAAGGCGAATCGCTTTCCGATGCGATCAAGGTCGTCAGCGGCTATTGCGACTTGATCGTCGCGAGGCTTCCGAAATCCGGTGACGCGCAGATTGCTTCGGATGCCTCCTGTGTGCCGTTTATCAACGCTGGCGATGGCGGCAATGAGCACCCCACCCAATCGCTCGTCGATACCTTCACGATCATCGAGGAGCTCGGAACTCTATCGGATCTCCAATATGCATTCGGATTCGACCCGTTACAGTCCCGGAGCATTCACTCGTTGTGTTTGGTGTTGTCCCAATTTGAAAATATCGGCTTTGACTTCATTTCCCCCCCTGAACTCATGGCACCGCGTTGGCTTGTAGAGCAGTGCACCGAGCGTTCGGTTCGGGTGAGCCAATCGACATCGCTTGCGGAATTGAAGAACCCGGATGTGATTTACCTCAACCGCTTGCAGGAAGAGCGGTTCCCTGACCGATCGCTTTTCGAGAGGTACCGATACGAGTACCGACTGACACCTGAAGAAATACCCGATTCGTGCCGCCTGATTCTTGACCCTTTGCCCAGGGTCGATGAGATCGCCCTTTCGGTCGACGAGTTGCCTATAGCAGGTTATTTTCGCCAAGCCCAAAACGGCGTCTACCTTCGGATGGCTCTCTTAGCGATGCTCTTGGGAAGAAATGTCGATTGACGGTTAGCTGAAATCTTCTAGCTGAAATCTTCGCCTTGAGATACCTGACCGAGTTCTTGCTTGCGAGCGCAGTCGATGCAAGTCGTCGCGTAAGGGACGGCTTGAAGTCGTGCAAGAGGAATCGGCTTGTCGCAGATTTCGCAATCGCCGTAAGCATTGCTCTTGAACTTCGAGAGCGCCTCATCGATTTGACTCAATTCACGGCTCTCGACTTCCACCAGTTGACTGCTGATTTCGTCTTGTGCAGTATCCATCGCTGCATCCATTACATCGCCCCCTTCTTGGGACAATGACTGCAGCATGCTGATGTCGCCGTCGAGGGCTCGTTTCAAGGCCTCCCTGCGAAGCAAGAGAACTTCTTTGAGTTTGATCAAGGCCTCTTTACGAGTCGTCATTGCACAGCCTTTCTTGCTGGGAGAACCCCGAACGCCCCGGACGATTGGTAATCTTTCGGATTTCGCCATGTGGACCTTCAGCCCAAATAGACCTCCAGCCCGCACCGTAGTACGCAAATCTCTAGAATTAGTTCGCGCTCGGAGGAGATTTATTGCACAAATCAGGAATTAGTTTTCTTGATCAAAAAACTCTCTTTTCGTTGGGCTAAGTGGAAAAGAGGTTTGTCTTTGACGATGAATTCCCCTTTTATCGTTGCATCGATTCGACTCTGTAATCCGATACACAGGGAGTCTCCTCTAGGTCCGGAACGTTTTCGTGCAACGATGGGTCGTCGTGTATGCCTGATCTTCGAGATCCTCGAACCGTCTTTAGGCAGCTACTTGAGATGCGAAGACCATTAGAAAAACTTTTGCCACTGCGAGCCCTTCGCCTTGGCCTCCAGCTTGGAGTCTTGTCGGGGGCGGCCTGGGCGCTGTGCTTGGAGCCTTGGTCCTCGTTCGCATCGGAGCCCCCGTTTATTGCCGGTGAGCAATCGACCCGCAAGAATCCCTTGCGTGGGCCGGTCGATTCGGGAGTGGATGTCCCGGTCAATGAGTTGCGAGGGAGTGCTCGCTCGGCCAGTGCGTGGCGCAACGAACTTTTCGCCGTCGAGGGCCAGCACGATCACTTGGTCACCACGCTGAACCTCCTGGGTGCTTTGTCCTATGATCCCGCTTCGGCCCTTGGTGGTTCAATCCGAAGCGTGACTTGTTCCTTGATTGTCGAGTGCGCTGAGCGATCGCTCGAATCCTCCTCGAGCCTTGAAATAGCCAACGCGGTGTCGAACGAACCTGCGAAGTTCACGCAAGGGGAGGGTTTCCTCGCATCGGAGTCGAGCTTGGAAATCTCCGAGGCGGGGCCTGAGGTGACCAGGGCTCCGAAGAAGAGGGAATTGAAGACCTCCGATGAGGACATGAAGGACTATCTTGCTCAGGAATTTGAACCGACCCAAATGCCTCAGACGGATCGATCTTTGCAGGGGATCGATGCGGAGAAGGCCAAAAAGCCCGAGCTTTATGGCGAATCTCGCTATGGTGAGTCCCAATCTGAGGAGAGCATTTCCGATTCGAGCCTTGATGGGCAATCGGCAAGGTCCTCGAGCGCCCCGGATCAGGCAGAGTCATTTTATGGAACAGCCGCTCAGAGAGCCCGACTCGATCAGGTGCAGTTGGCGTTGGACTACTACCTTGAGAATCCTGAGACCACTGCGGCTCGTTCCCCTTGGGCCGTCATGCATGCACTTTTGGCCTTCGGGAGCGACTACGAAATGATTGGTCCGAGCAACCAGAGGGTCAATGCGATCGGTTGGATGTGTCACAATGGCTTGTGCAGGACTCAGCGAATTTTCACACCGCGAGGGAATAGTTTTGTGCCCAACGTGGGTGGGGGCGTCCAAGGGCACCAGGGGCAATTCCTAGCGATCCTAGCGCAATGCCAGGTACCTCCAGATTATCCGATCCAAATCGGCAATCAGAAGTTCACCGTCGAGGACTTGGTCCTCTATGAAATGGCCACTTGCAGGGAAAAGTCCGAGTTGACCTTCAAGCTCATCGGACTTTCGTATTACTTGGACTCCGACAAGCAGTGGCGTGCCAACGATGGCAGGGTGTGGAGTATCCAGAAGTTGATTCAAGAGGAGTTAGCTCAACCGGTCGTCGGATCGGCATGTGGCGGCACCCACCGGCTGATGGGTTATTCCTTTGCGATCAAGCAGCGTGTTCTTCAGGGCCAACCGCTTCAAGGTCAGTATCTTCGCGCGGCGAAGTTCATCAATGAGTTCATCGAATACACATGGCAGCTCCAAAACCCTGACGGCAGCTTCAGCACCAACTGGTTCGAGGGGCGTGGGAACGAACCGAATGTGGAGCGAAAGGTACAGACCACGGGCCACATGTTGGAGTGGCTTTTGTTTACGGTCAGCGATCAGGATGTTCGCTCCAAGCGGGTTGAGAAAGCGATTGATTTCTTGATGTCCAACATTTATGACAACCGTCAGTTGAAGTGGCCCATTGGTCCGCGGGGGCATGCGACGCGGGCTCTTTCGCTCTATGAAAAACGGTTGAGCGAAATCCTGAGCGAACCCCAGGAGCAGAGCGAGGCTCAGCAAGGCTCAAACATCGCCGGGAGTTCGGCAGGTTCATCGAACAATTCCGAGTTGGTCTCTCCTGGCCCACTTGTGGGTTTGCCACAAGGGGCAGTAACTCAAGGTACTCCGCAACGCACTTCCCAAGTACCCGGTAAAACATCGTCCCCGGCCAGGGTAGGGACAGCCCAGCGTGTCGTCCGTCCGGCGCGTCCAAGGCGTTAAGCCTTTTTGGGCGAGTTGTCGGGTGGATTTTCCAGAGCGATACCGATTCGGTCTTGCAGAGCTCGAGTCGAAGCAGCGATCAAGGCTCCGCCGAGGGCGTGGCTATCTTGGCCCTTTAAGTCGCTGACGACTCCGCCAGCCTCGCGGACGATCAAGACACCGGCGGCGATATCCCAGATTTTCAATGAACTGGCCCAAAAACCATCGAGCCTTCCACAAGCGACATAGCACAGATTCAATGCAGCCGATCCGAGTCGACGTACGGCTTGGCTTTCCATGAGCAAATGGATGAGACTTCGAAGTTCGTACGAGTCGCGGCTTAGGTTCGGAGCCAAACCTACAGCCACGAGAGCTTGGGACAACTCCGTTTGGTGGCTTACCGAAATCCGGCGGTCGTTCAACCAAGCTCCATGGCCTTCGACGGCCCAGAACATTTCCTTGGAGACTGGATCATAAACCACACCCAAGACCGGCAGTTGTTGGAAGGTCAGTGCGATGCTCACGGCGTACTGGGGAAATCCGTGGGCATAGTTGGTCGTACCGTCTAAAGGGTCAACCACCCATTGGTAGTCGGAATTCGCGTTGTTGAACTCCTGGGCCTCGAACATCCCCGTGGAGCCCTCTTCGCCAAGAAAACCGTGGTCTGGAAAGGCCTCAAAGATGGCCTGACAGATCGCTTTTTGGGCAGCCAGATCCGCATCGGTAACCAGGTCCTTTGCATCCTTATGATGCACTTGGGCCGTGCCCTGCATGGCCAACAGGATTTCCCCTGCGTTTTGTGAGGCGGCCTGCGCGATGCCCAGGGCGTCGATAAGATCGATTTTCAAAACCATTTCTCCGCGAGTTGCGTTCGATTCTTGAGCAGGATCAGAGCACATGGTATCCCCCAGTGCACCCCGCATCGACGGCAAGGCCGTTGTCCATTATAGTGAGTCCTCCAGCTTGGATTTAGCCCTCTTGAACCCTTATCAATCATCGACTCATGGGTTGGAACGTATCACAGACCGAGGCCATTTTCGATCATGAATCGCACGCTTTGGTCGTTTCGACCCGACCAAGCCTGAAGTTCCAATGGATTGCGAAATCCGATAAGCATTCCAGCCTGCAGCATCGATCGATCTGTTCTTGGACAATCCAACCCAGAGAGGATTCGGTCGATCCGAGCACTGCGGCTCCGGCCCTTGAGGAAGCTTACTCTCGCCTCGATGATTTCATCATCAAGTTTCCCCAGAAGTTCCCATGGCCTTTCAGTTATCAACTCGATATTCGGGTGCACGGCAACCCATCTGGCCTGTTCGTCGCAGAGCTTTGGCTCAGTGTTCAAACATCGATGCTCGAATGCAACCCGCAATTGCGGTTAACTCCAAGTGGAGCCAAAGAGCCATGGACCTGCCATCCTGAGTTCCTATGTTCCTCGGACCGTCGCACCGCACTTGCGATCCACCCATTGGATCGGCAGGACTGCTTGGTCCATGCGAGCCGATCAGGCGAAGTCGAGCAATTGGATCTCTTTGGGCGCTTTATGGAAAAAGGAGTCATACGTCGCGGACGACTTTTGTTCGTCGCCTCGGCGAACTCGATTTCGGAGAACCAGATGCTAGGGCTTTGCCGGGAATTCGCGGCGAGCGAATTGCCACTGACCCCTTAGATATTCTGCGCCAGCGGCCCTGGACGGGCTCGACTGCCCCCACGATTCACCACCTTGTTTCCAACGACGGAGCCCCTTGTTTTGAAATCTCGCAACAGCACCAAACCCGCCGTCAAGACCGACAGCGAGTCGATTCACTGGTACGATCATCCCGAGTGGTACGAGGCCGGGTTTCTCAAAGAGACTCCGAGCGAAGCGAGATTCCTGGAGGATGTGTTCCGCAAGTTCGTTCCGTTCCCAGTCGAAAGGGTGCTCGAGGCCGGTTGCGGTTCGGGCCGTTTGGTCCGTGAAATGGCCCGTCGCGGGTACGCGGTAACGGGAATGGATCTGAACCAACCAGCCCTGGATTTTTGTGAGAAGAAGCTCAAGCAAATCGGTTGCAGGGCGGTGTTGTCCAAGCAGGACATGACCGATTTCCAATTCGATCAGCCGTTTGACGCAGCCTTCAACGCCATCAATACGTTCCGGCATTTGGAAACCGAATCCGCCGCACTTAGCCATCTCAAGTGCGTTGCCAAGCATCTGCGACCCGGGGGGGTATTTGTCCTCTCGCTACACATTGTTCCTCATGACGGTGAGCTTTGGGGTACCGAGCGTTGGTCGGTCAAGACCCCGGAGTTTTCGATTCGCTATGCGCTGTCGGTCGAGCAAGTCGATGAGGCCAAGAGAGTCGAGACCCTCAAAATGACCATGAAGGTCCAGATCGATGGCCAGGAAGAGAAGAAGCTCACCGATCATTTGCGACTGCGGCTCTACGATGTCGAACAGCTCAAGTCGCTGCTTGCCAAAGTCAAAGGACTTGAACTGGTAAGAACTTATGACTTTTGGTTCGACATCAACGACCCGTGTCGTTTGACGAAAAAGTCCTGCGACGTGGTTCTTGTGCTGCAAAAGAAAGCTTAGGCCTAAACGACCTCTCAACCCACGTCGGAGCTATCGAAGCGTCCTTTTCTAGAAACCCGTTAAAGCATGAGCCGCAAAGAGAAAATCCAAGCCATGTTGGCCGAGGAACCCAACGATTCGTTCCTTCGTTATTCGTTGGCGATGGAGTTGCGCAAGGAGCAGGACCACGAAGAGAGCATCCGCATTCTTCGCGAACTGGCTTATGATCCCCAGGCGAAGTACGTAGCCGCGTTTTTCATGGCAGCCCAGCAACTGGCCGAACTCGAACAGATTGAACAAGCCAGAGCGTTGCTCAGAGACGGGATCGAAGAAGCCCGAAGTCAAAACAATCTTCATGCAGCCGCCGAGATGAGCGAGCTGCTCTCGGACTTAGGAAAGTAAATTCTCCCACAGAGGTTCCCATGAATATCCGCTCAGTGATTCATTGTGTTGTTTGTTCACTTGTTGCCCTCGGGGCCATTCGACTTCCCGCATCGAGCCTCGCGGATGAACCGGATCGCGCCTACAAGACCATCCCTCTATGGCAAGGCAAAGCGCCAGGGGAGACCAAAGAGTATCCGCCCGAGGGGAACACGTCGAAGCCTGAGGATCGGGGAGTGGCCAACAAGGGGGTCCTCCGGATCGGGAATGTCACGAGTCCCGATTTAAGGATTTATTCACCGGATCCCCAGAAGGCGACCGGAGCCTGCGTACTGGTTTGTCCTGGGGGTGGCTACAACATTTTGGCCTACGACCTCGAAGGGACCGAGGTTTGCCAGTGGCTAAACTCCATCGGAGTGACCGCAGCGTTGCTCAAGTACCGAGTACCGAGGCGCGAAGGCAAGCCGCCCTATGAAGCCCCACTGCAAGACGCCCAGCGGGCGATGAATGTCTTAAGGCACAGCGCCGAGTCTCTGGGCATCGATCCAAAGAGGATTGGTTGTTTGGGCTTCTCTGCGGGTGGCAATCTGTGCACGATGCTCACGACTCGATTCGGCGTGCTGAGCTATCCCAAGAGCGATGCGGCCGACGAAGGAACTCCGAGGCCCGATTTCACACTGTTGATTTATCCAGCCTATATGACGGATAAAGAAAACAAACAGCAACTCTCTTCCGACGTGGTGTTCAGTGCAAACACACCTCCCATGTTTTTGACCATGGCTCAAAACGACGCGCTAGGATGCGAAAACGTCTTGGTACCGGCCATGAAGCTCAACGAATTGAAGATCCCTTTTAGCCTTCATCTTTATCCTACAGGTGGACATGGTTATGGACTTCGCGACACAGGGGATCCGGTCCAAGCTTGGCCACAGAGGGCCGCGCAGTGGATGGAACAACAAGGCTTCCTCAAGAGTAAGCCGTAGGTGCTTCCGACAGGGGGCCTTTATTTCTTGATCAATGTGTCGAGGTCTGAAGGTAATTGATGGGTGCTTTGGCGTTGCACAGGTGTGCCATAGTCGAGCGTGCCGTCCAAGAAGCCGCCATGTCTCAAGAAGAACTGGTTGTCCTCGAGCCCCATGGTGCGGTCGAACCGGTCGGTTTTTCCCGTCGGATCATGACTGAATCTTGCTTGGGTGATCTCGTGCCATTGGCCATCGGCGGTTCGATACCAAGGGTTTCCGTACAAGGCTTTGCGGGCCAAGTGGCCATTTTCGCCGAGAAAGTTTTCGCTGAAGCTGTGCAAGCCCCGCATGTATCGGCCCTCCTTGGGGGCACTCCATGAAGAGATCAGCATCCATTGCTGATCCTCGGGGTGAAACCAATATCCGCTGTAGGTCGTATGGGTTTCATCCGTCGGAACGGCGTTGACCAAAAACCGTTGCTTGCTGCCTGTTTTCCAAGGGTACTTCAAGTGGCTGTGCCCCCCGGTCCCTTCGTTGCCAAAGTCTCCGGTAAAGACATCTTGGCCTTTACCGAGCAACTGGACACGATTCTCCTTGGCGACTTTTTGACGATCAATTTCCTCGCCGCCACTGTCCCAAACACTGAAAATGATCCTGCGCTCGGTCTTGGAATTGACTTGCATTCCGAAGTAGCCTCGGTGCCATCCACAGGCCATGTAAAACGTCCCGACCGGCTCTTCGACTCCGACGACTTCGGTGTAGAAAGCGTCGACTTTTTCATCTTTGGCCGTCGAATACATCAGGTGCACTGAGGCCGCATTGCGGCGCTCCTTGAGATTGAAATGGACTTGAGCACTGGCAGGTCCATCGAGTCGGAGTTCCTGGACATCCAACGCAGGACCCGCTCCCCGCGTTAGCTCGATGAGAATATGGCTCGGACCATCAAGTGCAATGGCGAAATCTCCAAAGTCAACGACACGGGAGTCTTGTCCGTTTGCCTCGGAGGTTGCGACGGGGCTTTGCTCTTGAGGGCCGATTCGCAGTTTCAATCCGCCGATCGCATCGGGATTCCCTCGCACGAGGACCTTGGCTCTGACTTTACCAGGCGTTTTAAATAACCCCCACCATCGGATCGATGGGTTGTCGTCTTTCCACTTTAGGACACCTTGGTTCTCTCGAACCCTTGCCCCCCAAGGATCTGGATGCACATAAGCCGTATGCCCTGGCACGGTTATTTGTGGGGTGATTTGTGTGGTGATTTGCGCAGTGGTTTGCCGCGTGGCACCAACCCCCAGCAGGACTGCGAGCAAGGCCACGAGGAGACTGGGGATTCGATTTCTAAGCACAGGGATCATGGATACACGCTCGATGCCAGAGGGTCGGACTAACCATGGAAACGCGATGACCGGGGAGACGATTTGAACGGAACCGCTGGAAAAACCGCAGAACTACCGCTGGAGGGCTTCGACGGGGATGGGTATCCCTTTGAGCTGTCCCTCGACAACGAGTTTCCGCCCGACGAGACCTTGGAAGTGGCAAACCAGCAGATAGGGTTTGCGAAGTTTTAGCAATTTGCACATGACGATCAGTCGGTCCCCTGGCCGAACCGGCTCACGGAACCGAACGTCATCGAGACCACCGAACCCGACGATCGCATCGCCCAGGAGTTTGTACTTGTGGGCTGCATAGCAGCAGACTTGGGCTACGGCTTCGAGCATGACCACGCCGGGCATCAAAGGCATTCCGGGCATATGGCCACGTACCCAAAACTCGTCGTGTGAGACGTCTTTGTAGCCGACGCAGGTCACATTGTGAGGGTCTTCGTAGACGATCGCCGACAACTGCTCCATCTCGAAGCGTTGGGGATTGTATTTTCGGATCTGATGGATATCGGCCAGAACCCGATCGAAATCGATCAAGTCGGGGTCCACGATGAGCTCTTTACCTACCACGCTGTATGCCCCACGCTCTTTGCGCCACGCTGTATACCCCGCGATGGCCGAGTATTTTTCCCGAGAAATCCGTCATGCAACCACTAAAAATCGGCGTGCGAGAGGCACAGATCCGACCTGTAGGATGAGAAATCGCGTTGCAGCCTAAAAATTAGGTCCGGACTTTCCTGCGTTTGGCTTTGCGGGCCTTGCTGTTCGCAGCCCGTTGTCCATGGTTGGCTTTTTTGAGTTTTCTGTGGGGTTTCGTCATGATTTCACGGGTTTCCGTAAGGGTCATTGTGTTGTTGATGGCGGTTCGATTTCCAGGCCCGAAGGTCGAGGAATCGAAGGGTGCGTAAGAATAGCAGGCAATCCGGGGGATGGGAAGTGATTTTTGACTTGTCATTTGCCCAACAAATTGCATATTATTTTCTTTGGGAGGTTGCGGTAAGTACCGTGGGCTCCCGGTCGCCGAAGCCCCCGCTAGGCGAAGGGCGGCCAAGTAAGGTTTGTCGACAAGTTTTCTACGGAAATTTAGGATAGAGGTTGCACATGGCGATTTTGGTTACACCTGAAGCGGCCGAACAGCTCAAAAGAGCTCACACGGATTCCCAGCTTACCGGCGAAACATTCGTCCGCGTCGGCGTCGTCGCCGGCGGATGCAGTGGATTTGAATACGCGATGAACTTCGACGATCAATTCGACGAGTCGAAGGACACGCGGTACGAGCAAAACGGCATTTCGGTTGTCGTCGACAAGAAAAGCGCTTTGCTTCTCGATGGGACCACCTTGGACTGGTACCAAAGCCTGGAGCGATCCGGATTTACGTTCAACAATCCAAATGCTGTCAAATCCTGCGGTTGCGGCAAGTCGTTTCAGTAGATGATGGTTCCATAAATCACAAGTAACCCACCGGTCGCCCGTAGCAAGCACGGGCGTAGCGACTGGAATGGATGGCTTGTGGTTGACGCCTGATTTTCCAACTGGTCCCAGTTGGGTTCCGTCTCGAAAAAAATTTCCATGAAGCGGAGTTTTCTGAAGGAAACTCCGCTTTCTTTTTTGCGCTCTTGGGCCCTATATTTCAACGCGCGGCAAACGAACCCGCTCTGGAATCGAGAATATGGCCAAATCCGACTTGCTGACCGTGCCTTGCACATGGGGAATCATCCCCTACCGCCACTTCGGAATCGACGTGGGGGACGGGACTGTCGTTCACTTAGCCTCCGTGCGTGGCAACACCTCGGAAATGGAAGTCCAGCGAGTATCGCTTGGGGTGTTTGCCGATGGCAAGCCGATTACCGTCGAGCGGATCAGCAAGTCGCTCAGCGACGAGCAAGTCCTCGAGCGGGCCTTGGCCGCGGTAGGCAACACCCACTACCATGTGGCGTTGGGAAACTGCGAGCACTTTGCCAGGATGTGCAAGACTGGGGAGCATGTCAGCCATCAGACCGACCGGTTACTCCGAGGCATGATTCGAGTGGGACTTGCGGGGATAGCTTCTGCCTCGGCCCGAACGGTCGGGGGTGGAGCCAGTGCGGGGATGGCCATGTCGCAAACCGCCGGGGTTGCAACTCTGCTGGGTGAGGTGGCTCGCCATTCGGCTTATGCTCTCTCGCGGTGTGCGCAGGTTGAGCATCGCCATGCGGAGCGGATAGGACGGGGCGTCGGCGCGGTTTCTGCGGCGGTTGCTGGGTACATTACCAAAGGCCCAGCGGGATGCGCTTCTGCGGCTACTTTGTATTTGACGGTCGATGCGATGAGCCAAAACGCGGTCCATCAGATGCAGAGTAACGCGAAAAAAACAGCCGAGTGACCTGAGCTCTTTGTTCGTGCCTCGGAAATCATGGCCCAACAACATCGTTGCGAACAATAGAACAAAACCAGAGTAGGTACTGGTTGATTCATCTTCAAGATCTCCAAAAGAGACCGATGATCGACATCAAGCTGACGGAGAGAAGGGCTCGATGGCCACTGAGTGAGCCTACCGTCGGGCTCGTCCCGGCGGAGGCGTAACTTGCAGCTACAGAGCGTGCGTTCGTGCCTCGCAGAGCTACGCGCATTCATCGTACGACCTCGGCCCCCGGGTGGCCTTGAGTCACCGGAGCCCATGGTTCGTTAGCTAGGCGGATCATCTCCACCATCCCCACTTTACGACCCAGCCTCCCGCTAGCGGATGAAACTGTGCTTCCGGTCGGACGAGCCGACCGGGGGCTTGGGGTATTCCACCCAAGGAGCGGTTATCGGCTTGTTGCGACCGGATACGGCATCGCGGATGCTGCTGACGAAACTCCTCGTCCTCGGTGATCTTTTCGTTCGTTCCTCGCATGGGATTTCGTCGTACTCGTACTCAGCGAAGCGGTACTCAGTGTAACGGTACTCGTACTCGATGGCTGTTTGAACTGCGGCGATGCCGATCGTTGATCGAAGCGGTTCGCGGGAAGTTGCGGACCAAGAGGCCGGATAGCTATACTAGGTCGTTTCAAGTACGAGTACGAAAACAAGCACGAACAGAGCATTGGACCGAAGTGCTCAATCGGGCGTTTTTGATTTGTGTAACGTCTCCTCATCTCATTCGGTCAATACGATTAGATAGGTGCAGCACGGTGGCTCTTCAGGACTCATAATGGACATAGCGGAATACAATCGCAGAGCTTGGGACGCTCAAGTGGCAAAGGGAAATCGCTGGACGGTTCCTGTAACCAGCGAAATCATTGCGTCGGCCAGATTGGGACTTTGGAGTGTGGTGTTGACACCACAAAAGCCAGTGCCGGCAGAGTGGTTTCCAAAAATGTCCGGTCTTGACGTACTTGGCTTGGCATCTGCGGGCGGTCAACAAGCCCCGGTCTTTGCTGCTGCAGGAGCGAAGGTCACCGTGATCGACAACTCAGCACGGCAACTGAAACAAGACCAAATCGTTGCCGAAAGAGACGGGCTGCAAATCGAATCCGTGTTGGGGGACATGCGAGATCTGTCGGATTTTCAATCGGAATCGTTCGACCTGGTTTTCAACCCTTGCTCCGTATCATTCATTCCAGCGGTTCAGAAGATGTTTGACGAGGCGTACCGCGTCCTCCGTCCTGGCGGGCTAATGATGTGTGGCTTTGTCAATCCGTTGCGTTTCATTTTTGACGAAGACAAGCTCAAAACGCGTAATCTCGATGTTAGACATAGACTCCCCTACGCAGACGACACCCATCTTGATGCGAACGAATTAAATCAGCTTCGCGCAGATGGCGAACCATTCATGTTCAGTCACTCACTCGAAAATTTGATTGGCGGCCCGCTACGGTCGGGGTTCATCCTCCGCGACCTCTTTGAGGACAGTGAAGAAGCTGACGAACTTTCAGCATTCTTACCCACATATTTCGCGATCCTTGCGCAGAAAGTGGGCGAGCAAGCGCATAGTACCTAACCAAGCGGTGAACGGGAGCCGCCGGTGACGCGAGTTTTGATATCATGTTTTTTTCGCGGTGGCCCCATTACCGCTGTCGTTCTGGCCTACGCGGCCATAGGTTCCTGTCGTGCTCGTGCTCAGTCCGCCGTAGCCGACGGTGCTTTCCCCACGTTTTCAATCGTGTTCTCCGGCGACATCGTTGACTACGGTCGCTCTGTGGCTAGGATTTCAACATGCAACTTACTGGAATTGTCCTGATACTTGCCTTACTTGCCTCAGCCTCATACGGCGCTGATCCGATCGGTGCTGAAAAGGTGACGGGTAACCTTGCGCCCGATCGGTTGGCAAGGATCCTCCACGTCAACCAGGCTCAGATCCATGTGGATGCCCAACGCCCTTTCACTTCAGCAAGCGTCCGGCTCGAGTTCTACCGCAACGGAAAGAAGATCGACACCAAAACTGCCGCAGCTGCATCGCATGTGAATCCCCAAACCACGGCCACTGTGTCGCTGCAAACGGCAGATCTCGATTTTCTTAAGCTTGCCGATGGCAAATCCGGCAACATCCGATTCCATGTGGAGCTAACGACCTCTGATAGAAACGGCCCTTCGTTGTACACCGCACAGAGTCATGACGTTGCCAAAACAGTCTGCTCGCTGACTGAATTATCCGGCGCTAGCTGGTGGCCAAAAGGGACCATTCACGATGGTGCATTGCCGCTCTGTTGGTTGATGCATGCAAAGGGTAAGGGTGTAAAGAGCGGCGAAAACCCAAGCAATCTGGTGGAAAACAACCCGGATGCTGACATCGTTGTCGTGAGCTTGGTGCTCACTGATTTAGCACACGAAAACGAGGTTGCAGCGCCGTCTGGATCATCGAAGCCACAGAAATAGCCAATGCACTTTGTAGCTGCAAGTCTTGACCCCACCGACATGAAGCCCAATGGCGATGAATTAGTGTGAGCGGAAGTGCGCAAGCACTCCGGTGAGTGATGTAAGGTTCTCGATATCGCAATCTTTCTCACCGGACGGCTTGCGCCGTTCCGCTTTTAATTCAACGCCATTGGGCATGAGCCGACGGAGGCCAAGGAGTGCTCGATGGCCGCTGTGTAAGCCTACCGTCGGGCTTGCCCGGCGGAGGCGTAACTTGCAGCTACAGAGCATGCGTTCGTGCCTCGCATCGGATTTCGTCGTACTCGTACTCAGCGAAGCGGTACTCAGTGCAACGGTACTCGTACTCGATGGCTGTTTGAAATGCGGCGATGCCGCTGGTTGATCGAGTTGGTTCGCGGCTACTTACGGACCAATGGGCTGAATTGCGATAGTGGATCGATTCGAGCACGAGCACGAGCAAGAGCAAGAGCAAGAGCAAGAGCAGACGCTAGATCAATCTCGTCCGACGATGACGATACACATATCGTCTTCTTGTTCGCACCCTACGATGTGCTCTTCGACCGACTTGATCAGCTCCTGACCGGCCGGGACAACTTGCCCCTTTGCCGCCTCGATGATCGCCCGGACGCGATTGATCGAGAATTGAGTTCCTTCTTTGTTGGGAGCTTCGAAAATCCCGTCGGTGTACATCGTCAAGCATTCACCAGGTTGGAGAATGACTTCGGTCGAATCGAATTCGATGTCGGACATGATTCCTAGGGGTGGGCCGGCGATGTCTTCCCCGGGTTCGCTGATCGAACCATCGGCATGGTAGTGGATCGGGGGCATGTGTCCTGCGATGACGATGGTTGCTTTGTTGGTTGGCTTGTCATAGACAATCACCGACATGGTGATGAAGCGATCGGCATCGAGCGCTGTGATGCGGTCGTTGAGCTGCGCCATGGCCTTGCGTGGATCGCTGATCGAGGCGAAAGCAAACCGAGCTTCGGCCGATAGTTTCGCCATGAACATCGCAGCAGCTACCCCGTGACCGACGACGTCGGCAAGGGCGATCACCAAGCGATTGTTATCGAGTTCGAGGTAGTCGAAGTAATCGCCACCGATTTGCTGTGCTGCGTTGTAGTATTGATAGAATGAGAGTCCTTCGCAATTCGGGGATGTCTTGGGAAGGAATTTCAGTTGCACGTCCTTTGCCAATTCCAAGTCTTGTTCGACGAGTTTTTGGGCGATCATGTTTTCGTGCAACTGGGCGTTTTCGATCGCTACGCCCGCTTGGTTCGCCACGCCGATAAGGATCTCTAAGTCCTTGGCTTCGAATCCGCCTTTGGTCTGCGTCGAGTCGATCTGAATGACACCTAAAGGTTCGCCTTCAAAATTCAGCAACGGGGCGACGATCATCGATTTGATTTTGAAGTCCGCGACGCTTTCGCTCATGCTAAAGTCGCCACTGGCGTCGAGCGACATGATCGCCTCTTTGGTCCTCATGACCTCGCGAAGCACTGTTTTGGACAATCGGACCTGATCCTCCTGGTCCTTGTTCCGAGTTTTGACCGACCGGGGAACGAGCTTACCGGTTTCGTCTTTGAGGACGATGAATCCTCGATCCGCTTGAAGAAAGATCGTAAAGAGCGAATCGAGCACCTTGGGCAGAACCTCATCGATTCCGATGGTCTTGCCGAGATTCCGCATGATCTCAAGCAGCGCAGAGAGTTTTGACTCGGCGCTGGCCGACAACTGGAAGCCGTATTCGCTACCCCGCACATCGAGGCGTCCGGTGACGGTCCGGACCGCGTTTTTTTCGCTCTCGCTCTCGTCCTCGTCGTCATCGATCAACACTCCCAAGGGCTGATTTTTCGACGAGCCTTCATCGGCTCGAATCGAACTCTGCTCTCGGGCATCGCCAAAGAGCATTTCGATGTCGCAGATCCGTACCGTATCCCCGTCCTGGAGTTGCGTTGGACCGTTGATGAGTTTGCCGTTGACGAAGGTGCCATTGCGGCTGCCGAGGTCCTCGCAGGCGTAACCGCCATTGCGAGAAAATAGCCGCGCGTGCTGGCGCGAGACGACTGCGCCGCTCTCGAGCACCAAGTCGCATTCGGGGTGCCGACCGATGACGTACTGAGGTTTGGTAAGTAGTTCCCGGCGTCCCATCGCAGGTCCGCTGATCATTTCGATGTAGCTCATAATTCCAACAACCAAAAGGCCTTCAAAAACTCATGCCGAACCTGATAAAGATAACGATTTCCAAGCTCGATCGGGAGTGAAAAACGGGGATTCCAAGCTTCAATCTACGTCAAAAAACCTCCAAATTCGCGCACCCCCCCTATTCCTCGATAGTAACTCCCGGGATTCACGTCCGGTTCGGATCCCCTTGGGGTCGGCAGAATCGGGGCTTTGGGCGATAAAGCCCGGGGCTTGGCTCAAGGAAGTCGCTGGCTGTCCCGGAGCCTGGGCAAAATGTCGCGAAACCTCGAATCTCTTCAGGTTCCCTCGTTGACCGATCGAGAATCCGACGCGACACGTTAGACTTAAGAACTCGGCTGCGGTCCTCTCTTGGGAATTCCAAGAGGAACTTTCGTCCCTGGATGATCAAGCATCGCGATCGAAAAAAAAGGGAGTGGATTCCCCACCATGCACAGTATCGACATCGACCAACCAAGCAGAACGGGTTTGAACCCGGCACCATCGAATGAGGCATCCGAGAGAAAGTCGGCTGCCCTCTGGACCGCGTTCATTCTTGGTCTGTTCGGGATCAATTTGGGGATCGCGGGCATCGCATTGGCACTTGCCGTAGGTGACCCATCCTTTCGTCCGTTGCCCGATTACAGCAACCGAGCCGTCGACTGGCAAGTCCACAAAGACCAACTTCAAGAGTCGGAGCGTTTGGGGTGGCAGGCCCAGTTTGATCGTTCATTGGAACCGGCTGGAATTCGAGTGGTTCTCAAGGACCTTGAGGGCAAACCAGTCTCCGGAGCGTCGGGCACGCTGCTTGCATACCACTTGACGCGGGTGGCGGAAAATCGTCGCGTCGCCTTGACCGAGAGCCCGAGGGAGCCTGGTGTTTATTTCGCAGCTCTCGAGATCGATCGCGAAGGGAAATGGCAAGTCGCCTTGGAGCTATCGACTCCATCGGGCCGACGATTCATCGCCGAGCGAACCATCGACTGGAGTCTGCGATGATCGAATTGCTTTTAGCCGTATTGACCGCATCGCTGTTCGGTTCTCTGCACTGTGTGGGCATGTGTGGACCGTTTGTATTGATCGCAACGAGTTCGGTCAGTTCGGCATCGTCCTTGGAGTCCCCGAGGGCCCAAGGAATCTGGGGAGGGTTTGGTATACCTAAGTTGTTCCCGTTGGTTTGCTACCACCTTGGACGCTTGACGACCTACTTGATTCTCGGATTGCTGATCGGTTCGATCGCATCGGCCAGCCAGGGACTTGCGGGCCGTTGGGGGATAGGACAAGCCGCATCGCTGATTGTCGGGACGGTCCTTTTGGCCATCGGCATGCTGCGCCTTTGGAAGTTGTTCCGGGCATCGGCTCAAGGGATAGTGCATTCGAAGTCGATGGCCTTGTGGCATGCGATGATCGCTCGGATTCGAGTTCGCATCAAAACCAAACGGCCGACCCTCAATGCGTATGTGTGGGGATTTTTGAGCACTTGGCTCCCTTGTGGTTGGCTCTATCTTTTTGCGATCGCCTCGGGTGCCGCCGGAAGCGTTTTGGCCAGCATGGCGATGATGGGAGCCTTTTGGCTCGGGACACTCCCATCGCTCTCGGCCGTAGCCTGGGGGGGCAGGTGGCTCCGAAGGATCGACCCCAAGGCCATGCAATGGGTAGCAGCGTTGTTGCTTATCGGTTTTGGTCTATGGACGCTAAGCTCTCGCGCATCGATCGACCTCTCGGGGATCGATCTCTCGCGATTCGATGTCCAGGGACGGCCGTCGATTTCCACCCAAGGCTCCGGACCGAAGCCTTCGATCGACGCAGCGGTGATCGAGAGCTTGGAAGCCATCGAGCTCCCGTGTTGCTCGGCCGAGTAGATGCCATAGTGCCATTGGGTCCCACGATGAAGGAAACCTTGACTCCAGCCTCCAGAGCCCCTGATCGTTCGGAGCACACCCCGTCGAGAGTCCTCTGTGCGCATTGCGGCTTGGAGACCCTCGTGCGTGGCAAAGAGACCTGGGGCTTAGGTTCAAAAGCAATCGCTGCGGAAATTCTCGCTGCGGAAAATCTCGCTGCGGAGAGACTCTCGAGCCGACTGGTCCAAGATGGGAGTTTGAGTCTCGGGCCGAACGAGCGGCAGGAGAGTGCTTCGAAGTTCTTTTGCTGCCAGGGTTGCATGGGTGCTTATTCGTTGATCCATCAGCTTGGACTGGAAAACTTCTATGCCCTGCGCTCCCTTTCCGACCAGGAATCAGAACCTGTATCGAAAGTCCGAGCCTCGGAGATTCTCAAGGATTTGACCCAGGCGGGTGTACAGGTCGATGCATTGGGTGATGGGACATGCCGCGTTCGCTTGGGTGTCGAAGGCCTCCATTGCGCGGCCTGTTGCTGGCTCATCGAGAGCCTTCCACCTACGCTCCCGGGTCTGAGATCTGCACAAGTTCGACTCAGCGACCAATCGCTCGAGTTGATCTACGACCCGAGCCGTACGGCTCCTTTTCGCGTTGCTGAGTATTTGGCGAGGTTTGGCTATTCGCTTGGGCCATGGAGCCCTGAGGGAACCGAGGAGCAGACCGACGGCGTGTTACGGCGGGAGCATTGGTTCTGGATTGCGGTCGCTTTTTTTCTGGCAGCCAATGCGATGTGGATTGGCATTTCGCTCTATGCGGGCGAATCGACGGGGATCGCCTCGGAGCATGAGCGTTTTTTGCGTTGGGTCGGCGCGCTTCTGGGATTGCTGGCGACTGTTTTCCCAGGGCGCATTTTCTTTCGCTCTGCTTGGCAGTCGCTCCGAAGTGGAATACCTCATGTCGATGTGCCGGTCGCAACCGGGTTGTTGGTCGGGACGATCGGCAGTCTGGTCGGGGCTGCTACGGGCCGAGGCCATGTGTACTTCGACTCCTTGGCGTCTTTGGTGTTGCTGCTTCGCGTCGGGCGTTACATCCAATTCCGTGCTCAATACCGTTCCGGGGTGTCGATTGCCAAGTTGCTTCGGTTTCATGATATCGAGGCGATCCGATTGTCCGAGGATGGCTGCCGGAATGTGGTCCTTGCCAAAAACTTGCGGCCTGGAGATCGGGTCGAGGTCCGGGCCGGGGTCACGATCCCGGCCGACGGGATCGTATCGAGTGGACAGAGCGAGCTTCAAACGGCGTTTATCACCGGGGAGAGTCGACCGCAGCGAGTTAGGGTTGGAGACTCGGTGATCGGGGGGTCACTGAACCTAAGTTCCACCATCGAGATGACCGTTGAGCGAACGGTCCAGGAGGGTCGTTTAGGTCAGATCTCCGATTGGGTCCAAGAGGCCACAGCGGATCGAACGCCGCTGATCCAGTTGGCCGATCGGGTGGGAAGAGTTTTCGTATGGGTGATCCTGGGGCTAGCGATCCTGACGGCTGGTTTTTGGTCGGTCAGCCGGGGCTGGGAGGTATCCGTAGAGCGGACCGTCTCGCTTCTGACGATTGCCTGTCCGTGCGCCCTTGCACTCGCAGCACCTTTGGTCATCACGGTAGCGATTGGAAGAGCGGCCAGGGAAAAGATATGGATTCGCGATGGCAACTCGCTCGAGAGACTGGCCAAACCGGGGTTGATGTGTCTGGATAAGACGGGCACGTTGACCTTTGGTGATCTGCGGGTGATCTACTGGAGCGGCCCGAGAGAGTTGCTCCTGAGTATCGCTCGGATCGAATTGGAGTCGGAGCATCCGGTGGCTCGGGCGTTGGTCGATTACGGGCGTTCGGAGTTTGGGGCAGAAGAGTTCGATCGTCGGATCGATTC